>JANXLY010000221.1 GCA_025354885.1 Acidobacteriota bacterium | reverse complement strand
ATGTTCCGGCATGTTCTGGACCTTGCGTGGTGCCAACGCCATCATTGCCCTGCGTTGTTCTCAACTTAACAGCCGATTCGAGGATTACTGGGCTGCTCGCCGCGCGGCGTAATCCTAACTTTCATGTCGCACACCCCTGGTTAGCGGTGGTGCCCGCCGCCGCGGCCACCGTAATAGCCAAAGCCCGGTCCCCAGCCGCGTCCATAACCGTAACCCCAGCCGCCATAACCCCAGCCTGCCGCGTAGCCCAAGCCAAATCCGAGAGCTGGACCGTAAAAGAAAGGCGAGGGAGCGTAGACACTCACCGGGCGAGTGACGAATTGTGCGACTTGGGTGTTGGGGTAGTCTTCTTGCCGAATTGGCTGGAAGGCGTGTTCACTGCGGACGGTGTTGATCGTGATGGGAGCAAGAGTGCGGAAGGTCAGCATCTCTTCGGGAAAAATTTCGGTTGCGTGTCCGCGAGTGAAGAGTACTCCGATGCTGGCAGCACCGGCACCGGCGATGGCACCCAAGCCCGCTCCAACTCCTCCGACTACCGCCGCGCCGATCAGTGCTCCTGTCCCTGTTGTTGCGGCGATGGCGGCTGCGTCGCGGCCCTTTGAGGTGCCGCCGGAGCTTTGAACCAGTTGCGCACGAACGGGGATTTGCTGGCCATCGACGAGACTCAGCTCAGTCACCTCAACGCTGAGGCGGGACGTTCCTTTGACCCGGCCGGCTTTGACAGCTTCGGCAACACGGCCGGCGAGAGTTTGACCTCGACGCGCAACAACGATTCCGTCAGCAATGATGGGCTGGGCGAGAGTGGCAGTGAAGCCGTCTCCGGGTTGGTTGCGGTCGCTTGACAGTGGCTGGTTGACGCGGACCGAGATCCAGGAGCCGGCAGGAAGAATGAGCTGGGATGCGTTGGCATTCCGCTGTTGCAGGTTCTGATTCGGCTCCGGATCGGGTTGCTGGGCAAGAAGCGGGAGGGAGACTGTGATTGCGAATGCGAGTGTCGATTTTAGAAAAAATTTATAGTTGGACATCTGGACTTCCTTTACGAGATGCCAGATGGAATGCAACTGGATTGCCAATTCCTAAACCATTGAAAACACAATCGAATCGAAACAGCGTTGTTGGTCGATTCTAGCCAGCAGTGGTGGATTTTGGCCAGTTAAGCGGTGGCGGTGAGCGTGTTGAAGACGCTTTCGTTGAAGCTGTAACCGAAGCCGCGGACGCTGCGAATGAAGATGGGTGCGGTGGCATCAGCTTCGATCTTCTGACGGAGACGAAGGATGTAGACGTCGACAGTGCGGTCGGTGACGGCGCGGTCGTGGCCCCAGACAGCATCGAGAAGCTGTTCGCGACTGAAGACCACGCCAGGGCGGGTCATCAGAAATTCGAGCAGACGAAATTCGGTTGCGGTGAGCTGGAGGTCGGAATTGTAGAGCTTGACGCGGCAGGAGCTACGGTCGAGTTCGAGGTCGCCAGCCTTAAGGATCTTGGTTGAGGACTGGTTTGCGCGGAAGTGGACTTTGACACGGGCGATGAGTTCGCGGACGAAGAAGGGCTTGACGATGTAGTCATTTGCTCCGAGTTCGAGGCCGAGAATGCGGTCTGTTTCGCTGGCACGGGCGGTGAGAAAAATGACGGGGATGCTGACGAGTTCGGGATGGCTGCGGATCCCTTTGCAGATGTCGAGGCCGTCGGAATCTGGAAGCATGATGTCGAGCAGGATGAGGTCGGGCTTTTCGCGGCGGCAGAGGTCTATCGCGCCACGGCCAGTCTGGGAACCCACCAGCGCGAAGCCTTCTTTCTCGAGGTTGTACTTGAGGAGTGAGAACAGGTCGGCGTCATCTTCGATCAATACGATTTTTTTCATGGGGTGCCTATGTGACGATTTTGCCTGAGGAAGGTAGGAATTAGATTACGATTTGGTTACAATTTGATGAATTTGTGAATTGTGATCGATTGCGAATCGTCTTGGCGCATTGCAAGAAGAGACCATGCGGATACCTCAAGAATACCTTAAAGATTTCCAGGCGACGCCAGCGGCGCTGCGGGAGATGCTGCGGGCAGAGCTAGCTGCGGGGAATTCCATTGTTGAGGTGGGGCACAGTTTTCCTGCTGCCCCGATTGGGGCTTACTTTCTGCTGGAAAAACTGGTGACGACACGGGAACGTGAGAGTAAGTACGGGTTGCGTTTTCGGGCCAGGAACAACTCCAGTTATTCAGGCGAGTTCACGGATGAAGTGGGCTATTTTTTTGTACTGGAGCCACCGATTCCCGAGCCTGAAATGCCGTCTATGGATGAGATCCGGAGGCGGGCGAATGAGGAGCGACAGCCGGAGCCGAAGGTTTTTGCGTCGACAACACTGGGGCAATTTGAGCGCAGCATGGAGATCGACTTCTACAAATGGCATGACGGAGAGGGCTACGAATTGGGACTCATCGCTGGTATGGATGACGGGGAGCTTGCACAACTGGAGGCTCTGCTGATCGCAAGGCTTGAGCGCGGAGGGGACTGGCGGGATGTGGAAGCGCTAAAGGAACTTGAGACGCCAAGGGCAAGAGAGGCTGTGAAGAAGGCTCGCAAGCATAGCGACAACGATGTGCGGAATTTTGCTCTCGATCTGGCGAAAGATTCGAAGCAGATGGAGGGGCAGGAGTGGGAGGACGAAGTGGTGAAGGCGGTGGAGCGTGCGGGGTCGATGAATAGTCTGGATGCTGCGCTGCGATTTGCGGCAGAGTGCAGCACGCCGCGAGTTCGTAAAGCGGTGCTGGAGATGGCGCGCACCGGGGATGCCACGACACGAGTGAATATGGCTGGCCTGCTTTACTATCTGATCGGGAAGGCGAAGGAGGCATTTGACTGGGATCACCGTCCTTACTTTCTGCAGTTTGGCGAAGAAGATATGTCGGTGTTGCGTCCGGCATGGAGTCAGTTGCGGGCAGAGCTCGTGAAGTTTGAGGAGACACAAGAGCGATGATTTATCTGGGTGCATTTCTTTGCGGACTATTGGCTGGCGCAGCACTGGGATTTGGAGCAGGTTTGGCGGCGGCAACCACTTACTCGGAGATCGGTGGGTCGAATAGCGGGGGCAGCGAGATGGCTGGTTTCTTCTATGTTGGACCGTTTGGACTGGTGGCTGGATTCCTGCTGGCAGCGGGAGCGGTGTTGCTCTACAGCGGTGGGATGGGCGTAGGGAAGGGCTTGATGTGGGCTGGCCTCGTTGTGCTGGGGCTGGGCACGATTGTGTTTGCCTATCCGCTGCTCGCAAGCGGTGGACGAGGGCAGCAATCGAAATTCAACCTGGAGCTTGAGTTTGAGCTGGCAAAAGGAGAAATTGCTGATTACAAGGATCTTGAGAAGTTTCGCTGGGGCTACGCAGGGGAATCGTCTGATGAATCGGCGAATTCTCCTTTTTACGAGAACAGCTGTGCAGACGAGCATTGCTATTTGCGCGCTGCGATTCAGATGCTGGATTACCCGCGTCGGCGGCTGGCGATTTTTGGACGTGGAGAGAAGCTGGAGAAGTTTTCGATTCCATTTGTTGGTGTGGTGAATCGCGCTACCGAGTGGGCTGAATGGCAGCCTCGTGAGCAGGTGCGCTTTCGCTGGCGGATGAAGTCGGCACGCTAAGGAGATGGATCGATGACATACATATGGGCGATTCTGGCCGGACTCTTTGCCTCGCTGGTATTTGGCTTTTCAGCTGGACAGGGTGCGGCTGTGTTGTTCACCAAGCTGGGCGGGGACCATCAGGGGGCGAATTCGACCTTCGGTTTGGTGTCGGGATTCCTCTTCGTCACGGGAGCGATGCTGCGCTGGAGCAGTGGGATTGCAATCATCGGGAACGGCATGATGATTGGCGGTATTGCTGCTTTGGTTGTTGGTGCTGTGGTGATTTTGTTTGCGGTGGCGAACCGGCCTGGTGTTGGACTGCCCGCGCGCTACAACCTGCAGCTTGAGTTTGAGGCTGCCGAGGCTAGCGTGATTGCTGCGGCGAGACTTGAAAAACTACGCTGGGGTTACACGGATGAAGTGACGAAGCGGTCGACGGATTTTCCAGTGTGGAACAGGCGTAGTTTAGACGGGGTTTGTGTGTTGACCACGCGGATGGATACTCTTGATCATCCTGAGCGGAGAGAGGTTCTGTTTCTGCACGGAGGGACCACGCAGTATTTTGAGATTCCCCCGGAAGGGATGGTGAACCGGGCGGCAGCGTGGTCGCAGTGGCAGAACGGTGAGGGTTTGCGATTTCGCTGGAAGAGCGAATTAGCTCGTTGATGGGGTATGCTTTCTTTTGTTAGTAACTTGCTGCTCTATTGCTGAGCCGCAGCCGTAATGTGTTGCTTGTAGATCTGTTCGGCACGCTGGTAGGCGGCGCGGGCGGTTTCGAGTTCCGAGGCGCGGATGAAGCGGGATTTTTGTGACCAGCATTGTTGCACTGCGCGGAGGCACCATTCGGCGCTCTCGCGTGATACGAGCGGCTTTTCCTGGACCGAAACCCAGATCGGATTCGTGTGGGCTGCAGGCAGGATGCGGACGGCGATCCAAGCGCTGCGATCGATCACTACTTCAAACGCCAGGTCGCGGATCTGGCCGTCGGCAAGGATGGTTTGGGTTGCCACAACTTTTCCGTTCACGATCAGTTCAACTGGAACTGTTGCTGTGTCTCCTATGCGGGCGCGCTCGATTGTCCAATAGGGCTTCTGATCGTAGCGAAGCTTCTGTAGCTCGATGTTAGGTACTTTATCGAGAAGTGCGACGGCCTTGAAGGAGACGCGTACTTTGCCGGGCTGCTTCAGCTTGATTTCTCCGATTGCGTTTTCGATCTTGAAATCCATCAGATGGGCACGGCCATCGGAGAGGTAGCTCTTGCCTTCTTTGAGCCCGTCAATCCATTTACGGTAAGTGAGAGGCGGATCCAGTTTGACGTAGGTTCGGCTAAGGCCAACGCGGTCGTCTGTGATGCAGGGGAAGTCGGTTTCTCCGGCGATGCGGGTGCGATAGCCGAGGTTAAGGGTGTGATACCAGATGCTGAGTTCCCAGACGTAAGGAGTGTCGCCAGAGGCGAGGAAATCAATGGTGTTGGGTGTTGTGACATCGACGATGTATTCGTTGGCGCCGATGCCATCAAAGCCTGGCATCTGGAAGCTTGGAACATTAGTGTCGGATACCTGGAGGCCCCAGCCGGAATGCGTGTAGCCGGTGACGGCGCCCTGGCGCTTGGCCCATTGCAGGATCGGTTGATTCCACGTAGGCCAGTCTTCGAGGCGCTTGGTTTGTGGGTAATCCTGATCGCGCAGGCCGAGGAGGGCGAGATGGCCACTGTCGCTCGAGGGGAAGCCGGAGATCTCGAGATCAAAGTGCATGAGTTGGTTGTCGCTCGATAGTTTGTGGTCTGCACCAGTAAAGAATTGCTTCTGGTGGTAGTAGCCTGGGCCCCAATTGAGAACGGACGCAAGGTTCAATTTTTCGCCGGCAATCTGGCGGATCATATCTTCAGGATTCACGCCTTCGGTAGGCTTTTGGTAGTGAGAACAGCCGGCGGCGTGGATGTGCGGGTCTCCTGAATACCAGCCGAATCGCGAAGGGTCGATCCAGCGCTTGAGTTGAATGGAAACAGTGCCAGGGCCTTTGGAATCGACATTGAACTCGCTGGTTTGAGGCATGTATTCCGGGCCTCCGGAGGAGCGAAGGGTGTAATAGCCGTCGGGGAGAGAGAGAGATTCCTGATCTTCACGGTAGACCTGGGGCTGAAAGAAAAAGTCGGGGGCGAGACGCTTGGTCGGGTTGGGATAGAGGCGATCACGACGGTCGCGGACGGTGAGTGACGCAGTTGTGGGCTTGCCCTTTTCATCTTTAATGCTGAGTTTGATAGTGCGGGTCGGGATTGCGTTGAAGAGGATCGAAATGTCGTTTCGGAAGCCGATGTCCTGGCTGCCCTGGCCGACGTCGAAGCCAAGGACGGCAGCAAGCGGACCGCTGTCGCGGCTGAAAACTTCGAGAATCAGATATTCGATTTCGAGGCCGGAGAGACGTTCTTGCAGGGGCGGCTTGCGGAAGAAACTCAGTTGGGTCCAACGGTCGCGGATCCCGGATTGAGTAATTTGTTCGGGACCAGGCTTGACTCGATAACTTTCGACGATGGGAGCGGCATTGGGGCTTGAGACGCGCAGTGGCGAAGTGACATGCGCGAAGTTAACGACCTTGACGAGAAAGGCGCGGGTGCCGCCTTGAGCGAGATCGGCAGTAGCATCGCCGCGCACGACTTTGACGCGAGACTCGGGATTGATTTCGACATTCGCGAGGACGTAAGGAGCGAGAGCGGCTTCTAGACTCAGAACGGCTTTTGCGCCGTCGGCATTGGCGATGGCTGCGTCGATCTGACTGCTGGTCTGAGCCGAGAGTGGCTGACCGATAAAGGCCAGGGCGTCTTCGATACGACGAACTTGCTGTGCCAGTGGCTGGAGGGGAACCTGCTGGGCGAGGAGCGGAATGGCGACGAGGGCTAAGAAGATTTTGCGCATGGTAGCCCTAACAGTAAAGCGCAAAATGCAAGCGGATGGAAGGGTGTGTGTTGGACTCAGCGTCCGGGATACTTTGATTGAAAGCCTTTGACGGAATGCCAGATGACGCGATCAAGCAGCGCAGCGGGGGCAGCGTCGGGCTCACTGAAATCCATCGATTGAGAGGCGCGCGCCATGTCTTGCTCGACACCTTTCAGACCTTTGAGGGGTGGGTTCATTTCGTCGAGCGGGATGCGATTCTTTTCGGCAGTGTAAGTGGCGAAATTCGGCTTGGTAGTGAAGACGCTGAACATTGGTTCAGCTGCGAGGTCGAATTGATTTTGTGGCGGCAGGCCGAGCAAGTGCTGGATGGTTCGGTACATGTGGATTGTGGTGTAGAAGGTGGAGTCTACGGCTTTGCGGCGTGTATAGGGGCTGATCACCATCGCGATAGTGCGGTGCCCGTCGACATGGTCGAGGCCACTCTGGGCATCGTCTTCGGTGACGAAGATTGCAGAGTCTTTCCAGTAGCTGCTTTTGGAGATTGCTTCGACCAAGCGGCCGAGGGCGAGGTCATTGTCGGCGACCATGGCACGCGGGGTAGGGAAGCCAGGGGAAGTGCCGCTGGTGTGATCCTGCGGCAGGAGGATCACGTTGAGACGAGGGAGATTGCCTTTGCTTTCAAAAGCGCGGAACTCTTCAAGAAATTTGTCGAGACGGTACTGATCGGGGACCTGGAGCGAGTACGCAGGGACGGTGGTGGAATAGACATCGCGCAGGCCGACGATTTGAGCGCGTGGGGTGATCTTCACATTGGTGGTACCGTTTTTCGAGTCGTTGTAGATGTCGGTCCAGGTGGCGTTGGCGGGCTGTATGGTGTTGAGTCCACGCTCACCGTAGGAACGGACGGAGACGCGGTGCAGCTTTGCGGCATCCCAAAGAAAGTCGTTGGGGGCGAAGAGCATGGGGTTCTGGTCGTTGCGACCGTTACTGTACTTGTGGACCCAATCACTGGCATAGCCCTGGGTGCACCAGCGATGGCCGAGCGCGGATTGATCTGCGGGCGTGTAGAAGTTATCGAGCAGCACGAAATCTTCAGCGAGCTTGTGATGGTTGGGTGTGATGTCTCGACCGAAGTGGACCAGACTGGGGTCACCGTTGCCTTGCTTGAGGTCGCCGAAGATCTGGTCGTAAGTGCGATTTTCTTTGATCACATAGAAGACATGTTTGATGGGTGCGATGCGGCTTTTGAGACCGCGATGGAGGAGGCCGGTGTCGTTCTTGCGCACGGCGGCGGTGAAGCGGCTGAGCTCTGCAGGAGTGGGGAAGGGAATGAAGGAGACGATGCCCTGGCGATCTTTGTAAGAGCGGCCAGTGCCCGAGACAGGAGCAAGAGAACCGAAGCCGTAACCGCTAGCGACGATGAGGCGCGAAGTTGCGCTTGAGACGGCGACGGCAGTTGGATACCAGCCGACCGGGATGAAGCCGCGAGTGGTGCGCGTCTTTGTATCGATGACGGCGATGGCGTTGTCAGCGCCATTAGCGACGTAGAGCGTGCTGCCGTCGGTGGATACCGCGAGGGCGTTGGGGGCGCTGCCTATCGGGGCCTTGGGCGTGATGCGGGCGTTGATGGTGGCTATGACTTTGCTGACTGCTGTATCGATGACCGAGACGGAATCACTGTTCGCATTGGCGACGTAAAGCTCTGCACCAGTGGGGCTGAGCGCGAGAGCGCTGGGGTGGAGGCCCGTTTCGATATCGGCTGTAACTTTGCGAGACGGAATGTCGATTACGGAAACGGTTCCGCTCGAGGGAATGCCGGTACGAGGATCGACTACGACAGGGAAGACGCCGTCCGTCGAGTCTGTCGGACCTGGGCGACGGCCACCCCAATTGGAGACCCAGGCCTTGTCGCCGTGCACGGCGACCGTGTAAGGATAGCTGCCAACAGCGACGAGTTGTACTTGCGCAGTTGCTGGGTTGACGATGGCGAGTTGATGGCTTTGATTGAGTGCGACAAGGACGAGCGAGCCTGAGATGGCGAGGCCTGAAGGGGCACCCTTGAGTGGAATCGGCCTGTCTTCGACAAAGCTCTGACCGTCGCGATGGAAGCGTTTGAGATTCTGATCCTGTCCGCCGCCGACGAAGAGTTGCGATCCGTCTGCGGAGAAGGCGACGCCGACGAAGCTATCGCCAAGCTTCAGGGTTTGTGCAACGCGACTCGTTGTAGTGTCGATGAGGTGCAAGGCGCGCGGAGCGAAATTGGAGCCGGTAACCGTAGCGAGCCAGCGGCCGTCGGGGCTCAGGGTAATGCCCAGCGGCCGGTCGTTGACTTCGATAGACGAGCCAGCAGGGGTGAGTATTTGGCCTGTTGGCAAGAGGTAAGATCCATCGGATTGCCGTCCAGGTAATACGAGAAAAAGCGCAGCGGAGCCGATTGCAATTGCCAGGCAGAGGACGAGGAGACGCATCGAAGGGAGGGTAACACGAAGTAGCGAATTGATATAGAATGGCACTAATTCTGTGGTTTAAAAGGTGGAATATGAAAAAGATTAGAGCCCTGATGCTCCTCTTGCTGACTCTTGGACTTGTTGGCCCGCGACTTGCGGAAGCTCAAGTTCTCTACGGTAGTCTCACTGGAAACGTGACCGATTCCGCTGAGGCATCCGTTCCTGGCGCGAAGGTAGATGTGTTGAACATTGCGACGGGTGTGTCGCGATCAGCAACGACGGATGAGCGCGGCGTTTATTCCTTCAATGACCTGCAGCCCGGGGTGTACAGGGTGAGCATTACTGCCGCGTCTTTCCGCACGATCGTGCAAAATGAAGTGGCAATCAATGGCAACAGCGTGCGTCGTATCGATGCGCGATTGCAAGTAGCACAGGTTGCCGAGACCATCACTGTCGATGCTACATCGGCTGTGCTGCAAACGGATCGAGCCGACGTCAGTGCAGAGGTTTCAAAGGCACAGATTTCTAACTTGCCGCTTGGCTCAGGTCGAAATTTTCAGAATCTTTACAAACTGATTCCCGGGTTTTCGCCACCTTCTGAATTGCACTCGGATGCGGGAAATCCCCAGCGTGCAATGGGTACCAACGTCAATGGCGTTTCGTATTCCAACAACAACACGCGTATTGATGGGGCGACGGTCAGCTATCCCTGGTTGCCGCACATCGTGGCATATGTGCCGCCTGCAGATGCGATTGAAACGGTGAATGTGGTGACAAACAGCTTTGACGCCGAGCAGGGTATGGCCGGTGGCGCGGCGATGAATGTGACCATCAAAGCGGGCACGAATGACTTTCACGGATCGGCTCATGAGTTTCACACGAACAGCGCCATGCGAGCGAGAAACTACTTTTACTATGGCGGCAATTTACCGAAGAATATTTTGAACCAGTTTGGCGGAACGATTGGCGGACCGATCAAGAAGAACAAGCTGTTTTTCTTTGCCGACTGGGAAAGAACAGTGCGACGGCAGAATGCTTCTGGCTTTCGCACGCTGGCGAATGATGCTTTGCGAGGCGGAGATTTCAACGGCTTCAATACAAATATTTTCGATCCCGCGACTGGCAACCTTGATGGCACGGGGCGACTGATTTTTCCAGGCAACAGGATTCCGACGAGCCGCATTGATCCTGCATCGGCAAAAATGATCACGCTGATTCCCTCACCGAACTATGTGGGCCTGACACCTGGTTCTAACATCATCCAGAACAACCATTTTGCGAGCGGGACTTATGAGTTCAATCGCGACAATTACGATTTCAAGGTGAACTATAACCCGACACAGAAGGCATCCGTTTTTGCGCGATACAGTTTTTCGCCGAGCCTGCTGTTTGATCCGCCGAGCCTTGGTGCGGCTATGGGCGATGCGCTGAACGGTGGTCAACCAGGGCGTGCTCCAGGCTTGATTCAATCGGCGGCGGTTGGAGGAACCTACACGATTACTCCGCGCTTGCTGCTGGACGCGAATATCGGCTTCACGCGGCTGCGCCTGAGCGCGGAGAACATCGATATTGGGTCGAACTTCGGGCTCGATGTATTGAAGATTCCTGGCACCAATGGGCCTGATCGTCTGCAGGGCGGGATCCCGCGCTTTGCAATCAGCGGCTTTTCTTCGATTGGAAATCCGAACGTGTCGAACCCCTTCCTGTTTCGCGATAACCAGTATGTGGCGGTAGCGAATGTGGGATGGTTCAAGGGTTCGCATTCGTTCCGCTTTGGCGGCGAGTATACGTACTATACGATCAACCACTTTCAGCCGCAGGCATCGAGCGGCCCGCGTGGAGGATTCAACTTCACGGGTGGTCTGACGGTATTGAATGCTGCGGGTGCGGCGACAACAAACCTCTACAACGGTTGGGCGGATTTTCTGCTGGGCCTGCCGAACGGAATGGGCAAGGATGTTCAGTATGTGAATCCTGCTGCAGTGCGCATGCCTTCGTATGGATTTTATGTGCGCGACAACTGGCAGGTGAATCGCAAGCTAACGGTGAACTATGGGATCCGCTATGAGTATTATCCGTTCGCGACGCGTGACCATCGCGGTGTCGAGCGCTACGACCCTTCCACCGACAAGGTGTTGATTGGCGGCTTGGGCGGTGTGCCAACGGATACCGGCGTAAGTGTCGGCAAAGGACAATTGGCTCCGCGACTTGGCATTGCCTATCGGCTGACAGAGCGGACTGTGATCCGTGCGGGCTACGGCATCAGCATTGATCCGAACAGCTTCCGCGCGATTCGCGACGCCTATCCGGCGACGATCTCCACCCAGTACACTGGGGCGACAAGTTTTCGTGCTTTTGGCAGTCTGCGCACGGGCATTCCAGAAGTGATTGGCCCAGACCTGAACAAGGGAATTCTCGATCTGCCTGCGGCTGTAGGTACAGTGACCTACCCACAAAATTACAATCGTGGTTACATTCAGAGTTTCAATTTCACAGTGCAGCGTGAATTGTTCAAGAACCTCAGCGTGCAGACCAGTTATGTGGGGTCAAGGGCGATTCGGCAAACGGCGGTATTCAATTTGAATACGGCTGTTGGTGTAAACGGCGGGAATGCTTCGCGGAGACTCTATGGAACGATTGGCCGCATTGCAAACATCAACCAGACGATGCCGTTTGGCACGGCAAACTACAACTCATTTCAGGCGACGGCAACGCGGCGCTTTTCAGGGCAGTCCACGATGGGCCTGGCTTACACGCGTTCGAAGGCGATCGGTTTTGCCGACAACAGCGATGGTGGGCTGACCTGGAACGACCCTTCGTTGTGGGGACGCAATCGATCCGTAACAAATTTTGATCGGCCGAACAATTTGCAGATCTACGGTGTCTATGAATTGCCCTTTGGACGCGGGCAGCGCTGGGCGAAGTCTGGCATTGGTAATTTAGTTGCCGGCGGCTGGCAGTTGAATGGCATCTTCAGCATGATCAGTGGTTCGCCGTTCACCGTGGGCTCCGCTGGCACGTCGCTGAACTCGCCCGGCAACGGACAAACCGCAGATCAGGTGCTGGCTGATGTACAGATTCTCGGCGGCATTGGCCGCGGGTCGAGCTACTTTGATCCCAATGCATTTGCACCCATCACGACGGCGCGATACGGAAGCTCCGGGCGCAACATTTTGCGGGGACCAGGACAAAGGAATCTCGACTTGAGCGTGTTCCGCAATTTTGCGATTACTGAGCGCTTCAAGCTGCAATTCCGGGCCGAAGCATTTAACGTAACGAATACGCCTTTCTTCAACAACCCCGGAGCTACGGTGTCTGGTGCAACTCGAAATTCGAGTGGCCAGATTACCGCACTCAATGGCTACACGGAGATCACGAGCGCGGCTGCCACGGAACGGCAATTGCGTCTCGCTTTGAAGATCCACTTTTAAGCTAGAGGAGTTGTTCGCCAGTTGTTGCGTCCAGCAACAGGGAGTGTTTGGCGGGTAGTTTGATTTCGATGCGGCGACCGGAGCGCAATGCGATGCTGCGGTCGCCGCCGCTTTTTGTATGAACGAGAAGCAGCCCGCCGCCAGTGTGGATGACGTCATCCGTATCTGTGTAGAGATGCACGCCGGCCTTGCGGAAGACCTCACGCCAGTCTGTTGGCGTCTCCGGAGGAGTGGTGAAGAAATGGGTGCGATCGCGTGCTGGCGAAGCTAGTTGGAGCGCGGGTGTGAAATTGAGATCCGCTCGCGGTTCGAGATTTAAGCCGGTAGTTTCGCGCGAGAATTCGATGGAGAGCCGATTGCCGTCGCAGTATCCAGGCAGGCCCTGAAAGACCACGTGTCGGCCTTGGGCCATCACTTTTTCGCGAATGAATTTGCGTTGTTCTTTGCTCATGAGCCAGGTGTTGGCAAAGAGTACGAGCCTGAAGCGAGCGAGGTCCACTTTGTCGAGGTCACGCAGGTGGATGGTCTCGATGGCAGCCCCGCTTCGATAGAGGTTTGCGATGGTGCGGTTGACCGCTAGAGGATCGGTGAGTGGGTCGCCACCCTGAATCGAAGCAGTGTAGAAGAAGACTTCCGTATCGAAAACGGCGAGCATATCACCGGCTGGTTGATAGGGACGCTGGTGGTAGCGATCCAGCAGTTCGCGAATGCGCTTCACTTCTGCCATGAGGCGTTTATCTGCCCACCATCCTGTTTGATTGGCAGGGCCGAAATCGTAATACCAGAGGCCTGCGCCACGGGTGTAACCCTCGAGTACATTACGCCGAAGGATGGCAATGTCTTCAGCCAGGTCTGTGAGCTCGAAGGCGACGTCGACATCGTTGCGCCACTTCCAGGAGGGGGTTTGATCCATTTCGTCGAGAAAGAGTTTGCCGTTGAGGCGGATGGTTTCGATCAGGGCACGAGTGATGCCGCAGGAACCGAGGTCGCGGTATTGAGTGCCGTAAGCTTGCGGGGCGCTGAGGTAATCGACGTGCGGAGAGGCCAGCACTTTGTGCAGGCAGAGATGGCCTCCCGTGGCGTGACGATCGAATACGCTGAAGAAGTAGCCGTAGAAGGTGCCGGTGATGATGGGGCGGGGCCAATTGCGTTTGACGGTTGCACAGAGATCAATGAGACGGTCGGCGACAAGTTCCTGCTGGCAGCGGTAGTAGTCGATGACGTGCGCGCGTTTGAGAGGATCGCGAAAGATTCCTTCGTCGAGGGCTTTACGATCGGCAAGGCCGGGTACAGGGATTGCGGGCTTGTTGTGCGCTTTTCTCCAATTCGCAAAGTGCCGCTGCATGGGCGCTGCAGTGTCCGGCTCATTACGCATGAAACCCCAGTAGTGCCATTCCCCATAAACGCCGCAGGCCACGTGGACGCCAGCAAGCGAGTTGCCTTCAGGAGTACGCGCAAGGCCTTTGAGCAGCTCTGTAGTTTTCTCTTGGGCCAGAGCAAACCAAAGCGGCGATG
>JANXLY010000211.1 GCA_025354885.1 Acidobacteriota bacterium | reverse complement strand
GAGGTCCACCAGGCTTGGCATTCGCGGTCACTTCGAGTCCCACCTTCCCGTCCCTCACAGCTTGCTGATATCCAAGACTTGCAAAGCGGCCAAGCCCAACTATCTTGGTAAGTTCAGCCTCGAATTTGACCGGGCTCACTCTCTGATCCACCAATTCCACAAGGCGCTGACGCACCGACTCGTTCGTATCCGCATCGCCTCCGATCACCGAGATGAAGCTTGGCGCATCCATCGGCACCTTTCGGATTTTGGACGAACGGGCTCGCTGGAACTCTTCATATTGCTTTGGTTCCAGCGCAAAACGTCGCAAAATATTGGCTTTGGCTTCGGCGGCCTGTTTGCCCACCTCAACGATCTCGCCATTTTTTGTATAGTCTGTCAAGCTGTACTTGGCGAGTTCCGCTACCAGAACGACATCCGCCTGGGTGATCGTGCGCATCTCTGCCGCGCCGATCACGACGCTGACACTGCGACCCATCACTTCGATCAGGCTGCTAATCTTCTTGGGGTCTACTGGCCCTTTGCTCAAGTGGACGGCAATCACCAGATCGGCACCCATCTGCTTGGCCACATCTACCGGCAGATTGTTGAGCAAACCGCCGTCCACATAGATTCCGCCTTCTTTGCGCACTGGCGAAAACATTGCAGGAATCGACATCGTGCTGCGTAGCGCTTCGTTCAACAATCCGCTACTCCAAACCTTGTTCTTGCCGCTCACCAAGTCAGCCGAGACGCAGCGAAATGGCGTTGGCATCTCGTCAAAACTCTGGAGCGACGGATAGCCGAGCGCCAGACGACTCAGCATCAAGCCAATCTCATGCCCTTCATTGAAGCCCGCCGGAAGTTGCACGCCCTCTTTGCTGATTCCGAGTTCAATGCGGTTCGGAAAGGCTATCCGGTCTTCTTTGCGGCGGTATGCCAGTTCGCGAAACTTTGTCTCGCCACCAAGAAGCGCCGTCCAATCGGCTTCGCCTGCAATCTTACGAATTTCCTGCGGTGTATACCCGGCCGCGTAGAGCCCGCCGATCAGGCCACCCATACTTGCTCCAGCGACCATATCGATCGGAATGCGATTGGCTTCAAGCCACTCGAGCACACCGACGTGCGCGAAACCAAGCGCCGCACCCCCCCTCTAGAACAAGAGCGATCTTCGGACGCTGCTGCTGAGCAGTGAGCACTGCAGCCAGGCCGAACAGTAGCAGCCGGTATTTCAAGCGATACGGTCCAGTCTCTTGGCGAAAAGCTTGCTGCCCTTCAGGTCGCGCAGAGTAACTGTCAAGGCGCGGGTCTTCGCATCGATCTCTACTTCGCCGAAGAACTGCATGCCCGATGAGGGTGGCAGGTTGACCTTGCCCTTCTCAGGTGCCTTCGCATAAATCACCTCAACGCCGAAGGTCGGATCAGTAACGCCAGGCCCGAAAGTTCCGGCGTTCAACGGGCCACTGATGAATTCCCAGAAGGGATCGAAGTCCGTAAACTGCGCCTTCTCGGGGCTGTAAAAATGCGCCGCCGTGTAGTGCACATCAGCTGTCAGCCAGATCGTGTTGCGGATCTTCTCACGTTTCATATACCGCAGCAGATCAGCGATCTCAAGCTCGCGCCCAAGTGCCGGACCAGCACCATTCGAGCTGTTCTCAAATATGTTCCGGCCTTCTTTGTCCTTGCCATCTCCAACCATCAATCCAAGCGGCATGTCGGAAGCAATCACCTTCCAGTCCGCACGCGACGCCTTGAGTTCTCTCTTCAGCCAGGCTCGTTGCTCGGCACCAAGATAAACAGTTTCGTCACTCTCTACTTCCTGCCGGTTGTAGTTGTTCGCTGCGCGGTAACTCCGCATGTCGAGGAGGAAAACGTCGAGCATTGGGCCATATGAAATCTTGCGATAGACACGTTCATTCTCAACCGGATTCAGGCGCATCGGAGCATACTCTCGAAACGCCTGACCCGCTCTTGCGGCGAGCAGATCGATGCTCTTCTCTGTATACTTTGCATCCTTGCTGAGGTCTTTACCAGGGGACCAGTTGTTCATGACTTCGTGGTCATCCCACTGCCAGATCTGCGGGATCTGGGCATTGAAACGTCGCACATTTTCATCGAGCAGATTGTACTGATAGCAACCTCGATAGTCATCGAGAGTCTCGGCCACTTTGCTCTTGGCCTCTGTCACAACATTGCGCCAGACGCCTCCCTCAGGAGGCTGCCACGACGCCGGACAAGGCACATCGGCATAGATCGTGTCACCAGAGTGCAGAAAGAAATCCGGCTGCCGCGAGAGCATCTCACTGAAGATCTTGATCCCTCCAAGATCGGGATTGATGCCATAACCCTGGCCGACCATGTCAGCACTCCAGAGGAAGCGCACATTGCGTGGAGTCGCTGGGGAAGTGCGCAGGTGACCCCTCGAAGCTTCGCTCAGTGCCCTCCCCTCTTTCAGGTCCTCGAGCGTGATCCGGTAATGAAGATCCGCTCCAGCGGGAAGATTCGTAAGCACGTGGCGGCCAGTGAAATCCGTAGAAGGCAGCAGATGCGGACCGCGTATGC
>JANXLY010000195.1 GCA_025354885.1 Acidobacteriota bacterium | reverse complement strand
AGTCTTTTTAGCGCGCGTTCCGAGGCGGCGATCGAGAGCATCTTGCGCAGCCAACCAGAGATCACGCGGAATGATGGCCTCGTAGGCGGCTTCGTAGCGCTCCCCGCACCAGTCGAATTCGCCAGAGTAGAGGCGGTTGCGAAGGACCTTGCCCACTGTCGATCTCGGGAGTACACCTCCGCGCGTCAGAGGCCCCGTCTGAGCAATTACGGTTAGTTCCTTGAGGGAGTGTTTCCCCGTTGCGCAGAGTTCGTAGAGTTGCCGCACGAGCGGTGCGCGGGCAGGATCGGGGATAATTGTGCGCTTGCCGTTCGCGCCGTCGGTGTTCAGATATCCGATTGGTGCATAGGATGGCCAGATTCCCTGAGATGCTTTTTCGATCATGCCCGTCCGCGTTTCCTCGCTGAGGTTGTCGATGTAGTTTTTCGCCATCAACAATTTGATGCCGTGGATAAACTTGTCCTGGGAGAGCGACTCCCGGCTTATCACCGAACCCTCTTTGACGAGGTGAATCTCGATGCCTTCAATCTCGTCAATGGTCACGTAGTCACGCATGTTGCGATACAGGCGGCCTGTCTTTTCCACCAGCAGAACGCGACACGGCGGATTCTTTCGGAGGTACCTTCCGTCACAAGGCGACACATCGGGTCACACGCCTGTCGGTCGTCTAGAATGCTCCGCGAAAGCCCCCGTTGCACGAGCAACCGTTGAAAACTCACGGTCGTAAGGGGCTCCAGCGCCACACAGCTCTTTCAGGCGTGCATTACGTGTTCAACCAGGACCCGGTGCTCAATCGAGCGACTGTCTTACCGAGTTCAATGCCAGGCCCTTCTATGAGCTTGTGGGCAATAAATGCCAGCAGATAGGACGTAGGTGCCACTACCAGTAACATCACCAGAAAACGAAACTCGGGATTGCCCGGAAGGGTAACAAGCCCGAGAAGACAAATGACGAGGCTATGCAGGAGGTACACATCATACGAGACATCACCAAAGAACTTACCGACACGGCCTGAAAGGGAGTCCTTGATCAGCGCTACAGCGCGATAATTCTCGAGATTGACAAAGGCAAATATTGCGACGATCGCGAGGATGACCATCGCGGGCACGCTGGCGAATGAGCATAGCAAGACAGTCCCCAACAATACGGTCACTCCACGCCGTTCGTCTTTCCGGAAAATGTAACTGGCTTCGTACAGAAGCATGCCGGCGATGAAAATATGCACCTTGAGCGGCAGGAACGACGGTTCAGTGAATCGACCGGCAACAAAGTGGGCAGAGATCCTGAATAGGAGGATTGATCCCAACACCACCCAAATCACCTTGAAGCGACGCAGTGTGAGCCATAAAACAGGAAACAACGCATAAAACTGCATCTCAAGACCTATGCTCCAGTCTCCCGTGAAGGTCGAGTATGAATATTTCGGGATCAAGCCGAAAATGAACGTTAAATGAGCAAAGAGGCTTTTTGTATCGAAAATAATGCGGTTTGGGGCGTAGGCACTATCAATTGGCCATCTTGCCCTGTTCAATTCCTGTAATCCGAAAGCACCAGCCGCGAAGAGCCCATGAAACAAAAACACGGTAGCCAGAATGACATAGTAGACAGGTGCAATCCGGAAGAATCGGCGTACCCAGAAAGTGACCGTCTCTCCGGGCAGGCCGCCAAAGTTTCTCACGCGAGCCTGATGCGACATCAGGAAGCCGGATAGGATCATGAAGACATCCACTGCCATCTTGGGATCGGGAACGCGGAATGAAGTAACTCCGCTCCAGATTTGGCAATGCGCGACAAGGACCCACAATGCCATCAGTCCGCGGATGCCGTCGAGTTCCGCGAAATGGGAGAGCTTTTTGTGTTGTTCGGCCACCTTGCCAGAATAGCAAGCTGCTGAAAAACTAACATCGCTGACGCGAGTTACGGATTTGGCTTGGGTAAAGGGGAACGGGAAGTGCGCGGCAGGGCTGAAATGATTGCCGCAGGGGAGATCGGAGGTGTCCAGGAACCCGTTTTCGGGTCGCCGGACACACGTCTCGCTATGCGGTTGCAGTCTGAAGATTGCGCATCCTCACCAGGTTGTAAGCCGCCGCTGAGAGAGTAAACATCCAGCCCACCCAATCCGCTCCCCGGAACCGCGTTTTGCGTTGCAGCGCCACGGTCTTCATCCATCCGAAGACCTCCTCCACCCGCTTGCGCTTTCTCTGACTCACCTCATAACCTTCATGCCGTGTTGTGCGCCCGTCAATCGCGCTGCGCCGATTCGAGTTGTTTTGCGCCACATGGGGCGTCACGTTCAGTTCACGCGTTGCGGCCACGAAACCCCGCGTGTCATAGCCGCGATTCGCGCTCAGGCAGAGTGCGGCTTTTTCTCGCGATTCTTGAACGGCCGGGTGATTCGGTGGCAAGATCTGAATCAACTGGTTCAGTCCGGGCTCGATCTCGGATCGGAAACGGTTGATCTCAGCGCCACATGTGCTCTTATTGCGCTCACCGGCATGCTCGTCCCTGATAATCTGCGAGCCCAGTTCTTCATGCACCGCGCGGCACTTTCTTCGGAAGCTTTCGATAGCGGGAGCCGCAATATCATGGGTTGCGATTACAGCCCACCGCCCAGTGTCGGACAGTCCCGTGATCGCACCCAAAATGCGACGGACGGTTGACGAGTCATCGCGCGCAAGGGCGTCGCGACCTGACACCACCAATGGCTCCGCAGCCAACTGGACCGCTTCGTCACGCAGTCCGTCGATTTCTGAAGGGAACGCCGTGGGCTCGAAATCCCCTTGTTGTTCGATTTCCAGGGCGTTGCCCCAATAGGCGTCGTCGGAGACTACCTTATGCCATGCTCGAATAGCCTGAGTCCAGAGCGAGAGGCCCGCATTGTCCCAACCGGCCCCGAGAGCGGCAACGAGGCCGCGAAGGGCCTCGTTGTGACTCCAGAGGGTCCGATCAGGCTCATTCGCGCGATGCGGGGCTCCTCCGGTCCGCGACTCGGGAGCCGCACAAAACCAGAAGAGCCTGTCTTTGAGACGCTGAGTCGGGTTCTCCAGCCGACCAAGAGCCGCCCTAATGGCTGCCTCGGTGCGTGGAATCTCACCCAGGAGTGGCACATCGACTTCGGTTGTGCTCACAATGCCCAAAGCAACCGCGCGCCGCATTGCTCCCGCGGCCTTGTGAATCTCGGACAGCGTTGCGTCCGCGGAGACTCGCAGGACTCGGAACGCGTTGCGATTCAAGGTGTCGGGCACGAACATCGGCGGCATTCCCGTTTAGCTAAGGTCAATCACCCTCAAATATGCAGTCAGTGCTTGCTCCGTCTGACCCAGATTTTCTTGAGCCTGACCAAGGCCCAGCCAGGCATTCAAGTCTCCTCCGTCCGCATGAATTAAGGACTGAAATGCCGTCGCGGCCTCTTCGCTCTTCGACGCTGCGAGCACTGCATTGGCCTCCTTCAACGCAGTCGTGGGAACAGTTTGTGAAAGACTCAACGAACATGTCGCAAGCGCTATCAGAATGCCTGCCGCAAGGCTTTGCGTTATCTGGAATTCTCTCGCCATAAGTTAAATCGAACCCTCAACTGTTCCGCAAAGAGGTGGTGTCTGTGAAGTGGTGGAAAAGCGGTGTGAAGGGCAGTGGCATCACACCCGGCCGGCAGCTTCAAGGGCTGCGTATTCCTCATCATTGAACAGGTAGGAACGAATGAGAAAGCGGAGGCCTTCCGGGCCTTCGAGAGAGAACATGCCTCCGCGTCCGGGCACAACATCAACCGTGAGCTGGGTGTGTTTCCAGTATTCAAACTGGCTGCGGCTCATATAGAAAGGCGTGTCGGCAATTTCGCCCAGTTTCACGTCGTTATCGCCCAGCAGGAACTCGCCACGCGGAAAGCACATGGGAGAACTTCCGTCGCAGCATCCGCCGGACTGATGGAACATCAGGTCGCCGTGCTGTGACTTTAGTTTTTCGATCAGCGCCACTGCGGAATCCGTGGCGAGAACCTGCTGGGGCGTCATTGTTATCAGGGCTCCGGATTTAGAAGAAGCCTAAAGCGTCAGGGCTGTAGCTGACCAGCTGATTCTTGGTCTGCTGGTAATGGTCGAGCATCTTGAGGTGATTTTCGCGCCCGATGCCCGACTGTTTGTACCCGCCGAAGGTGGCGTGGGCGGGGTACAGGTGGTAGCAATTGGTCCAGACGCGACCGGCCTGAATTTCGCGGCCAAAATGATAGGCGCGGTTCATATCGCGGCTCCAGACACCGGCACCGAGGCCATAGAGCGTGTCATTCGCGATGGCGAGGGCTTCTTCGTCGTCTTTGAACGTGGTGACGCTCACGACGGGTCCGAAGATTTCTTCCTGAAAGATCCTCATATTGTTTTTGCCCTTGAAGACCGTGGGCTGAACGTAATAACCGCCCGCCATTTCGCCCTCAAAAACAGCGCGACTACCGCCAGTGAGAACTTCAGCGCCTTCCTGGCGACCGATGTCAAAATACGAGAGGATTTTTTCCAGCTGTTCACTGGACGCCTGCGCACCGAGCATGGTGTCCGCGGCCAGCGGATTGCCCTGGCGGATGGCTTTGACGCGGGGAAGCACCTTTTCCATGAAGCGATCATAGATTGATTCATGAATGAGCGCGCGCGAGGGACAAGTGCAGACTTCGCCCTGGTTGAGCGCGAACATGACGAAGCCTTCGATGGCTTTATTGAGATAGGCGTCATCTTTCGCCATGACGTCTTCGAAGAAAATATTGGGGCTCTTGCCACCGAGTTCGAGCGTGACGGGGATCAGGTTCTGCGCGGCATATTGCATGATGAGCCGGCCCGTGGTGGTTTCACCGGTGAAGGCGATTTTGGCGATACGGGAACTTGAAGCCAGCGGCTTGCCGGCTTCGAGGCCAAAACCGTTCACAACGTTGAGCACGCCGGGGGGGAGCAGGTCTCCGATGAGTTCCAGCCATACAAGAATCGACAGCGGCGTTTGTTCGGCGGGTTTGAGGACGATGCAGTTGCCGGCGGCAAGGGCCGGGGCCATTTTCCAGGTGGCCATGAGCAGGGGGAAATTCCAGGGGATGATCTGACCGACAACGCCCAGCGGTTCGTGGTAGTGATAAGCCACTGTTGTGGAATCGATTTCAGAAAGCGAACCTTCCTGGGCGCGGATGGCACCGGCGAAGTAACGGAAGTGGTCGATGGCCAGAGGAAGGTCGGCAGCCATGGTTTCGCGGATGGGTTTGCCGTTATCCCAGGTTTCCACGGTGGCGAGGAAGGTGAGGTTCTGTTCCATGCGGTCGGCGATTTTGTTGAGGATGTTGGCGCGTTCGGCGACGGAGGTTTTGCCCCAGGCGCGTTTGGCTGCGTGGGCTGCGTCGAGGGCGAGGTCTATGTCAGCGGCGTTGGAACGCGGGATCTCACAGAGGACTTTGCCCGTGATGGGGGTGGTGTTGTCGAAATAGGCCTGGGAGAGCGGGGCTACCCACTGGCCTCCGATGTAGTTGCCGTATTTGGCTTTCAGGTTCAGCGGCATTCCGCCGAGGGTGGTTTCGAGGGTGCTCATAGGGTTCTCTCCATGTGGACCGCGGAGTTGGAACGCGGTCCACATGGGAAACGGTATCACAAGAGCGGGGAGCGGAGCTGCGGTTGACCAACTGTCAGGCCAGACAGGCATCGATCAGGCAGACGGGCGAATGGCTGGGCTTGATGTCCAATAGTTTGAGGCCTGCCGGTTCAAATAGCTGTGCGAATTCCGTGGCTGTACGCTCTTTACCGCCGCGGGTACAGACCAGCATTTCGATGTCGAGCATTTTCGCCGGGGCGGGACCGGGGGTGTCAGGCACCAGCATTTCGCAGAGGAAGACGCGGCCGGTTTGGGGTGCGAATTTTTCGAGCTGTTCGCGCATGAGAGTTAAGGATGCGGCGACAACTGCCGGCGTCCCAGTCATGCACAATGTGTTTCATGATGCAGGCGTCGCAGCCTTCGGGGACACGTTCGAAAATACTACCCCCTTCGAACGTGGCTCGGTTTTCGGTGGCCGCGAAATAGCCGGCGGAGGGAGCTCCGGAAACAACTTCGGGAAGATCAAAAACGACTCCGTGGAGGCCTGGGAATTTGGCGAGGATGCGGCTGAGGAGAAGACCATGGCCTCCGCCACAATCGGCAATTCGCGAGAAGCCTGAAAAATCAGCGACGTCAAGAATGGCAGCGGCCGCCGCACCCGAAAAACTGGTCATGGCGCGGTGAAAATTGTGAGCCTGTCCGGGAATGTCGTGGAAGAGTTCAAAAGCGTGTTTGCCATAGGCGAGCGTGGTGCCGTCCGTGCCCGTGCGGATAGACCCGGTCATGTACTGGTAGCTGTCTGACTGCCATGGATCGGAGAACATGATGGCCATGTCGCGCATGGACCGGGGGTGGCTGGACTGGAGCAGTTCGCCGACGGGGTTGAGGGCAAAGTGTCGCGCCTGGCCCTCGGCAAAGACACCGATACTGACGAGAAGGCGCAGCACGCGGTATAGCGAGGGCGCATGGGTGGCGGTGTCCCGTGCAAGGTCTTCGAGGTTGCGTGGAGTTGCTGGGAGATGATCGGCGATCCCCAGTCTGGCGGCAGCGGAAATGGAAAAGAAGACCATCTTCGAAAACAGCAGTTGCATGATGACGGCGTCGGGAGGGCAGTGTTTCAGGCGTTACCGCAGGCGGGATGGTCATATACAGCAGTTACCTGGCGGGCGTCAGCAGGTGCTATCGCGCCGTCACCGGGGCAGAGCGCCATTTAAGGCACGGGCGACGATGTCGGCTCCGGTGTCTGAAAGATGGTCAGAGTAGCTGTACCAGTAAACTTCGTTGTTGATGACGCGGCATTGGTCGCGCGGGCAGAGCAGATCGGTTGGGTCGAAAACTATCAAGCCGGGATGACGGTGGTGAAGGTCAGCAATCAGGGCGCGATAGTTGCGGTAGTCTGCGTCGGCGCGGGTTCGGGAGATGGAACAGGCAGGGTTCACGCGGAGTCCCAGGCCTCTTATGGAGCGAAGGCAGTTGGTGGGGTCTGGCAGGGCCGGGTTGTCTACGACTAGGACGACACGTTTGCCGGAGGTTGTGAGCAGGTCGATGGTGGCGGAGAGTCCGGTCGCGACTGCGTTCGGATCAGCCTGGTGGCTTCCGGTGCGGGCATAGTTCGGGGGAAGACCTTCGCTAAGTTCCGGGATGAGAGTGCCGGTTACACGGGCTGCGATTGCGATTGTGACGGTGGTTAGTTGTGGGTTTGCGGCGACGGCGTGTACCAGTTGATCTGCGGCGCTGGCACAGTCGCGTGCGACGTCAGGATCACGCACAGCCAGCCTTGTAATACCGAGGGCGGGAAGGCAACCGCTTTTGCCGAGCAGCGTCCAGCGCTCGCCGGTTTTTGACTCTCTGACCAGGGCTGGGAAGAGAGCACCGGCGTGGCTGTCGCCGATGAGTGCGTAGACAGGAGGCTGTCTGGAATCCGACCGGCAATAGGTCATGTTTTCGTGGCCTTTCAACATGCCGCAACCATCTTGCGTCAAGCCGTTGAGGCCTGTTCCGTTTGTCATGCTGGCATGAAGCAGGGCGAGGGGATCTGGTGCGCGTATGAAGAGACCTGTTATCGCGATCACTGCCAACAATGAACAGAGCGCGCCCGGCACTGCCCAGCCTGGTGTGCCTCTGACTGGCCGCTCGATTTCGCGGCAGGTGAGCCAGGCCAGTAGTCCGCTGAGCAGGATCAGAAGGACACGGACGAAGGCGGGCGGGGTGTCGAACAGGATCAGCCTGGCGAATACGAGCAGCGGCCAGTGCCAAAGGTAGAGCGGGTAACTGATCAGCCCGATGAAGACGAGCGCGGGGGTTGACAGCAGCCGGCGGTTAGGCCAGGTATCCGAGCCTGCGGAGATCAGCAGGAAAGCGCCGGCGACTGGCAGGAGCGCCCACCAGCCGGGGAACAGCATCTCCTGATTCAGCAGAAAGACTGAGCCCGCGACGAGCGCGGCCCCGCACCAGCCACGTGCTGCGGAAGGGCGGAGTTTGCTGCCGTGCGCGGCGAGTAATCCGCCAGCCAGCAGTTCCCAGAAGCGGCCCACGGGCAGGTAGAATGCGGCGTTTTGTGATCGGCTGGCGAGCCACAGGCTGGAGAGAAAAGAGATTGCGGTGAAGACCGGTACCAGCACTCCAAACGTTTTTCTTTTTCGCGCCAGCAGAAGAACGACTGGTGGCCACAGGATGTAGAACTGTTCTTCAATGCCGAGCGACCATAGATGGAGCAGGGGTTTCGAGGCGGAATCGTGATCGAAGTAGCCGGATTCGCCCCAAAGCCGGATATTCGAAACGAAACCGGCACTGGCTGCGACATCCTTGCCGAGCCGGCTCATTTCGTCGGGAGACAGGATGCACCAGCCGAGCGCGAGGGTGGTGGCGAGGACCAGAGACAGCGCGGGGAAGATTCGTTTGATCCGCCTTGCGTAGAAGCCGGGGATGCTGAGGTTGCCCGCTTCGCTTTGGGCGAGCAGAATGCCGGAAATCAGGTAGCCGGATATGACGAAGAATATGTCGACGCCGACGAAGCCACCGGGAACGAGGCGGGGGAAGGCGTGAAAACCGAGAACGGAAAGGACGGCGATGGCGCGGAGCCCGTCGATATCGGGCCTGTAGGCGTGGTTTTGCACGCGGGTCAGGCCGGTGGAGTAGAGAGTGAAGTGGAGAGGTGGAGGTATTTTTCGAGCAGATGACGATGGGCCGCGCGCTGTGCTTTTACGACGCTGGTGCGGAGAAAGTCGCTCTGGTCTTCGATGAATTCACGGTCGGTCGCGGTTTTTTCGAACATGGCTTCTTCGTAGCGGGGGATGTTGATAATTCCCTCAAGACGCGGCATGAATTCGTCGTGGAAGTATTGTTCACCTAATTCGCGCAGACTTTCCTGGGTGGAGGGGTCGAGATTGACGAAACCGGGTAGTTCTTCGGCTATTTCGAGGATGGCCTGATGCAGGTATTCGGCGTGGGTCATAGCGAGAAAGCGGAGGTTGTGCGGCGAGTGGAAACGCGGTAATGGCGGTGAGGGTGAGATTCGAATTATCTCACATCTCTGAGCCGTCGCAAGTTACTGATTCTGCAAATCGGCAGAATCGTTCCTTCCGGCAAACCGAGGTACACGGGAGGTACACGGCTGCTCTTGGCAAACCCTGCCGGGGCGTCACCAGCCGACTCACCGCGCACTCGCGGCCACCAAGAAGTACTCAGGTAGCCGAACATCAGATCGATTCGCCCCAGGCCCCGAATGACGGCCAGTTCGCCGACGGCAAGACGGCCCAGGAGACCGGGCTCGCCGAAGGACAGCGGTACAGCCCCTACAAAGTGTTTTTGTGCGCGCCAGTTCCCCTTTCGCTCCTGCGGTGTCGCGCCATCACTGAAGGAGCCAAGCTTCTGTTCGGATACCTCACGCTGTACTCCGGCGAGAACGGATTATGCTACCCATTCGCGGACGCCATGCCCGTCCTTGGATAACGGCCTGTCTTGAGCACGGGCGGTTACCT
>JANXLY010000182.1 GCA_025354885.1 Acidobacteriota bacterium | reverse complement strand
CCAGCTTTCCGGCTGCTGTGCTTGGTTCCCCCTATTCGGCCTCGGCTAGCGCCACTGGCGGCTCAGGGTCCGGCTATTCCTTTGCGCTCAGTTCTGGCACCCTGCCAGCAGGCATTACACTTGCTTCAAGCGGCCTGATATCAGGAACACCAAGCGTTGCGGGACTCGCCAATTTTACGATCACCGTGACGGACAGTTTGAGCAATTCAGGGTCTCGAGCCTTGAGCCTGCAGGTGAATTCCCTCCCGACGATCAGCAACCTGAGTTTGCCGGTTGCCATGCTTAGTTCCCCCTATTCCACTTCGATTACCGCCAGTGGAGGTTCAGGGTCCGGCTATTCGTTCGCCATCAGCGCGGGCGCGCTGCCCTCAGGTCTAACACTCGCTGCAAGCGGCCTGATTT
This sequence comes from Acidobacteriota bacterium, assembly GCA_025354885.1. Taxonomy (GTDB): domain Bacteria; phylum Acidobacteriota; class Terriglobia; order Bryobacterales; family Bryobacteraceae; genus Bryobacter. Next base: position 26,031 of record JANXLY010000182.1, on the reverse strand, counting down.
CAGGTACACCAACTGTTGGCGGGCTCTCGAACTTCACAATCGCGGTTACCGATAATTTAGGGAGTTCCGGATCAAAGGCTTTTGGTCTTCAGGTGGCAGCTCCGCTCGTGATCCTCACCAACACTGCCCTCGCACCAAGCACCATAGGCGTTCCAATCCGTATTGCGTTTACTGCGAGTGGCGGAACCGGCACCCTGAGCTGGACCGCGAATGGGGCAATGATCTCAGGGCTCAGCTTGAATAACGCAATCTTGTCCGGCATACCAACTCTTGCGGGAACCAACAGCTTCCTTCTCACCGTCACCGACAGTCTCGGGGCAACGACCTCAGCTCAGGTTACGCAGTCGATACGCGCAGCACCGTCCATACTCACACAAGCTCTGGTGGGCCCATTCTCACGTGCCGGATCAATCCGCATTTCCATAGAAGCCACAGGCGGCGTCCTCCCCTATCTATGGAAAGTGACAACAGGAACATTGCCGCTGGGGCTTTTCCTCAACCCTGTCAATGGCTTACTCTATGGAAGCTTCAGCGAAACTGGATCAACGGCATTCACGGTGACTTTAACCGATTCTGTAGGCGCATCCGTGTCCCGGAGATTCCTGCTGGTTGTCTCTGAAGGCCCGGTGTTTTTTTCGCCAGCCGCACTGCCTGCCGCTACCCTCAACTCTCCCTATCAATTTGAGATTGATGTACGATCCATTCTTCCGATTGCCGAGCTTCGGCCTTCTTCCGGTCAGGCAAGTCTCCCACCTGGTTTGGCCCTCCTAAACCAGACTCTTCAGGGCATACCCGTCGAAGCGGGATCCTACCCCTTTGAGCTTGCGGCCCGAGACCAGCAAGGCTCATCTGCTGCTCAAACTTTTACGCTTACTGTGAATCCCGCACTACGGTTTTCTGATGCCACCATTCTGCCCACTATCCACCGTACTGCGGCATTCTCCTGGACTCCCACTATGATTGGAGGCAGCCAACCATTTTTTTACCAGGTTTTAGGCGGAGCCTTGCCCCCAGGAATCCAGCTCAATGCCGCAACGGGACGGCTCACCGGTCAAGCCTCTCAATCGGGGAGTTTTGGCTTCACACTCGGAGTGGTCGATGCCAATTCTTCCGGAACAAGCCGGATTTTTGCTGCTCAGGTGATAGACGCCGTCGTCATCAGACAGGGCACAATCCCCGCCGTCGTTAGCCCCGGAAAGTCGTACCGATGGCCAATTCTGGTTGAGGGAGGGACGGCCCCCTACACGTTTAGTTTTCCAAACGGAACTCCGCCCACAGGCATGACCATGAATGGCTCGAGTCTGGAATGGAAACCAGCCAAAACAGGAATCTTTCAAGTAGAACTTCGAGCTACAGACGCTCTCGGTGGCTCGGCCGCGACGCAGTTGATGTTTACGGTTTCAGCTGGAATCATTGCGAATCCGTCTCAGCTCGAATTCAAGGTACTTCGCGGAGGTCCGGCCTCCGAAAGGCAATTGCTCAAACTTTCGTCAAGCCCGGTGAACACCTTGATTCGCATCTCTTCTAACGCTAGCTGGCTGCGTTTCTCATCCGCTACTTCTCGAAGCCCAGGCGCAGTGGAAGTCTGGGTAGACCCTGGCTTGATGCCAAAGGACCAGGCAAATGCGGAATTGATTCTGATCGCAGGTGAAATGACAAAAGTACCCGTCGGAGTAGAAGTGCTCGACAAATCTCAAGGCGATTTCACTGTTTCGAGTGAACGCAATTCTGCCGGAGCCTATTTGATTTGGCTTCAGGCGGCTGCAGATAAAGTGAAGTTCTCGGTAACGATCGAAGGCAATGCTGCCAGCGATTACAGGCTCAGCACCAAAAGTGGGGACCTCGACGCATTCGAGCCGCAACTCATCCTGCTTGAGCCTAAGTCAGATGGAGTGGTCACACTCTCTCCACTCGATGTGGTCGTTCGTAATTTGAGTTCAGGTGCAATCCATCGTATTCCCCTCTCAGTGGAACCGCGTGCACCGATAGAGTTTTCGAGTCGACGAATTCACCTTCAGGCAGAAGAAGGTGCAATTGAATCCAGTTCAGAATCGATTCAGTGGAGCGGGCTTCCATCTGGCACGGAGTGGACTGCCGTTTCCGCTAGCAGTTGGCTCCTGGTAGACCCCCCGGTCTTGCAACTCAATTCGAAGCAAAGCATTCGGTTGTGGGCAAAGTCAGCCGAACTTCCTGCAGGAATTCATCAGACTCAACTCGACTTCATCGATCCCGCTGGTATTCTGCGCGCGAGTCTAGAAGTCGAATTGAAAGTCCATCACGAACAGTTGCCGATTCAGGTTTCGAACCGATCCATCAGCTTTGACCGCAATCAACCGAAGCGAAGCATCCGCCTGCGAAATCTGGGTAGTGAAAATCGAAGTTTTTTAGCTCTAGCCAGCTCCAGCCTCGTTCGAGTCAAACCAGAGCAGGGAAGCATTCCCGCAAATTCTGAAATCCTGCTGGATCTGATGATTTCCGAAACGGCATTTCAGTCCTGGGCCCGACATCAACTGGCAATCGAATTCTCGGACGGTCGGATGGAAATTTTAGAGCTCGACCTTGGGCTCCAGCCGGTAGCTGGACTTTGCCCCAGTAGCGCTCCAGTCCTCAGTTTCCTCAATCCTCCGACAGGTTACGAGTGGACTGTCGGAATCCCACTCAGTGTGCAGGTAGTGGTGAGAAATCCCTGCGGCGCGATTCAGCAAGGTTCCGCCCTTGCCATCCATTCCGAGAGACAGGGCGTTGTTTCCCTTTGGCCCACTGAAGATGGCACCTGGACTGGCAGTTGGACCCCACAATTCGCTTCTCGCACAGCATCGATCCAGGCAATCTGGATGGATTCCGCAAGTCAACAGAGCGTGTCGCGCACGATGAGCGGAAGAGTTCGTCCCAACCAGGATCTCGCCGAGATCGAATCGCCGCATCCCTGAGCAGAGAGCCGCATCGCGTCAGTATCGCGTCAGTATCGCGTCAGTTGAATTTTTCGAGCAGCAAAGTCACCGTGCCAATATAGAATCGCAGGGCAATCCTGATCTGTACCGGCACCTTGGCCGCATCATCCGTAAACCAGACATGGAGTCTAGCGTTGCGGGCATAAAGCACACCATCAAACAGAAAAGCTTCGCAGCGAACTGTAGAGAAAGTGCCTGCCGGAGTGTTGATCTTTTCTCTGGCTTGCACTTCAACTCTGGCATTTACAAACTTCTTGCCGTCACTCACGGGAACGCTCAAAGCAGTGCCAGGCTCGAGCTTCAATCTTCGCAACTCTACCAGCGCCCCGATCACGTCAAAGGTGCAGCCAGGAATATCAAGTTCCTTGCGCACAGTCTGATTGCGGATCAGATCCCGCTCCTCATACTCCACTGTTTTGCGGATTCGGTCGTAGGTGACCAGCGTTTCCCGCTTTCGTGAATTCTCTGATGCTCGCATCAGTGTTGAGAGCGTACACCCTCGTTCGTCGAGGTTTGTTGAATAGTCATCCTTAACCCGGAAAAGACTGTTCACCAGCCCTTCACTTTCAATGTGAATATTGGCTTGCCCCCCTTTGCCTTGCGTGGGATTCCATTGCAGGAATGCTTTGCCGGCATTGATGAGACGCCATTCCACCTGATAGGCGAGATTCAGTGGACGATCTTGCCCACTCAGCAGGCTCGTGGCCAGCAGCAGGGCGATAAGGGTTTTCGTCAGTGCAGATTCCTCAAGTTTTGATCTTACATCCAAAACAAAAGACGCTCGGGGAAGATTTCTGTCCCTGAGCGTCTTTTGAAAATGAAAGCAGGAGGTCTAGTGATGCGCTCCGCCATGTTCGCCAGCCGGAGCTGCTGCTGGAGCTGCTGCCGGGGCGGGAACAGGCGTGACGTCAAGAGACGGCAATGCCTCCCCGGAAATCGGTCCTTTATAGGTTCCCGGACGGGTATCAAATCGCGAATCGGCATCTACGATACAGAAGCCCAGAAAAACTGCGAGAAACAAAAGCGAGCTCACAAAAATCAATCCGTTGATCGGCTTGTCATCTTTGAGATGCATGAAGAAAATGGCAACCAGCGATGCCTTAATTGTCGCAATCGTCATGGCGATCACCACGTTTGCTGACGAAGAACCAAAATTGATTCGCGACGCAGTCACCGTAATTACCGTCAGTACCAGCAGGATCAGCAGAATGTACAAATAGCCTTTCCAGCTATGTTCGTGGACGTGTTCGCCGTGTTCCAATGTTTCGCTATGCGTGCTCATGCTATTTCTTCATCTCTCCAGTTAGCTAATCAGGTACAACAAGGGGAAGAGGTAGATCCAGATCAGATCGACCAAGTGCCAGTAAAGACCAATCAGGTCCACTGGTGTAAAGTAATCGCTCGAATAATCGCCCTTCAGCGAACGAATGATCAGATAGGTGATGGCACCCATCCCGCCAAGGACATGGAAACCATGCAGGCCTGTCATCATGAAATAAAAACTGAAGAAGAGATACATGTTCGGAACCAGATCCGGACCGGTGTAGTGGAAGAACTTGCCAGGCAAAAGGCCATCATGAAATTTGTGGTTGTATTCGAAATACTTCACCACCATAAATCCACCGGCAAAACCTAAAGTAAGAAGCAGGTTGCCAACAAGAATCTTCTTCTTATTACCGTTACGGTTATTGCTCGCCGCCCACACCGCCATCACCATGGTGAAAGAACTGATCAGAAGGAAACAGGTATTCAGTGCGCCCATCTGCCAGTCGAGGTGATGGTGCCCTGCAACAAATGCTTCGGAGTGACGGGATTGCATGACTCCGAAGCCAACGAACAGGCCCCCGAAGAGCAGGATTTCCGTCGCCAGAAACAGCCACATTCCGATTTTGGAGGCATCGAACTGCTGCTCCATTGTTGCGAAATGGTGTTGATGAAACGGATTATGCTCGTGGGCATGCTCGTCGTGCGTAGTGAGATTCGCTTCTTGCGCTTGACTCATTTCGTTTTTCTTTTCTCGCTTTGCATTAAACCGCGTCGGTTGGAATCTTGAAATTGCGGTAATCGTACGGGTTATGTTCGATTGCCGGCTGGCCGATAAAGTTGTGTGTAATCGGCGGTGATTGGGTCTGCCACTCGAGAGTGGTTCCACCCCAGGGATTTTCGGGAGCGTTCTTTGGACCACGCAGGGCACTCATCAGGTTCACTGCCGCGATCATGAGGCCAGCACCAAGCACCCAGCTACCGTAAGTAGAGAATGCGTGCAGCGGCTGAAACTGATCGAGGTAAGTGTAGTAGCGGCGAGGCATACCCTGACTGCCCATGAAAAACTGGGTCAGAAAGGTCATGTTAAAGCCAACAAAAACCAGTCCGCAGGCAATACGCCCAACAGTTTCGTTGTACATTCGACCAAACATCTTTGGCCACCAGTAGTGGAGGCCGGCAAGGAAGGCAATCACCGTTCCGCCCATCATCACGTAATGAAAGTGCGCAACAACAAAGTAGGTGTCATGAAGGTGGATGTCGACGCTAAGCGCTCCAAGAAAGATACCGGTCAAGCCGCCAATGCCGAACAGCATCAGAAAGCTGAGAGCGTAAAGCATAGGCGTCGCCAGAGAAATCGAAGACTTATACATGGTCGCCAGCCAGTTGAAAACTTTGATACCAGAAGGGATGGCAACAAGGAAGGTGAGGAAGCTGAAGATTCCTGCAGCGAGAGCGCTCTCGCCGGAAGTGAACATGTGATGTCCCCAGACAATGAATCCGATCAGGGCAATGGCCACGGAGCTCAATGCAATCAGCCGATAGCCGAAGATCGTACGTCTGCTGAAAGTCGGAATGACTTCCGAGATGATAGCCATACCTGGCAAAATCATGATGTAGACAGCAGGATGTGAGTAGAACCAGAAGAAGTGCTGGAACAATACCGGATCGCCACCAATCTGTGCATCAAAAATGCCGATATTGAAAGCGCGCTCCATGATAAGCAGCACCATCGTAATGCCAAGCACCGGGGTTGCCAGTACCTGAATGATCGCAGTAGCGTAAATGCCCCAGACGAAAAGAGGCAGCTGAAACCAGCCCATGCCAGGAGCACGAAGCTTGTGCACTGTCGCAATGAAGTTGATACCTGTAAAGATTGAACTGAATCCAAGTACAAAAACCGACATCGTCATCATTGTTACCGCCCCACCAGTAGTTGTGGAGTAAGGCGTATAGAAAGTCCAGCCCGTATCGACGCCACCGACCAGAATCGAGGTGACTGCCATCACTGCACCACAAATATAAATCCAGAAGCTAGCAAGATTGAGACGGGGGAATGCGACATCCTTTGCACCCAGCATGAGCGGCAGCATAAAGTTGCCGAGCGCAGCTGGAATCGAGGGAATAATGAACAGGAAAACCATGATCGCGCCGTGCAAGGTAAATGCCTGGTTGTATTGTTCGGCGGTCATGAAGTCTTCGCCGGGGTGCATCAATTCGAGACGAATCAGGAGTGCAAACAATCCGCCCACAAAAAACGCCAGCAAGACTGCCCAAAGATACATCACTCCGAGTCGCTTGTGGTCAATGGTCGTCATCCATGACCAGATGCCTTTGAATGCCGGATCTTCCAGATAGTCTGGGTGATGTCCGTGATCGGCCGTATGAACGGCGGGGGAAGCAATTACGTCTGCCATAATTCGTTACCTCTGAATTCTCCGTATTCCTACTTCAACGACTTGATGTACGCAATGAGCGCCACCAATTGCCGTTCGCGAATCTGTCCCTGATAGGACGGCATAATACCTTGAAACCCTTCAACGATATTTGCCTGTGGCTGCAAAATCGAAGTGCGGATGTAGTTCTCATCCATCATCATCATTTTACCGTCACTCATCTTGTGCATCGTTCCATAACCACCTTTCCAGGTTGGGCCCTGACCCTTGTTGCCATCAATAGAATGGCAAGTCGAGCAACCCAGATTTACGTACAACGATGCGCCCAACTTCTCCGGAGGAAGCCCCTTCTCCTCGGGGTCTCCATCTTCCAGAAATTTCTCATAATCCTGAAGAGAAACCACTTTTACATATGCCCTCATCTGCGAATGGCCTTTGCCACAATATTCGGCGCAGGGCATCACAAAGTCGCCGACCTCAGTCGCCTGAAACCAGGTCTCTGTGTAACGGTTGGGAAGAACATCGGCCTTGACCCGGAAGGCGGGTACGTAGAATGCGTGCAATACGTCTTCTGAGTGCATGATCAGCCTTACCGGTTTGTTGACTGGAACCCAAAGCTTGCCAATGCCAACCGAGCCGTCCGGATAACCAAAGGTCCAGATCCATTTCTTTGCCGTCACCTGAATTTCCATCGCCCCGTCTGGTGCCACTGCTGCTTGCATATAAGTGTTGAATCCCCAGAAGAAGACGATTAGACAAATGATCGAAGGGATGATGGTCCAGGTGAGTTCGAGCGAAGTACTGTGTTCAATATGGGCTGTTTTCTGATTGGCTGATCTGCGTCTGTATTGAAGCACAAACACTGCGATCAAGCCGGCAATCAGGAGGAAGAACAGGATGTTCAACCACAAGACGAATATGAAAAGGTCGTCGACGCCTTCGGCTCTGATACTCGAAGCGCTCGGGAGAAATAAATTGCGTAACCAGGTATTCATGATAAGTGACTCTTGCCAATCGGGATGCCCGCGACCGGCGGAGTGCTGCTGCCGCCACGGGTGTCTCGCGTCAAAAATTCGTGCCTCCAGAAACGGAAGAGCACGAAGCCCAGAATGAGCACCACCAAAACCCCGCCAAGACGCATGACGTTGGTGGCAAACAACACATACGACTTTGCACTTGGGTCGTAGTGGAAACACATGAGCAGGAGCTTCTCAAAACTCATGCCGAATTTATCCTGCGCTGCTTCGGTAAGAGCAAGACGTAAATCACGTTCTTTGAATTTGATCCCGTACAGATAGCGGGAAACCATCCCTTGCGGGGTCAAGACCATGATCGCCGCGCTGTGGGCATACTGCCTTTGCACAGCATCGTAGTTGTACCCGAACCCAACCTGTTCGGCGAGCTTCTTCACATTGCCCTGATAATCGACGAGGAAATGCCAACCACCCGAGACGGGGCGGTCAAAGTTGCTCATGTAAGCAGACTTTTTCTCCTGCGCCATTTCTGAAGTTTCCGTAGGGTCAATGGAAATGGTCACTACATCAAATTCTTTGCCCGGAGACCATGCCAATTCCTTCAGCACGCTCACCTGAGCATTCAGTGTGAGGTTACAAAGCATCGGGCATTTGTAGTAAACAAGATTTAAGATTACCGGCCGGCCGCTGGCAAAATAATCCCCCAGACGGTGCAACTTCCCGCCCTCTCCAACAAAGGAAAGGTTGAGATCCACCTTCTGGCCCAGCTTCTCTTCAATGCCAACGCCTTTCATCTCGCGGGGCAAAGAAGTTTTTTTGTCCTCAAGCACCCTAGCCCGCTCTTCAGCATTCTTCGGCATTCCGATCACTTCGTGCTGAGCAAAAATCGGCATCGACATGCCCGCGAGGGCTGCCAGGATTCCGAATTGCTTGAGTACGAAATTCATCGGAGTGTTTAGTGCTTGGCCGGTTCCGTTGGAGGCGCTGCTACTGGACTAGATGCTGGTGCGGGCACAGGCGCTGGAGTTTTTCCAAGTGCCTTATCGAGAACAGCCTGTAAACCGGCATCCTCTTCCCGTGGTTTCACTGCTGCGTTCGCCCCTGCATAAAACACCTTGCCAGCCGCAGCCTCTTTGATGAGTAATTCCATGGAGCGTTCAATTGGCAACTGCACGCTGCCTTTGGTTTTGTCGATGAACTTGTACTGGGTGAGCCGTTCAGTCTCGGCAGCCCTTACATCTTTGAATTCCTGCCAGATTGGAACTTCCACTTCATTATGGCGTGTATATTCCAGCTGCCCGACGTACCAGTAGTAGACCGCAAAGCAGGTGACCAGAATTGTGACGACGATAAAGACAGTCAAGGCTCCGATCTGAAGGGCATTGGGTTCGCTTCTTTCATAGCCAACCGCGATTGCCTGTTCGGGAGTAAGTTGCTCAAATGGTTTGGTTTCTGACATGGTGAATGAGCTCCTAGATGTTGTGATGGGCCAATGCCTGATAGAGCCGGACATCACCAATCGGCACAATCGCGTGTTGCTTCAATCGATTCCAGAAAAAGAATGCGTAGAAGCTTGTAGTTGCGATCGGAGCGGTGAAATCCAGCCAATGGGGAGCAAAGCCGGTGGGATGCAAGGTCGGCATCACGTTCCAGTGAATGTCGAGATAGTCCATGAACAGCATCCAGACGGCGATGAAAGCAAGAGTCTTGAGGTTGCGCTTCGTCTTCCTTGTAATCAGAAAGAAAAGCGGAAACAGAAAGTGGCCAAACACAATAAACTTCGAAACATTGAGCCAGCTGCCAACGAAACGGTGTTTGAACCAGATCGTCTCTTCCGGAATGTTGGCGTACCAATACAGCATGTATTGGCTAAAACTTACGTAGGTCCAGAAAACAGTGATTGCGAAAATCCATTTCCCAAGGTCATGGTAATGCTCTTCGGTGATCGAGTTCTTGAGAACACCTGCACTTCGAAAGGCGAGTGAGATCAGAACCAGAGTGCACATCGAGGCGATACCGCCACCGGCATAAATGTAGATACCGTAGATTGTGGAGAACCAATGAGGATCGAGGCTCATCAGCCAGTCGAAGGAGGCGAAGCTGGTAGCCAGAAAAACGAGCAACATTCCAGGTGCTGCATAGCGTGAATTGGAATGCATGTGCTGGATGTTCTTGTCTTTGTCCATCGCCGTCGAGTGACGATAAACGCCCACACCGAAGAAGGTCCAGACAGCAAAATAGATCACTGCCCGAATCATGAAGAACTGGGGATTCAGCCAGATTGCTTTGCCTTGCAAAATCTTGTCTGCAGATACAACTTCAGCGTGCGACCAGTGGTACAAATCTTGAATACCGAAGGCCACAGGGATGAAGAGAATCAGGCCATAAGGTATAGTTGCCACCATTGTTTCCGAAAAGCGGCGTACTGTCACGTTCCAGGCAGCACCAGCGAGGTATCCGGCGAGCAGAAAGAACATCGCTCCCAGCAGGATGCGGGTACTCCACATGAACCCTGCCAGATAGCTATGGAAAAATTGCTTTTGATCAATAAAGTAGCCAGCAGCAGTCGCTGCGGCACTAATGAGAAACAGAAAAACGATAACGTTGCGGACTTTGGTCCAGAGACCTTGGTCCAGCGTAAAGCTGTCGAGTTCGGTTGGATGGGAATGTGTTGCCATTTGCTTTTGCTTTCCTCTCTCCTGTTAGCGGAGATCCGCCCGCAATTCGGCAGGCACTTCTTCAATCGTTCCGCGATCACTTCGTTGCAGTGCTCGCACATAAGTGACGATCGCCCAACGGTCTGCTTCGAGAATCTGGAATCGATAGCCGTGCATCGTGCGTCGGCCGTTCGAAATCACATCGTAAATCTCACCATCCGGCATTGCGACTACCCGATCTTCATGCAGATTCACGGGAAGCCAAAGAGTTCTTTTCGGAACAATTCCTTGTCCGGACCCGGTACGGTCATGGCAAGGCGAGCAGTAAGTATTGAATTTCGTCTGACCTGTCTTTAGCAATCCCGCGTCGATCTTCACCGGGGCTTTGCCTAAATACTGACCGTTCACAATTCCACGAAACTGAGCATCGTCGTCCTTGAGATGACCAACGGCTACCGTTCCAGGCAGAGGCATGCGATTGGATCGATCGTCGGCAAAAAGCCCTTTGCCGCGATACATGCTCTGGGCCTTATACTTCTGTTGGCGGTCCATGTCGTCGAACACTTCCAGCGGAGCACTACGCGTCGGGAAATTAGCGCAACTGGTCAAACCGCCAACGACTAGAACAATGCCTAGGAGACTGATGATTCTCACGATTTGCTAGTCCTCCACAATCTCGGCGCTGGTTGCGCCCAGGGTCACCAGAAGTTGCCGTGTTTCAATGGCTGAAAACTTCGGGTCGCTCTTTTCAACGGAGAGCAGAAAGCCGTCGTCTGTGGACCGTCCGAAGCGGGAAAAATTCATCGTCGGATGGTACAAGTTTGGTAGGCCGTTCAAGGCGAACATGCCAAACACGCAGGCAAAGGCCGAGAACAAAACCGTCAGCTCAAATATAATCGGCATGGCAAATTCAAACGCGAAGTAAGGTTTGCCGGCAATCACCAGCGGGTAGTCCACCGCGCCAGTCCACCACTGCAGCAGTATCGCGCTCATCGTACCGGTCAAACCGATACAGATCACGACATAGCCGAGGATGGATCGCGGAATTCCAATGGCAGCTTCGATGCCATGCACCGGAAACGGCGTCAAGGTATCTAGCTTCGTATAACCGTGTTTGTGATGCATGGCTTCGCCCGCTTTGAGCAATGCCTGTTCATCTTCAAATTCGGCAACCACGCCCCAAAGTTCTTTGGGCGTATTGGGATCAAATAGTCTTTTCAGACCCTGCAGATCGAGGAGCGCCATCGCTACACCACCACCTTCATAATTTCGTCACGCTTGGCGGCAAGCTGTGCTTCCACATGTTCAGGAAGGTTGCGGTGTTTGTCAGCCGCAATAACTCCCTTGATTTCCGAGATCGCAATCATGGGGACAAAGCGCACAAACAACAGGAAGAGGGTCATGAATAGACCAAAGGTTCCCGTGAACGTGCAAATGTCCACAAAAGTGGGGCGGAAATATCCCCAGCTCGACGGTAGGAAGTCGCGGTGCAAGCTGGTTACAATAATCACAAAGCGTTCAAACCACATTCCGATGTTGATGAAAATCGAAATCACGAACATGAAAGGAATGTTCGTTCGCAGCTTCTTGAACCAGAAGAACTGCGGTGAAATCACATTGCAGGAGAGCATCGACCAATACGCCCACCAGTAAGGACCAAAGGCGCGATTGATGAATGCAAAAAGTTCGTAGGGATTGCCGGAATACCAGGCAATGAAAAACTCGGTTCCGTAGGCGTAACCAACCACCGTGCCTGTGACAAGCATGATCTTGTTCATGTTTTCGAGGTGCTTGATCGTCACTAGGTGTTCAAGGTGGAACCACTTGCGGAAAACAATCATCAGCGTCATCACCATGGCAAAGCCGCTAAATACCGCCCCAGCCACAAAGTAAGGCGGGAAAATTGTCGTGTGCCAGCCAGGCAGTACAGAAACTGCGAAGTCAAAACTGACGATGGTGTGCACGCTGAGTACGAGCGGCGTCGAAAGACCTGCCAGTAGCAGGTAAGCCATTTCGTAGTTATTCCAGTGCACTGCGGATCCACGCCAGCCGAGGCTCAGTGCTCCATAAATCTTGCCGCGGATTCCAGTCGAACGGTCACGGATAGTCGCAAGGTCGGGAATCAAGCCGACATACCAGAACAGGGCCGAAACAGTTCCATAGGTCGAAATGGCGAATACGTCCCAGAGTAGCGGCGAACGAAAGTTCTGCCACATGTTGAGGTCGGTATTCGGAATCGGGAACAGCCAGTACGCACGCCACACGCGACCGACGTGAAACACAGGATAGATGCCTGCGCATGCAACCGCAAACAGGGTCATCGCTTCCGCTGCACGATTGATCGAGGTGCGCCACTTCTGGCGGAACAGAAAAAGGATGGCTGAGATCAAAGTACCGGCGTGACCGATACCGATCCAGAATACGAAGTTCGTAATGTCCCAGGCCCAGCCCACCGGTGAATTGTTGCCCCAGACGCCGACGCCCACCGTTACCTGGTAGGTCAGCATTCCAAACAGCATGCACATCACAAGGAAGCTCACGCCAAAAGCAATCCACCATGCGGCGGGAGTTTTCATTTCAACGATCGAGCAGACGTCTTCAGTGACGTCTTTGTATCCCGTCCGCCTGGTTCCTTTGTCGAGAACCAGCCGCGGCGAGATTGCGTCAAGATCGGATTTGGTAAGTGTTAGATCCGCCATAATTCCTTACTCCTTAGTGGGCCGCGGTGGAGCTAACCGCAGCGGCTTTCTTCTCTTGGGCCAGATCCGGGTTGATATTCCGCAGTTTGGCGAGGTAAGTTGTGCGCGGACGTATGTTCAATTCCGCAAGTAGTGCGTAGTTTCTGGTAGACGCCTTCATTTTCGATACCACCGAATTAGGGTCGTTGATGTTGCCGAAGGAGATGGCATCTGCAGGGCAGGTTTGCTGGCAGGCAGTCTGGATTTCGCCATCCCGCACCGCACGCCGTCCGCTTGGATCGATCTTTGCATTGATCTTGCCTTCAACAATGCGCTGTGTGCAGTAGGTGCACTTCTCCATCACACCGCGCATACGCGTGCTGACATCCGGATTCGTACCCAGATTCTCAATCTCAGTCTTGCCTTTGGTCCAGTTCAGATAGTTGAACTTGCGTACCTTGTACGGGCAATTGTTCATGCAGTAGCGTGTACCGATACAGCGGTTGTAGGCCATGTCATTCAGACCTTCGGGCGAGTGAACGGTTGCCGCAACCGGGCACACGCTTTCGCAGGGCGCATTCTCGCACTGCTGGCAGTTGAGGGGCTGCACGGCGACCGTCGCTTCGTCGTCTTCTCCCGAATAATATCGATCCAGACGAATCCAGTGCATTTCGCGGCCCTTGGCAACAAACTTCTTGCCTACCATCGGGATGTTATTTTCACTGAAGCAGGCAACGAGACAAGCGTTACAGCCGGTGCACTGATTGAGATCAATCGTCATGCCCCACTGATTCCCCTTGTCGTATTGCCAATCCGGGAACAGACTCTCGAGGGGCGGACCTTCCACTTCCTGGGCAAACTTGGGTTCCTTTGCAAATTCTTCGAGAGTCGTTTCGCGCACGATCGGCCGATTGTTCTGGGAATCACCTTCAGGATCGTCCTGTGTCCGCACCAGAAAGTAGCTCTTGGCGGCCTTAGCTACTGTGACCGGCGCAAAGCCGAGCCCAGTGCTGCTTCTCAATTTGTAAGCATTGAATCCAGCGCTCTTTCCAACGCGTCCAACGGTCTCACGACCATAACCAAGCGTGATTCCGAATACACCATCGGCTTGGCCAGGCACCACAACAACCGCAGCCTCAATGCTGCTGCTACCCACAGTCAAAGTGACCATGTCGCCCTCTTCCGAGATGTAGCCCATGTTGGCCTTAAGGCTTTGTGCGGTCTTCTTCGACATCGTCACACAGTTGTCCCAAACCACCTTGGTCATCGGATCGGGCAATTCCACGAGCCACGCGTTGTTTGCAAAGCGGCCGTCGTAAACTCCGTTGGCCGCAAGAAAGATCAATTCCGAACCACTCGAGGGGGAGGGAAGCGGCATCGCCGCAACCTTCTTCACATCAACGCTCGCCTTTACAGCAACAAAGGCAGTGCCTTCGATCATCCCGTCGTGAAGTGCTTTTTTCCAAGCCTTCTCTTTATCGCCCGTGAAACTCTGCAACCAGAAATTCTTCACCAGATCATACCCGCGACTTAGGCCTAGGCCAGCCAATTCCGCCAGTACTTCCTGCGCGCTCTTGCCGCCATAAAGTGGCGCGATAACAGGTTGCTGGATCGAGGCTGTTCCGTCGCTGCTGCGACCGTCTCCCCAGGCTTCAAGATAGTGAGCCTGCGGCAGACACCAATGCGCCATTGCCGCGGTTTCATCATGTTCCAGTCCCAGATGAATGAGCGTCTTTACCTTCTTCGCCCCAGCTGTAAAAGTCAGATCCGAAGGCATCGTGTAGGCTGGATTTCCGCCCAGCACAACCAGCGTCGAAATCTTGCCGCCATTCAAGGCACTTCCAAACGCTTTCAAGGCTTCTGACTGCGTCGGCGTGAGCGGCTGCATCAGTTGTACGGTACTTCCAATATTGCCCAGCACCTGGTTGATCGCAAGTGCAAGAGCATGCACTTCAGGTGCTTGCCGAGGCCCAACCGTAACCAGGCTCTTGCCTGCGCTCTTCTTCAGATCTTTCGCCAGCGCAGCCACAAACTTCTTGCGGCCCTCACCTTCCACCTTGATCTCGCCTGTTTCCTGTACGAGCTTCAGAATTTCGGCTGCAAATCCGCCAATTTCGCTCGGCTTCAGTCGCAAGCGGTGATCCGCCATGCCACCTGTGAGCGAGAAATGTCCTTCCACAACATACAGCCGATTCATCGGCTCGCCAGCCTTCAGAACTTTGCGCTTCTGGCTGAACTGTTTGGTCGGCAGGATGGTCGTCGCGTCGGTACCGAGGAAATCGTGATCGAGTGCAACTACAACTTCCGCCTTGTCGAAGGAGTTACTCGGTTCTGCACTTACTCCAGTTGCCATTGCCGCACCAAGCACAGCGTTATCGTTGTTCAGCGCTTCCCAGTGCAGCCACAATGCCTTGGGCCACTTCTTCTGAGCAGCCGCTACAACACTGCGGTAGCTGTCTCCGGCGTTACGCTCGCAAACAAACGCCAGCCCCTCACCATCTCCCATTGAGGAGAAATGCTCTTTGCTGAATGCGCCAAAGGCTTCCCAACTTGAAGCGTTCTGGTCTTTCATCACAAAACTGCAACGGTCCGGATCGTAGAGACCAAGCACACTGCCCTGCGAATAAGTGCTTGCTGCGCCTTTCGAAGTCGGGTGCAGCGGGTTACCTTCTACCTTGGTCGGACGACCGTCATTGGCTTCAATCCGCAAACCCTGTGCCACGCCGCCCAGGTTAAACGCAGTGTTGTAATAGAGCGGCTTGCCGGGGATCAGATCCTCTACACCCTTGGCAAAGCTAACAATATTCTGCTGTGGCCTGCGGCAACTGACCAGACCAGCAAGTCCGGCACCAGCAGCCATGATTTTCAGAATGTCGCGGCGACTATTGCTGTCGAGTTCCTGCGGATCGATGCCTTCTGCCCAGCCTTGAAACTCCGGGGTCTGTCCCAGTTGATCGAGGGGTACTCTTTGCTTTTTCGCGTTACTGATTTGAACGAGACTCATCGTATTGGATCCTCTTCCCGTTCCGCTCTTAGCGGTGGCACCCGCCGCAGTTCACGGGCGGATTGATAGCTTTCGCTTTGACAATTTCCAGACCAATTTCGGTAGCGGTTTTACCAGCCGGTGGCTCCCAGTCGAGTTTGGTTACAAACTCCGCAGGCCGGATATTCGGTGCAGGATTGCGATGGCAATCGAGACACCAAGCCATGTTTAGCGGTTTGACTTGCGTGATTTCCACCATCTGATCTACTCGACCATGACAGCTCACGCAACTCACCCCCACCGTCACGTGGGCTGAATGATTGAAATAGGCGTAGTCCGGTAAAATGTGTACCTTCACCCATTTCACCGGTTCCCCGGTTGCGTAGCTCTTGCGAATAGGCGCAAGCAATGCAGAATCGGTCTTTACCCGAGTGTGGCAATTCATGCAGGTCTCGGTCGAGGGCACTGCCGCATGCCCTGCTTTCATTACCGTGTTGTGACAGTAATAACAGTCCATACCCAGATTGCCAGCGTGTAGCTTGTGGCTATAAGGAACAGGCTGTTCTGGCCGGTACCCGGTATCGAGAACAACTGGCAATGTGAAGTAGCTATAGGCAGCTACACCCGTCAAGATGGCAATTCCAAGTCCCGCGCACGCGGCGCGAATCATGAAATCTAGCGACTTGGGGAAGATCGGCTTCATTAGGCTTCCTTGGTACTATTCCGGACCACTACTATCTCGTTTGGCATCCAGCGTTTTGCAACTAAGCTGCGCCTTTAGAGACACTTGGCCCGCATACGTCTAATTCATTACTATACCCTTACAGATTCGCGCAGGGCAATAGGGATTCTACTGCAGGCGTAATTTTTCTTGTAAAACAAGAATTTCCTGTTCAGGCAATACACCTAGTCTCTCATCGACAAAAGTAGGGCGAAGAAAAGGAAAATCTCAATAATTTCAGAAAGATGGCGAAAATTTACAACGCTTCACTTTCAGACATCATCCGCACCAACCGTTGATTTTGGTGCATCCGGCTGGTCAGTTGCCGGCAGAAAATTCGCCAGTTCCTTCTGTTTTTGAAAGAATTCTGGCTTGCCCGCAAGGTTCGTCCACTCATTTGGATCTTTCGTCCGGTCGTAAAGTTCTTCCCCTCCGTCGTTATACCGGATGTAGCGCCAACCTTCCCTCACACCCCCGGTCCGGATCGCATGGTTCCCCAGGCCATAGGTCGTCAACACCGGTTTTTGCCACTTCGACTTTGGGTTACGGAGCAGTGGCATCATCGAAACTCCCTCCTGCTCCCCAGCCTTCCCCAAACCCTCAAGCTCCACAAGCGTTGGATAAAGGTTCATCATGCTAATTGCTGAATCGCAAATCCCGCCTGCTTGCGTGACGCCTGGAGATTTGACCATCAGCACATTTCGCGTGGACCTCTCCCAAAGTGTGAACTTCCGCCAATGCAGCTTCTCGCCCAGATGCCAACCGTGGTCACTCCACAGCATTACCGTTGTATTGTTGGCATTCGGTCCGCTCTCAAGCGATCGGAGCACTTTGCCAATCATCGCATCGGCAAAGCTGATCGAAGCCAGATAAGCCTGCACCGCCTTCTTCCAGCTATCCGCCTGAGTGATTCGCGCATGATCCTTTCCCTGCTGCGCCATCTTTTTCCCAGCCGCCGGAACATCATCAAGGTCATCTTCCTTTACGATCGGGAGCGTAATGGCATCCAGCGGATAAAGGTCAAAGTATTTCTTGGGAACAAACCAGGGCAAATGCGGTCGGGTCAGGCCAAAAGCCATAAACAACGGTTGCGGCTGTTTCCGGCTCAGGTGGCCGCCAACCCACTGCGCAGTCTGAAAGTCATTCATCTCCTGATCCCCGGTCTTGGTCGGGCCAAAATCAAAATTGCCTTGAGCCGCGGCTCCAGCCTGCAATCCCGGCCCAGGCAACTCCATTTTCCCTTTCGGCTGGCCATAATCATCCCAGCCCTTCTTGTCGGCAAACTGGCCATAAGTGCCGTGATAAATCTTGCCGGCACCGAGGGTGAGGTAGCCGGAATTCTTGAAGTGCTGGTTCAAGGTCAATACGCCTTCGAGCACTTTAGATCCCGCGTAGGGCTGGGTGTTCAGGTAAACACCGGTCGACGAAGGCTGACGCCCGGTCATGATTGCCGTCCGAGCCGGATTGCAAAGCGGCGCTGCACAGTGCGCGCTCCGAAACAATACTCCCTGCTTTGCCAGTTGATCGAGATTCGGAGTCTGCACGCCGGGGTAGCCACCGAGGCACCCGATCCAGTCGTTCATATCGTCAATTGCGATAAAGAGAACATTGCGCTTTGGCGCTGCGGCAGCTCTGGTTAAAACCAAAGGCGCAGCTCCGAGAAAGGATCTCCGGCTGAACATGGTCCTGATTCTATCGCGAGAGTACTCTTGGAGTCGAATTTAGTACTGATGGACTATGGTCAGCTACGGTAGTTTCGATGCCTAATCTAAGGATAAGACCTTACCTCAGGAACAAGAAAGCCCATCCACGGTAAAAGAGTCAATCCATGCAACGAAAAAACACATCTCTCTACATAACCTGCACGATCCTAGCCGCTTGGATGCTCGCTGGATCAAACGCCAGCGCTCTACCGATCGCCTATAACAGCTTCAGCGGCACTGTCATCAACTTTGATGGCCTCACTGGCGCGCCAAGCTTTGGAAGCGGTGAAGTGCTAGCCAATCAGTACACTGGCCTTGGCGTCAGCTTCAGCGTTTTGAATTTCAGCGCAACAGCGAACAACGGCATTCTCGCCACGGGTTCGACTCTCACTTCACTGCCAAACGTTATCTGGGTCGATCAAGGCGGTGGCGGTGGTGGCTCTAGCGCCCAAGGAATGGAGATCACTTTTTCAACGGCACAATCTGCAGTTGGGCTCTATTTTGAAGGATCACGTGGTAGCACCTTCACCCTTTCCGTTTATGCCGGAGCCTCTCTGATTGAGTCATTGACTTCAGGTCTTGCAGTCGGTGGGTCAGGATTGGAAGGATTCTTGGCGCTTCAAGACCCCAACATCACGCGTGCAATCGTCTCATCAGCCAATTCGAGTGGTCAGAATTGGAATTTCTCCGTCGATGATTTGAAATTCACAGGAGATTCGGTTCCTGAGCCCTCCTCGATCATGTTGTTTGCCTTTGGATTGACAGGTTTCGGTTTACTTCGCCGATTCAATTCCCGTTAACCCAAGCCACTGGAACTCAGGCGGCATCACTTCCTTGTGCATGCGCGGAGTAGTTTTCTGGCAGTCGCAGACTAGTTCGTCTAATTGTGTCTCTTCAGTTCCAGCCGACCTCCCCGCAACGCTCTTAGGTCAAATTGGCAAATCGTTGAGCAGGAGCAACAGAGCGAAAGCGGCCAGAACCTCAAAGCAGCAGTGCTGCGCCGACGGAGCAGAAAGCTTACAATCAAGCGAATATGTCGCGCCTTTTCCTCCCATGGCTTTTAGCTGTCACGCTGTCCGCGCAACTCGCGGATAACCCTAAAATGCGTCCCCCCGAACAGCCCAATCCCAAGACGCTCCTCTCTCCCGCCGTCATCGACTCTCTCGTCAATGAGCTCTCCGGTTCCACCGGCGTTTCACATATCCTCGAACTCAACCCCTATGAGCGCAATCGCCCCGCCGAAGAGTACAAAGGCCTCTACCGCGAATCCGCCTACATGGAAAAGAGGCTCAAGGAATACAAGCTGGAAAAAGTCGAAGTCAAACGCTTCCCAATGCCAGGAAAACAATGGGATGGAGAAGAAGGAGAATTCTGGGTCACAAAGCCCGCCCGTCGTCAGATCGTCAATTATCGCGACGTCCCTGCGATGCTCGCCGTCGGGTCCAAATCTGCGGATATCACAGCAGAGCTGATCTATTGCGGTCGTGGCGACAACAAATCCGACTACGCCGGCAAAAACATCGCTGGCAACATCGTCCTGGTCTCGGGACCTCCCGGTGCGGCAGCCAATCTGGCCATCAAGGAATTCGGCGCAGCCGGCATCGCAAGTTATTCCAACCCCACCGGCCGTCCATTCGACCGCCCGGACCAGATCGCCTGGAATGGACTCAGCGGCCGAGGCTTCACTCCCGCTGAAGGCAAGACCGCCTTCGCCTTCAACCTCTCCCATCGCATGGGCCTCGAGCTTCTTGAAATGCTCGAAAAAGGGGAGAAGCTCACGGTGCAAGCCAAGGTGCGCGCCACTGAATACGATGCCCCAATGCAGGTCTCAACCGCGTTGATCGAAGGCGATGGTACCAGCGATCAGGAAATCACTCTCGTCGCTCATCTGTTTGAAGGTGTCGCAAAGCAGGGCGGGATGGACAACAGCTCCGGCTCCGCCATGATTCTGGAAATCGCTCGTGTCTGGAAAAAGCTCATCGATGATGGTGTTCTCAAGCGACCGCGCCGCAGCGTCCGTTTTCTTTGGGTGCCAGAGATCTCTGGTTCCATGGCCTATCTCAGAGCCAACCCGGAAGAAGCCAAACGCATGGTCTCCGTCATGGCCATCGACATGGCCGGCTCCAGTGTCACCAAAAGCCGCAATTCATTTCGCTTGATGTCCACTCCCTATTCTGTGAACAGTTTCCTCAACGACGTGAACCAGCAGTTCTTCGAATTCGTCGGTGAAACCAATCGCGAGAAGGTCAACAACCGCCGCCTCTATTACTCTTTTCAATATCCAATCATCGATCCACAAGGCAGCCGGGATCAGTTCTACTACAACGTTGAAAAGCACTACGGCGCCTCGGATCACACTGTCTATCTCAACGCCGGCATCCCCGCCATCCTCTTGAATAACTGGCCCGAAATTGGTTACCACACCAGCGAAGACTCAGCCACTAACGCAGACCCCACACAATTTAAACGTGCCGCCTTCATCGGTCTGGCCGCAAGCCTGGTCATGGCCAACGCCGATGGCCCCGGCGCACTGCGCATTGCAGAAATGGTCGCCGGTTATGCCGCAGAACGATCAGGCAGGGAACTCGGTCTAGCCCTCCAGTCGCTCGGCGATGGCGCTACACTGCGCGATGCCAAAACCAGGGTCAGAATCAACCACGAACGAGAAGCCGCCACCATTCGTTCTGCCAGCGTCCTTGCCGACAAAGACCCCGCCGCTGTCAAACAGATTGAGTCTTTTGCCAGCGCTTTTCAAACCGCCAATCTCGCCTCCGCACTGGCAACTGTCGAAGCTTACGCCTCAGCCCGTGGCATCACCGACACTGCAATGTCAGCTGCTGAAGTTCAGGCATCCAAGCTCATCCCCCTCCGCAAAAAACCCGACGCTCCAGGCTTCGGTGGTGGTGGTCGCAACCTTAGCCCTGTCGAAGCAGACAAGCTCGGCGGCATGGGCCTCAGCGAAGCAAAAGCTTTTGCCAATGGCAAGCGTTCCGTACTCGACATTCGCGATGCAGTCTCCGCCGAATTCGGTTCGATCGATATCCAACTCTTTCTCGCTGCTTTTGAAGAGTTGAGTAAGTCAGGCGATTTTGAACTGGTTCAAAAGTAGCCGCTATTTCGTCATCTTCGCCGTGCTTGTCTACTACCTGTGGGCCAGCACGGCCTTCAATGATTTCTCGCCCAACGGCTACTACAACTACCTCACTCGTGGCTTTGCCGCAGGGCATCTCTATGTCCCCATCGAAGTCAACCCGCTCTTACTGGCCAGGCCCAATCCCTATGACCCCAGCGTTCCCGATGACTTGAAAATGCACGACATGGCTCTTTACAAAGGCCACTACTTTCTCTATCACGGCCCTGCACCCGCGTTGCTCGCGTTCCTCCCTTACAGGCTGCTTTCAAGGCGTGACCTTCCAGAATCAATCGCCGTCTTCCTCTTCGTTTCACTGGCATTTCTAGCCAACGCCCTCAGCCTCGCCAAGCTCAATCCCAAGGCCGACCCGTTACTCTATCTCGCCCTCGGCATTGCCAATTGCATTCCATTCCTGCTGCACCGCATCTTCGTTTATGAAGTCGCGATTTCCTGCGGCTATGCCTGCCTCTCTGTAGCATTTGCCCTCCACTTCTATCATCGATACCTGCTGGCCGGCCTCTTCTTTGGCCTTGCTTTTCTTTCCCGCCCCCACCTTGCCATCGCCCTGCTCTTCGCCAGCCCTCGTTGCTGGCCCGGTGCCGTAGTTCCCATCCTCGCAAGCCTTGGTTACAACTATCTCCGCTTCGATTCCCCTTTCGAATTCGGGCTCAACTACCTCCTTGCCGGAGTGAACCAGCAGTCCCCCAATTACGCCCTTGCAAATCTGCAACCTAGCCTCCATCTCTTCCTCCTCCAGCCTCCGGTCTGGCTCACTCGCTTCCCCTGGATTGAGATCAGCAGCCTTACCAGCATCGCCCTTCCCCCCAACTTCTTCCACGAAAACATCATGGGTGCGCTCTGGCTTTCGCCTTTCCTGGTGTGCGCAAGGCCACAAGCCCGCCTGGCCGCAACATGCTTCGGTCTATTGCTTTTCCTCTCCTCAACGGGTTGGGTAACACAGCGTTACCTCATCGACTTTCTTCCTTTGCTGGTCCTCGCCAGCTTGTCCGGAAAAGCTCCCCCACGCATCCAGAGAGTGCTCATCCTCGTCGGTCTTGCCCTAAACCTCTTGCTCCACATTCAGGGTCCTTACAACGCACCCTGATACCGGGCTTAAACTGATAAGTGCGCCAATGCTAAAGTCCACCATCCCGGTACTCCCCTCGCTTGACCTAGACGAGACGGTCGCCTTCTACAAGAAACTCGGTTTCAAACTCTGGTCCCGCCACGAGGGTGACTATGCAGTCCTGGCCCGCGAATCCTGCGAACTCCATTTCTTCCTCATGGACCATCTTGACCCCTTTGCAAGTTTCTTTGGCTGCTACTGGCGGGTCGAAAACGCCGAATCGCTCTACCTGGAATTTGTTGCTGCCAGAATCCCCAACGTGCACCCGATGGAAGACAAGCCCTGGGGCATGAAAGAATTCGCCCTGATCGATCCCCACGGCAATCTCATCCGCATCGGCCAGGAAATGGAATAGATGATCACCCGCCGTGCCGCTCTGGCTGCACCGCTCGCGCTCGCCGCTCAATCGACGCAAAAGCCCAACTTTGTCCTCATCCTGCTCGACGATCTTGGTTGCACAGACCTTGGCTGCTATGGTGCCCGCGATCTAAAGACTCCCCACATCGATGCCCTTGCCAGCACTGGAGTGCGCTTTACCAACTGGTATGCCAACGCCCCCGTTTGCGCTCCGTCCCGTGCCTCTCTGCTTACCGGCCGCTACCCGGCTAGCGCCGGCGTTCCCAACAATGGCCACGATCTTCCCGCCGACAAACCCACCATTGCCACTCTGCTCAAGCCAGCCGGCTATCGCAGTTCGCTGGTTGGCAAATGGCATCTCGGCAACACTCCACTCTCTCGTGGCTTTGACGAATCCTACGGCTTCTATTCCGGCTGTGTCGACTACTACTCCCACCGCTTCTATTGGGGCGACCCCCGAATTCCCAATTATCACGACCTCTATCGCAACGGGAAAGAAATCTTCGAAGACGGACAATACCTGACCGAACGCCTCACAGAAGAAGCCTGTGCCTTCGTAAAGCGCTCCGCTGCTGAGCCCTTCTTCCTATACCTTGCCTACAACGCTCCGCACTATCCCATGCATGCCCCGCGCAAATACATGGATCGCTTCAAGTCTCTCGATTCCGAGCGCCAGACCTATGCTGCGATGATTGCAGCCGTCGACGACGGCGTGGGCCAACTCCGCGATACCCTGCAGCGCAACGGTGTTGACAAGAACACCTGCATCCTCCTGCTGGGCGACAATGGCGCAAGCTCAGAACCTCGCGCTGGCCTCAACGGAAAGCCTGCAACTGCGGGTTCCAACGGCCCCTATCGTGGTCACAAGTTCAGTCTTTTCGATGGTGGCATGCACGTCCCCTGCATCATCAACCATCCTGCAAAGCTACCTGCACATACAGTAAACACAGAGACAAAGATGTCCGTCGATATTCTGCCGACACTGCTCGAATACGCTCAAGTTCAATCCCCCCAATCGCTCGACGGGCAATCGATCCACAAGACTCGCGACACGCTGTTCTGGAAGCTCGGAAACCAACAGGCAATACGAGAAGGCAACTGGAAGCTGGTAGTCAACGGAATCACTCATTCGATTAATGCTGCTGATGGCAAGATCGCGAATCAACCCTTGACCGGTGATGACGCCCTCTTTCTAAGCGACCTCAGTAACGACCCCGGCGAATCGAAGAATCTCCGGCGTCAACACCCGGAGATCCTCGACCGCCTCATGACCAAGCTCAGCCAGTGGGCCGACACTCAGTAAGCACTTACTTTGAGGATGGGCACCCCTCAAAGTCCATTACTGGCAAACCGCTAGGAACCTTTTCCGGTACTAACCTGCAAAGATTCTGTTTCGATGCCTTTGGGTCAAGAAGTCCCCTCTCAACGAATTCAACAAGGTCCTCAAATTCATCCCTGGACAAATTCTTTGGTGACGCAAGCAGAGGATCGAGGGCCGTCACTCTTGGTCCAATCCGGTACCTCAAATCCTTATCCACGCCAGCTTTGGCCGGGTTATAACTGAGGGACTCGTTGGCCGTATCCAGGTGGAAACGCATGGCATCCTTCAGCTTGGTGAACGCACCATTGTGGAAAAATGTCGGCTGCAGCGATACGTTTCTGAGCGGAGAAGATCGAAACTTGTAGCGGTCTGCCGCCGAACCAGTGAGCTGCTCCAACCCGAAATCTTCGTCTTCGTTTGGCCCATCGAAAATTACATTCCCCAACCCTACGCCAAAGGACGGTGCAATTTGCGGCACACCCGCCACATGCATATTGAAGTCGCTAAACATTTCATTCGACTGCCCGGATACCGCATGGCAGGACACACAACCTGCTTTTCCAAAAAACAACAGCGCACCTTTCTTCTCTGAGGAACTCATTGCCTTTTCATCTCCTCGCGCAAAGCGATCCACAGGAGCATCGGCAAAAACCAGCGTGAACTCAAATTCAGCGATCGCGCGGCCGACCATTGTAAAGTCGATGGGGCCGTTAGCCGGAAGGGCGACACTTGGAAAGATCTGACCGAAGAGTTTGCGATAAGACGCATTGCCATTGAGACGTGCCAACACAGCTTGTCGAATTGGTTCATTGCGAAAACCCGAACCATCGGGCAGCGGAACTGTGGTCCCGGGCTTGGCATCATCAAATATGTACAGGCGCGGATTGATATCGGCGGCGCCATTGGCGCCCGTAAAGCCAGCTACCTCAACCATCTCCGTAGGAGGAATGTGCGCTTGGGCAATCAGCAGGTGCTTGATGATCGGATCGTTCGCTGGAAACTTCACATTCGATTCCGGAGCAGGGAAAAGGAAACCCTGTGAGTTGTTGAAGGGATTTCCAGAAGGTGCCGAGAATCGCCCATTCCACATCAATTTCGGGTAAAACGCGCTGTTGGCAGCCGTTGGAGTGCGTCTCTGATTGCGCGGCCCACTTCGATGCGGACCCACCTTATTGTTGTTCTGAACTCCAATCGCAATCGATTGCGTATCGCCGAAGCCATCGCTGGGAGCATGGCATCCACCGCAGGTGTTGTCCGAGTGCAATCCTCCCGCCACATCAAACCACAAGAGGCGACCAAGATCTGCCAGCTTTCGATCGATCGGACGGCCGAGCCGTGCTTCGATGCTCGATCCAACAGTTCCCGTGAACGAAGCCTGCAGTAGTGCTTTGCGCAACTGCGTGTCCAGGTCTTTGTCTTTCTCTTCCGCCGCGAACATCGAATTCGACGTCGCAAGTATTGCTAAACCGGCAGACAATAACAAACTACTAATCCTCAAGTTCATACCCTCCACAAAAATTGGTGCTTCATTGAAACGTGGTCGATTCCAGTTTCTCCAACGCCTTCGCCGATTATGATCAACGAAATTCCACCGTGCCATAGCAAACTCGTACCAATAAAGGAAATCCAGTTCTACAAACTATAGTTTGGGACTTGAAAACAGGAGCGCAAATCCATGAGACGCCAATTCATCGAATTCGGATCGCTTGCCATCCTGCCCGCACCACTGGCAGAGTACTAGCAAATGTACTGGTACAAATCCCTGTTT
>JANXLY010000135.1 GCA_025354885.1 Acidobacteriota bacterium | reverse complement strand
CGTGAACAGGCTGTTGCGAACAACATCAGGCTCGGCCCCGAACTGCGCATCCTGGTTGTCAGTGGTTCCAATATGTCCGGCAAGAGCACACTCATGCGCACCCTCGGCATCAATGCGGTTTTGGCTCAGGCTGGTGCTCCTGTCTTGGCCAAGAGCCTCAGGATGAGCCCCCTCGCTGTCGGTGCTTCCATCCAGACTCACGACTCGCTCGCCGCCAACACCTCACGCTTCTACGCCGAAATTCTCCGCCTCCGCGACATCATGCAAAAAGCATCCTCCGGCTCCCCAGTCTTGTTTCTGATGGACGAAGTCCTTAGCGGTACGAACTCCCACGACCGCCGCATTGGTGCCCAAGCCATCCTGCGTGGCCTCCTCGATCGAGGCGCCATCGGCCTTGCCAGCACCCACGATCTTGCCCTCACTCAAATCGCCGAAGTGCTCAACGGTCTCGGCGCCAACGTTCATTTCGAAGACCAGTTGATCGATGGCGTCATGTCCTTCGACTACAAAATGCAACCCGGCGTAGTCACCCACAGCAACGCCATCGGCCTCATGCGCGCGGTCGGACTCGAAGTTTAAGGCAATCCGCAAAGTCATCCATCAATCTCTTCTCCGAAACTCAAATGCCCAGGATGCGACAGGCATCCAGGGCCAGGGTGTCGCCGTCTCCAGTAGCTGTTCGTTGGATCTGCAACCACCCGCAAATGGTTCGGTAAAACAGTTGCCGCTCTCGAGTTCCGGGGCGAATCAGTCGCCAGTGCAAGCCTTGGCCATCGTGGCCATTCGAGAACCTCGGCGCTCTGCAGAACTTGAGCACGCCTTCTCTAATAAGATTGTCAGCAGCAAAGCTGATCTTGCCGCTCAGCACGGCGAAGAGCCAGCCCTTGATCATCCACGGCGCAGATGCGCGAGTCGATGGTTAGGATCGGCCTCAACATCATCATTCGCCCAGCGCCGCCGGACCTCACTAGCTAGTACGTCTTGTATCTGTGGCGCAATCGGACTCTAATGGCGGGTGACTTTTTGTTGAACAAGGGTGGCTGATTTCTCGCTCGTGCCGAATAGAGAAGCTCGAAAGGCTGGATCGTTGCGCCAGCGTCTCTCCGAGTGTTGAATCACCGCTCATAGTTGAAACACTGTAAGTAATGATTAAGATTTATTCTTGACATTGTCGAGGCACTGGTGATACTGTCAGTCGCGAAAGGCCTTCCATGAACAAAAGAAGCGTCGTCCTAGCTGTACTTTTATGCGCCACGTTAGCCTCGCTGCCGATGTTAGCGCAGACATTCGGAGAGATCACCGGCACGGTTTCCGATGCTTCTGCGGCATTGGTGGCTGATGCGAAAGTCACTGTCACCAACACAGGAACCCGACAAACCCGCAAGGCCGAAACCAATGCCGGGGGAACTTTCACGATCCCGTTCCTACCGCCTGGCATCTATCAGGTCACTATCGAAAAGCAGGGGTTTAAGAGCGCAACGCGCAGAGACGTACAGTTGCAGGTGGCCGATTCCGTGCGAGTCAACTTCACGATCGAAGTCGGCAACGTGGCGGAATCAATTGATGTCCAAGGCAGCACGCCGTTGCTGACCACCGAGTCCGGAACCGTAGGCACAGTCATCGACAACCGGCGCATCGTAGAACTCCCGCTCAACGGCCGAAACTATCTGCAGATGGTCGCGTTGAGTCCCAACGTATCGGCCGAACAGGGAGCCGGCGGAGAAGCTGCTGCACGCAAGGGTGGTACCCGCACCGAGAAGTCACTCTCGGTTGCCGGAGCCAGAAATCAGTTCAATCACTATACTTTGGACGGCCTGGAAAACACTGACATGAGCTATAACATCTACGCGCTGCAGCCCTCCATTGACGCACTACAGGAATTCAAAGTGGAAACCGGCGTGTATTCGGCTGAATTCGGTCGTGGCGCTGTGCAGATCAACGTCGCCACCAAGGCCGGAGCAAACGATTTTCACGGAACCTTGTTTGAGTTTTATCGCAGTGACGGGCTCGACGCGAAAGAGTACAACAAAGTGGGGGACAAAAACCCTTTCACCCGCAACCAGTTCGGTTTCACCCTGGGGGGCCGGCTAATTCGGGACAAGCTTTTCTTCATGTCAAACTTCGAAACGCTGCGTGAGGAAAAGACGCTCCAGGGCCTCAATAATGTCGCCACAGATCGAATGCGTGCCGGCGACTTCTCGGCGTCCGGGCGAAACATCTTTGATCCCCTTACCCGTACTTACACCACAGATGCGGCCGGCAATCCGCGGGCGGCCACAGCGCTTCAATTTCCAGGCAACATCGTTCCGGTCAGCCGCTTCAACCCGATCACACAGAAACTCCTTGAGTTTTACCCAAAAGCGCAGCGTTCCGATGACAACATTCTCAACAACTTCATTCGCCAGCGCGCCAGGCCCATCACCTGGGAGCAGTTTAACCAGCGAATCGACTATGCCGAAAGCATGAAATCAAATTGGTACGGCCGCTACAGTTGGAGCAACGAAGACTACAAAGAGATTGCCGGCTTCCAGGATCAGGAGGCGAACATTCTCACCAAAACGGGCCAAGCACTGCTCAGCAACATCCGGACCTTCAGTCCGTCGGTCGTTAACGAATTCCGCTTCGGCGTGACGCAGTTCCACAATGATCAACTGCGCTTTTACGCGAACAAGCGCGATGTCACCGGCGAGTTGGGAATCAAAGGCTTGAACTCTCCGGTCCCGCTCTCATGGGGCACGCCCTCGATCGGGCTCGGCCTTGGATTATCTGGGTTTGGCGAGCAGGGCAACGGTCCATTCGTCGGACGCACGGCGATCTTTCAGTGGATCGACAACGTGTCCGTGATTCGAGGCAAGCACTCGCTAAGATTCGGCGGCGAGGTCCGGCGCGACCGCTACAACGAGACAGGGAACGCATTCACACGCGGAAATTTCGCGTTCGACGTGATCGCCACTCAGGATCCTGCCCGCCGCGCCGTAACAGGGCACCCCTTTGCGGACTATCTTCTCGGCGAGACAGCAGGCCCGACCCGTGCCCGCGCCTTTTCAAACGGTTTGTTTCGCGCCACAATCTTCGCTGGATATTTTCAGGACACCTGGAAGATCACACCAAAACTCACAGCGGAGTTGGGGTTGCGCTATGAATTTACGCCCCCCTACCACGACAAATATCGAGGCATCATCAACGTCATTGTTTACGATTCCGGTGTCTATAACGGACAGATTGTTCCCGGTGCACGAGTGCCAACCTTGATACGGCCAGGTAAAGGCGATTTCCATGAGGGCCTGCCTTTCCATTTTAGTGACGCCAATCCTACGACCACAGGAAACGACCTCCTCGGCCCGGAGACGGTGAAGAAGGACAGGAACGATTTCGCGCCCCGTGTTAGCTTCGCCTATCGCCCTGCCGAAAACTGGACCATTCGCACCGGCATAGGTGCCTTCTATGTCCAGGACATCGTTGAGGCGCGCTTCGACCTGAGTCGCAACGTCGGCGGGCGTTCTCAATTCACCGCAGACTCCGAGCGCCCCAACGCGAACATAAACGACCCATGGAAATTTGAAGGCGGCACCTGCTCCAACTGGACTGGTAGTTGCCAGGGCCCCACCTTCACGCTGGCCAATAACACAAATCGCCGCACGCCTTACATGATCCAATGGCTTTTCAACGTGCAGCGCCAATTGGGCAAAGATACCGTTGTCGAAGCAGGGTACATCGGCAATGGCGGACATAAGCTGGAATTGCTTCGTGTTTGGAACCAACCAGTACTTCGCACCGGTCCCAATGACTCTCGAACGCTCCTGCAGCGTTCACCTTTTCCCGCATATGGGCTAATCCAGACACTGGACAGTCACGGAAATTCCAACTATCACGGTTTGGCTTTGAAGGCGCAACGGCGCTTTTCGAAAGGTCTTACCTACCTCACCGGTTTCACGTGGTCCAAGGCTACCGATCAGGGCAGTTCCATTCGCAACAACACGGGTGAGAATCAGTTCGCCACCGACAACTACAATCTGCGCCGTGAGCATTCCTTGTCGCAATTTCACAACGGCCATCGCTTCGTTTCGTCGCTGCTTTATGAACTGCCGTTTGGCAAAGGTAAGCCCTTCCTCTCCAGCGGTCGGGCCACAGACATGATAGCCGGCGGATGGCAGATTGGCAGCATCATAACTCTCTCCGATGGAACTCCGATTAATGTTGGCCAGATTGGAGATCCGCTCCAGATTGGCACGCCGAATGTCCCCGACGCCACCGGCATCAGCCCGATCCCTGACGACCGGTCTCCCAGCAAATTCTGGAACGCTGCCGCCTTCAACGCCACCAACCCGGAATTACTCTATCGCTACGGCAATACGGGACGGAATCTTCTCACGACGCCAGGCTTGATTCAGTGGGATTTCTCACTGACGAAAGAAACGACGATACGCGAAGGCCAGAGATTGGAATTCCGCTTCGAGGCATTCAATTTCGGAAACCATCCGAACTATCTGTCACCCGGAATCGACGTTCGCACACCCGCCACTTTCGGAAAGATCACGGCTGCTCGCACGATGCGGGAAATGCAGCTCGGGATCAAGTACATCTTCTGATGCGGAATGGCCCTGTCAGCTTATCGACCTTTGCCGGGGTTAAGGCGACGTCGGTTCAGGTCCGAAAAGAATGCGGCTCTTTCGTTGCTCCAGCTTGCTGGGATCTACGCCGGGCACCTCACTCAACTGCGCAAGATTCGCGAACAGCTTACTCTGTCGGCGTGTGATGATGGCCTCGGCTACATCATCGCGGACGCCGAGCACCCCCGCAAGTTCTTCCGCGGGCGAAGTGTTGATGTTCACGAGCGTTAGGTTCTCCAAAAAATAAGTCGTTACCCGCGCCAACTGCTCTTCGCTTCCGTTCGCGCCACGCTTCGTCATGTCCGCAAAAACATCATTCCAGCGCTCCCAGGATCGGGTTTGTTTCAGGAAGACCGCAGGCGCGTGACACCTGCCGCAGACCACTTGCACTGCCTGCAATTCCGATTCCGCGGCGCTCACCGTTGCTGCTCCGAATGTCGCAGATCCAGCTGCCAGGCTGATGAAACACCACCAGGGGCCTGTCATCCCTCGACGCGAGAGACCTCTGAAAGTCACTTCGTCTTCGCCGCCGTAGCCTTCGCGCCGAGCCTCGTCCGCACAGCGCTCGGTTGGCCTTGTCCGAACTGGCTTACCGTCCGAAGCAGTTTCCCGTTTGAGAAGGACATTTCCAGGTACTTCTCACTGTGCATGGGCTTTCCATACTCGTCATTCATCATGGCCACGAGCTTTTTGCTCTTCACGTCCACAACGTCGCCGGACGAAAGGAACGCGTACTTCCCGTCGATGCCCATCGTAATCCAGTCTGCCGAGGCCGTCGTCTTGAAGTTCATCTTCAGCACTGGCCACTCGCCGGTATTGTCGTAGACCAAAACACCGTAGTTGATGTTGTCTACAACCCAGATTTCACTTTCATCTGGCGTCATCGCAATGCCATGACTGGGGCAGCCGTGCCCGAAGAAGTGTTGCTTCACGTCTCCCCACTTTGCCTTCCACATCTCCGCTGGCGCTTCAATACGTTTGATTACTTCGCCGGTCTTCACATCGGCGATCTCGAATCCCAGCAGGTTATTCAGGTTGGAGTAAACCCGGGTCGCGTCGTGATTGATCACAAACGGGCGCACATGGTCCGAGAAAGTAATCGTTCTGATTGCCTTCATCGAAGGCACATCTCCAACCGTCATAGTTACTCCATTCGGAGCCATGAGAACTGTCTTGCCGTCAGCGCTGAGACCCATGTTATGGGCGAACATACTCTTGGGCGCCTGGATCTTGCCCTTCAGCGTCCCGCTTTTGGCATCAATGACGTACCAGAAGTCCTTTAGATCCGAGCCCACTACCAGCGTCAGACCATCTGGCGTAACTTCCGGGCGCTCACAACACATCCCGTCATAAGTGCTCTCCCACGCCTTCTGGTCAGTGCCCAGGTCAAAGGCCGCCAGCCGTCCCCGCGTTGCCAGATAGACCATATTGGTGGCCGTACTCGCAGCAATCCCAGAGACTTCCTCCGGACTCATACTTGCCGGAACATTCCAGGTGGGGATGCGCTTCACGAATTCGAAGTTGCGGTCAACATCCAGCACCACGATTCCCACACCGTTCATCTCCGACGAGAATTGCCCGCCAGCCGATCCTCCTGGCAGCGCCACGTAGACAAGACGGCGGTCCCGCTTGCCAAATCCCTTGGCCACCTGCGGCCCCCTATCCCGCGGGTCCGAGGACCCGGCTTGCCGGTAAGGGCGCTCCGGTGTGTTGATCGCGTTCTCACGGCGAACCCCATCCTTTGTCGTCTCCTGTGCGGAAACAGGAGTTGGAACCGTGCAAACAGCCAATACACACGCTGCTGCTGTCGAGAAAAGTTTGTTACGGAATGACATCAAAACCTCCACTATCGAGTGAAAGTCTATCATCCTCAGTCTCTTTTGCGATACTCAATTCCCCGGATTCGCCCGACATCAAGAACGAGTGTGTCGCCTTCTCCGGTGCCCGTTTGTTTGATCTTCAATGTGGCGCCTGTGTTCCCGGGACTGAGTTGCCCTCTCTCGTCTGCCAGCAATTCTCTTGGAACACTGTCACCAATTTCGAGCAGCAGTTTCCCATCCGCGAAGCGAATGCGGTAAACGGCTTCAAGTTCCGGGCTGAACCAGTTGCCTGAGAACATCTTGGTTTGGGCTGCACTAGGGGCGGATAGCTTCGCCGCTTCAGTCGCTACGGGAGCAACGGCCGGAAGCGCGGCAGACTCGAATTCTTTCTCAAGCCAGATATCTGCGATTTGCCGGCTGAGCCGAATCGCACTTGCGTTTCCATTGTTGCAGAGGCACACCACCGTGAACTTCTTTGCGGGGATCCGGAATAACGTCCTTCGATAACCCGCCAAAGATCCGCCGTGAGCAACAGCATCGAAGCCACGATATTTAGTTCTCGAAAGGCCCATTCCTTAGCCGTTGGCGATGACACTGCCATCGTTAAGCATCCCAGGTTGCGCCATTCGATCTAGAAACTCGCCGCCTAACTTTGGCCTGTCGAAGTTTCCAGCCCACCGCATCATGTCCTCGACAGAGGAGTACATACCGCCGTCTCCAACCGTGTCGAGCATACTATTGCCGATTTTCCAACCCTGCGTCTGAGAAGATACGTAACCCGAAGCACGCAAGGCAATCGGATCGCTGTGGTCGTGCTGCCATCTACTTTGGTCCATCCCAAGTGGCGTCCAGACCTTCTGTTTCATCCAGTCGTCTAGCTTCATTCCAGAAAGCTTCTGCGCAGCAAGCGAAAGAAGTACATAACCAGAATTGGAATAAAGGTGCTCAGCCCCAGGAGCAAAGTTAAGAGCTCTCTGACGTGAGACCCAGAGAAGCATCGCATGCTCGGTCCAGACATGGTCTTGCGAGAGCCCTGCAGTGGCACCTAGTGTCAGGTAATCGCGCACGCCTCCAGTGTGGTTCAGCAATTGTCGGATCGTAACTGCGGCGGTGTGGGCAGGAAGCCCAGCTACATGACGACCTATAGGATCGTCCGTTGAAAGCTTGCCCTCACGCTCCAGTTGGAGGATCGCGAAGGCCATGAACTGCTTCGAGACAGAGGCGAGATAGAAGACCGATTTAGGGGTGAGAGGGGCGGACTGTTCGAGGTTGGCGAGCCCATGACCTTTCGCGTATAAAGTCTCGCCATCCCTCATAACTCCCACAGCACAGCCTGGAGTATTCGGGGCTGTGAAGGCAGCAAAAAGCGCATCGGTGCGCTGAGCTTCGGTAGCGCCAATCGCCGCAACCGCACAAAAAAGACTGGTGAAAAATTTCCACATCCGAAGAGTCTACTAAATGGAACTGCACTCAGCTCAGCTTGGTCTTGTAGACTGCCCGCTCGAACTCGTCCAGCAGCCCCACGGCTTCCTTATCGACGAAGGGCAGGAACTGCATCATGATCACGGCACAAAGACTACGCTTCGGGTCAATCCAGTAGAACGTATTGTAGAGCCCCGCCCACGCCAGGCTATTCGCCGACCGTCCATCCGCATAAGCCGTCGTGTTGATCAAAAATCCCAGTCCCCATTTCTCAGTCTGCCCCGGCTGCATATCGACGTCGCTGGACGTCTTGGGCTTGAAGCTCTTCATCTTCCCCGCCGTCAAAGCGCCAATCTGATTTACCTGCATGCTCTCTACGGTCTTGGCCTGCAGAATCTTTACCTTACCCGGTCCCATCCCGTGGTTGAGAATCATTTGCAGGAACCTGACATAATCGGCAGCGGTCGAGAAGAGCCCGCCGCCGCCATTGAACAATTTCGGAGGAGTGGGCAGCTTGCGTTCGTCCTGTTGCAAATCTCCACTCTCTGCCCGCACATGATTGCTCACCATACGCTCAAACTTTGCCTGAGCCAGGATGTAGCTGCTGTCCTCCATCCCCAGGGGGCGAAAGATTTTTTGCTGAAAATATTCCTCCAGCGTCAGCCTGCTGATTTCCTCGACCAAAATTCCAGCCCAATCGACACCCTGCCCATACTGCCAGCGTGCTCCCGGATCAAACATGAGTGGCCCAGGCACGCTTGGCGGAATCGGATGATTGGACGCATAGAGGAACATGTCGCCGTCCCATCGGTCGTAACAAAGGCCAGAGCTGTGCGTCAACAAGTGCCGCAAGGTGGGGGCGGTCTTAGGCAGGCGTAAGCGCGGCTTCCCGCTGGAGTTGTACCCATCAAGAACTTGGATCGATTCAAACTGCTTAAGGTGCTTGGCTACCGGCTCATCGAGACTCAGCTTGCTTCGCTCTACCAACTGGAGCGCTGCCACTGTCGTCACGGCTTTGGTCATGGATGCGATCTGAAATATGCTGTCGGTCTGCACAGGCACTCCAGATGAATCCCGCTGGCCGAACGCGCCGCTATAAAGTATCTTGTTCGCACTTGCGACCATGCCCACCACTGCCGGAATCTTCCGCTTGACGATACCAGAACGTAGCGTCTCATCGACGGCATCACCGCCAGACGCAGCGAGCAGAGGTCTCAAACTCGCTGCTGCCGTGCTGCCCATCGCAAGTAAGGCCCTCCGATTTATTTGACTCATAATGCTCATGATCCTACTACGCGCGATGCACGTGTTCAATAACCACACTCAACTCCGCTATGATGAACAGCGTCGAAAGGATGATCCGATGCGCCTCCTCATTGTTCCTCTGATTGCTTACTTGGTCTTCACCACCACAGGGGCAACCGCTCAGACCACGCCTCGTGTAGAGCGGGACATTCCCTACGCCCAACCCAAGAATGAGCGCCAATTGCTGGACGTATACGCTCCACCCAGTGGGTCAATGCTGCCCGTTGTGCTTTGGGTTCACGGTGGCGGCTGGACCCAGGGCAGCAAGAACGATGTGGACCAAAAACCGAAAGCTTTCGTCGAAAGAGGCTTCGTCTTCGTGCCAGTTAACTATCGCTTTGTACCGCACGTCACCATGGACACAATAGTGCGCGATGTCGCCAAATCCGTCGGCTGGGTGCATGCAAACATCACCCGCTACGGTGGCGACCCCAACCGCGTCTTCCTGATGGGGCATTCGGCGGGCGCACAACTCGCCGCCCTGCTCTGTACCGACACTCGCTACATCGAAGCACAGGGTGTGCCACGGACCAGCATCAAGGGCTGTGTACCGGTCGACGGTGATACCTACGACGTACCTCTGCAGGTCGCAACATCGACTGCCCGCCGCAACAGCCTCAAGCAGCCGCCACCAAAGATGGGCCATCCCGAGAAGTTCGGCAACCTCGAGCGGCAGCGCGAGTTGTCAGCGGTAAATCATGTCGCGCCCAATCGAGGCATAGCGCCCTTCCTGCTTCTACACCTCGCCGATTACACCGACACCGCCGCCCAAGCTTATCGTTTGTGGGCCGCCCTCGATCAGGCCGGCATTCCCGCCAAATTATTCGGAGCCAAACAAACCGATCACATGAAACTCGATCGTGACCTTGGTGTCCCGGGAGACCCCGCCACGAAAGCGCTCTTCGAATTTACTGACCAATTGCTGGGCCCGACGCGACATTAATCCCTGTGCGCGATGCCTCTGAAGCGCAAAGCTACTTGTGTCCTGCCACCGAGCTAACTGCATCCCACAAAAACTGAACGGCCTTGTACAGCGACGTTTCAGGAATTCGCTCGACATCGCTATGAGCACCGAAGTTGGTCCTGTCGTTGAGGGTCAGCGCTGACCCAAACCCATAGGACTGTATCCCGCGGGCCCGCAGCAGAGCCATGTCGGTATACCCGTTCAGCATCCCTGGCAGCACCGTGGACCCCGGATATTGGCGCTTCCCTGCCGCTTCAAGAGCTCGATACATTTCACTGTCCAGCTTCGACGGCGGTGCAATGGGACGTGAAGAAATGATGGGAACGATCTGAACCGCCGGGTCGCCAATCACCCGCTTCATCTCTTCATAGAACTTGGCCACATCTTCATCGGGCAGCACCCGGATATCGATCGTCGCCTCTGCCTCGGACGGAATCACATTAGCGCCCACACCTGCTTTCAAAATGGTGGGCACCACCGAAGTCCGCAACATCGAATAGTGCGAAGGTTCAAATTCGGCCAGATATTGTTGAATCGCACTTTGACGATTCGGGTCCAGCAGTCCGTTGTAGCGCGCAGCTTTTTCCGGGCTACTGATACTGGCCAGTTTTTCGAAATAGGTCCGTGTCGTATCATTCAGCCGCATGGGAGTCTGCCAACTGCCCACCTTCTGCACGGCACCTCCCAAATGGGTCAATGCGTTATCGAGACGAGGCACCGAACCATGCCCGGAACTCCCGTTCACCACCAGGCGCACTCGCCGCGGAGCCTTCTCCGTCGTCGCGATCTGCACTGCAGTTACTCGCCCGTTCTCAATCGTAGTAGCGCCTCCCTCCGTGAGCGCAAACTCAGCATTGATCTCATCGAAATGCTGCTCCACCATGAATTTGATACCCACGTCCGTCGGGTCTGTTTCTTCGCCGGATTCCGCAAGAAAAATGACATCACGATCAAGTGTGATCCCACTGCGCTTGAGCAGCAGCATCACCATCAAATTCGCCGTCAGGATGTCTTTGTCATCCACCGTCCCACGACCCCAAATGTAACCATCCTTGATCACCGCACCAAAAGGATCTACCTGCCACTTCTCGAGCTGCACCGCCACAACATCCGTATGAGCCAGAATCAGAATCGGCCGCTTGCTCCCATTGCCCTTGAGCCGTGCCACCAGATTTGCGCGCGTGGGGTCGAGCGAAAAAGTCTTGGTAGGAATGCCCTCCGCTTCCAGCACCCTCTTCAGGTATTCCACCGCCTTGGTCTCGTTTCCGGGAGGGTTGCTCGTGTCGATTCGAACGAGTGAACGAAAATGTTCCAGCGTCTCTACCTTCTGCTTTTCCCAATCCACAACGGGCGGCTGTGCATTGGCGAGGACGGCGCTGACAACCGTGCCAAGCGCGATCAGCGCCAGGGTTTTGAGTGCAGTTACTATCATCGAACCATTCTATTCCGGCAACATTCGAGGCTGCGCTGCTGCATGCTGATCTCGAGTAGCACGCCAGCGCATTTAGCGGTTTGAAAAAGCAAATACCAATGCCAGCACGGTTGACGATGACCACCGCGAAGCCTATAGTTGAGTGGATATATTTCCGAAGGAGGAATACTATGAGATTCGTTGCAGTGTTATTCACCTGTTTCTGCGTCGCGCAGGCTGAGGAAATGGGCGTGCTCCGCAAACTATCAGAGAACAAGTTGGCTCCTATGCCAGGGCTGCCCTCTTGCATCGCCATGGCAGTGGAAAGCGGAGACCCTTCAAAGGGCCCATCAGTGATCGTTTTTAAAGGTACGCCTGGCTGCTCGATCCCCTGGCATATGCATACACCGACCGAACACGTCATGATCGTGAGCGGTTCCGCCAGGATGGAAATGATGGGCGGAGGAAGCGCAACCCTTGGTCCGGGCGGTTATGCCATGATGCCGGGCAAACATGTCCATCAGTTCACGTGCACTTCGGCCTGCACGGCTTTTGTCTATTCGGACGGAGCATTCGATATCCACTATGTGGACGCGAACGGGAAAGAAATCACCCCGGACGTCGCATTGGCGAAGAAGAAGTAGCCTCCACTGAAGATCAACCGGATCTTGGCCGCTCATCCACCGTCGATGAACCTCAACTTCCATGTTCGTGACCAACTGCTCGGGCTTGGCACGAGTTTCGCAGAACACCGCTTGTTGCAATGCTTCTCTGCATGCCGATGCTGACCTTTGCCGAACCAACCATGTAGATAGCGGGAAAGGGTCGCAATGGGCAATGGATCTCAGTCTAATGCAGTCCACAGAAGATTTGCGCTAGGCCACTTCGCGAACTGTTGCAGATTCGGCTCCTTTGGGCGACCAGCCCTGGATTCAGATGAAACAGTTATTGCTGGGCCGTATCCGCATGGTAGAGGCAGTTCTTAATTGAAATTCCCAATCTTTTCTACACTTCTGTGGAGCTTAAGTTTGGCTCATGCGCAGGAAGCACACGTCTCGCCCATGGCACCAGATGATCCGGTCATCAAATCGGTGTCAATCGCCGGGCCCGGCAAGTTCAGACGCTCCGTCATCACACGCGATCAATTCCACTCCCTCACAGGCAAGGAACGGTGGGGCCTCTACTGGCACCAGACCTATTGGAGCCCCGGCGCTGCATTCAGCAACACAGCGCGCGCTGTGGGGGCGAAACTCAATGACGAACCGACAGAGTGGGGTACGGGTATGGAGGGCTATTCCAAGCGCCTCGCCAATCGCTTTGCTCGCTCGGCAATTCGAGAGAGTATTACCGCTGTTGGCTCTGCCGCCCTCAACTACGATGTCCGCTATGTCAAATGCGACTGCAAGGGTATCTTCCCGAGAATCGGCCACAGCATCGCGTGGAACTTCCTAACCCTGAATCGCAATGGAAATACCGTGCTCAACGCTCCAAGGATCGGCGGGGCTTTCGCTGCGGAGTTCATTGGAAACACTTGGATGCCGACTGGCTACAATACCGCCGGCGATGCCATGCGCAGCGGGTCAATGCAACTGGGTTTGAGGTCGCTTTTCAATGTGGTTCGGGAATTCGCTCCCCGTAAGAAGGCAAAGTAGCACCCACTCCGCGTTCAGGCTCAGACAGCATCATCTCCGCTAGTGGATAGGTTTTTTCGCGGCTTTTTAACTGCTCCAACTCATATCGCCGATTCCATGTCGAGCAACGCCATTAAGAGGAAACAAGATTTAAGGTCTCTTTTGAAAGCTCAATTTAACCAATCCAGGAACAGATACCCACGCCTGAACTCCCCTCAAAACCAATGCGGTCCGTTGCCACTGACCAAATGCCAAATCCGGATCACAGCGCATCCGGAAATTGAAGCCGCAGTCCCGTCTCCGTTTCCGAGCATCCTGATCCACTAGAATAGACGGCCGAGTGGAAGCAGACCGACCTGAGTCTGCTGGAATTGTCACGAGTTGCAGGTGTCACTCTAACTGTCGGGTACTTCCGGCCACCTTCACGGACGATTGCCACATCCGTATCCTTAACACATGAATAACAGCTATCTGCTTAGCAATCCAAAGTCCTGCGATATGATACCCGTGAAATGCGCGCCCTGTTTCTGCTCCTGCTCACCCCAACGCTCCACGCCCAGCCCGGCATAGCCGTCGTAGAAAAGATCGCCGGCAAACTTGCCTTCTACTCGGCCACTGGCGAACGCACCAGCGAAGTCAAGCTCGGCACCTACCCCCACGAAATTGTCCGCTCCCTCGACGGCAAATCTCTCTACGTTACAGACAACGGAATTCTCTGGATGCAAAACGCCGGCAAAGGCGGGAATACCATTTCCATCATCGATGTCGCGACTCGCAAAAAAACCGCTGTCATCGACCTCGGTGAATACCGCCGTCCCCACGGCATGGCAATTCAACCAGCGACAGGCCATTTGGTGGTGACTATCGAGAATCCCGACGGCCTTCTGCTGATCGATCCGCAGCAAAAGAAGGTACTCCGCAAATTCGACGTCCAGGGCAAGTCCCCTCATATGGTCTTGTTCGGCCCCGCTGGCAAGCATGCCTACGTATCGAATACCAACAGCGCTACACTTGCCTCGATCGAAATCTCGACTGGCAATGTGAAGCTCATTCCAACGGGCAAGTACCCTCAGGGCGGCGTCCTGTCTCCCGACGGCAAGACAATTTATCTGACCAACGCCGAAAGCAACAAGATCTCCATCATCAACACTGCCACAGACCTCGTAACCGGTGAAATTCAAACAGCTGTTTATCCAAATCGCGTTGCCATCACGCCAGACGGCAAGACTCTGGTTTATTCACTGGGGAACAAAGGCTCTGCGGTAGGATTCGCAGACACTGCCACAAGAAAAGAAACCGGCACGATCCCTCTCAACGGCCAACCGCTTTCTCTTACTCTCACGAAAGATGGCAAATACGCCTTCTCAGGCATCCAGGACCAGGGCAAAATCCATGTCATTGATGTTGCCCGGCGCAAGATCATCAGAACCATCACAACGCCCAAAGACGCCGGTCCCGATCCTGCTCTTCCCTTGGAATAGCGCCAGTTGTTTTAGCGAAGCCCCGGAGCCTTGAAATTCTTGCTCGCGTCATCAAGCACAAGCACCCAGTCCAGCTCTTCCCCAGGATTAGGTGACTGAAACTCGCGCTGCCCCGTATTCGGAAAACTCCCGATCGAAGTCGCTTTGCCGGTGCGCGGATCAAACCACCAGGCATTCACCTTCTCCCCACTGATCTTGTTCATCTGCACAGAGAACCTCCGTCCCACTGGTACATAAACCATTGCAAACGAGCCTGCAGAATCGCGAGTCCCGCTAAACCGATAACGCCCCGCCCCGGGGACAGCAGTCGGAATCGAACTTGTGACAATCACTGAATCATCCGGGATCCTGTTCAAATAGGGTCGCGATTCCAAGAGCCAGCGTGCATATTGCATTTGCCCCGCACCTGGCTGGTCGATCGCTTCGCCCCAGGGCATGAGTGGATTGTTGATCGGCTGCCTCCCCGCTGCAAACATCTGCCAGACAGCATGGTTTCCATACGTGTGGCCACAGGCACCGTTAAAGAGGTCCCAGTAAAGCGGTCGCCGCACATCAGCCGCAATCGAATGTCCGAACTCGGCTGCGCGAAACGAAACCGGATGGTCCTCGTAAATCGGCTCTGCGTCGAGCACAGGCTTCACCGGAATCCGGCCATAGTCAAAGGCCGTCTTGTCATAACGACCCGTATACTCTGCCATATGCCCGTTCTGCCGCATGTTGATTTGCAGCCATGGCTCGGAATGGAACGGCTCAGCCGAACCCGAACCTCCATTGGGGTGGTAGCTAATCAAATGATTGCCCCCGTCGCCTTTGCGAATTCCTCTCGCCATCGCCCGCAGTACTTCGCGGTGAACATCCGTGCCAACCGAACGGTCGCCGCCCAAAATCCAGATGATCCCGGCATCGCGATAACGGTGCCCCAGCCATTCTCCATAGGCTTCGGCATTGGCTGGCGTAAACACCTCTGGACCTTTGCCCGAGCGCATATTCCACTTGTCGCCCCAGGTCGGCAAAAAGCCAATATACATTCCCAGCGAATTCGCCTTTCGCACTATGAAGTCCACATGATCCCAGTAATCGTTCTCTGCTCCATCCTTGACATCAGGCCGCAATGGGTCGTTGTTCACCAATGGACGATGACCATAAGCATTTGGATCATTGAGCCCATCCAGTTCTGCCAGCGCCACCGCCTGAATCACCGTGTACCCCTTCTGTGCGCGATTCTCCAGATAACGTGTCGCTTCTTCGCGGTTCAACCGATGAAAAAGTTCCCACGCTGTATCGCCGAGGTAAAAAAATCCCTTTCCCTCGGCATTGACGAGGTACCTTTGGTTGTCGCTGATGCGAAGCTTGGGCAGCGGAGTAGCGAATATGCTGGAAGCGAATAGAAAAATGAGTATGCGCATGATGTACTTGTCTAGCAGAAAGATTATCGCTCTACACTGCTAACTGGATATGAAAATGACGCTCGGAACTCTTGCAAAACTATCATCGCCGCTCGCCCTTCTTTGCCTGCTCTACGCACAACAGGCGGCTCCTCAGTTCGTATCTCTTCCATCAGCAAAGACTGGCATCAACTGGCGGCACGACAATGCAAAATCTGCAGACCGTCACTTGCCCGAAACCGTCGGTGCCGGTGCCGCAATCTTTGATTTCAACGGCGATGGCTGGATGGACATCTATTTCGTCAATAGCGGTCCCTCAGACTTCTTCACCCCAAAAACAAAACTCCGCAATGCCCTCTATCGCAACAACAAAGACGGCTCATTCACGGACGTCACGCTTGAGGCTGGTGTCAGCGGCTCCGGCTT
The DNA here is from genome assembly GCA_025354885.1 of Acidobacteriota bacterium. GTDB lineage: Bacteria > Acidobacteriota > Terriglobia > Bryobacterales > Bryobacteraceae > Bryobacter. Next base: position 1,433 of record JANXLY010000135.1, on the reverse strand, counting down.
CGGCATGGGCGCAGCCGCTGCCGATTATGATGGCGACGGCCACACGGATCTTCTTGTCACCCAGTACGGGCAGGATATTCTCTGCCGAAACAACGGCGACGGAACCTTCTCCGACGTCACAGCGAAAGCCGGAATCACCGGCAGCGGCTGGCACAGTTCTGCAGTCTGGTTCGACTATGATCGAGACGGAAAACTCGACCTCTTCATTGCTAACTACGTAGAGTACCGAAAGGACTTGGTGAAGTACTGCTGGGATAATGCGCTGCAGATCAGCGCCTACTGTGTTCCCACTCTGTTCCCCCCTGCGCATAGCCGTCTGTTTCACAACAATGGCGACGGCACCTTCTCCGACCACAGCGATTCCAGCGGCATCGCCGCCTACTCCGGCAAAGCCTTCGGAGTTGTTGCCACCGACATCAATAACGACAATTTTCCAGACCTGTTCGTTGCCAGCGACATGGCACCCAATGCACTCTTCCTGAATCGAAAAGGGGGAAGATTTGAAGAGATCGGCTTATACGCAGGTGTCGCCTACAGCGATGGCGGCGATCCGCGTTCCGGCATGGGTGTCGACGCAGTCGATTTCAACGGCGATGGCTGGCAGGATCTCTTCGTTGCCAATATCGATCAGCAGCACTTTGCCCTCTATCGCAATCAACGCGATCTCTCGTTCAGTGAAGAACCGGGGCAGTTGCGCAGCGACACCCGTCTCCTCAGTGGCTGGGGGCTGAAATTCTTCGATTTCGATAACGACGGCGACCCCGATCTTATCCTCGCCAACGGCCACCCCGATGACATGATCGAAAAACGTATGCCGGGCGTCACCTACGCCGAACCGCTTCTCCTCTTTGAAAACCGTCAAGGCTCATTTTTCAATGCCAGCACTCGCAGCGGCGATGTCTTCAAACAAAAATGGAATGCCCGTGGCTTGGCCGTCGGCGATCTTGATAACGATGGCGACCTCGATCTGATCGTCTGTGTAAATGGTGGGGCTCCGCTGTTTTTGCGCAACGATGGCGGCAACCGCTCCAACTGGCTCGGCTTGCGTCTCAAATCGACTGCAAGCAATCCCGAAGCCGAAGGAGCAATCCTCGAATGGACCGCCGGAGCTACCACTCGTAAGCGTTATCGCAGTGCGGGCGGAAGTTTTCTATCCTCGCACGACTCGCGCGAAATCCTCGGTCTGGGCTCGGCTACTTCAGTAACGAAATTGAAAATCACCTGGCCCTCAGGAAAATTGACAGTAATGAATGGGATCAAGGCTGGACAATACATCATCGTCACTGAGCCAGGCTTGTCTTCCAAATGATGATCGCTCTGTGAGAATTCTTGATAGCTTTCGTATATCCGACAACGGCATGGACTGATACGGTCATCATACAAGCGCCTTTTGTAAAGGTGCACAGGAGACTTCCATGCAGAAATTCCGGGTC
>JANXLY010000112.1 GCA_025354885.1 Acidobacteriota bacterium | reverse complement strand
ATGGCGGGCATGAGTGTCGCGTTCCCTGTCGGAATTGGATTGGCGCTCATCGTCGGAGTGATCTGGAACTACATCGCACAGCAAGCGGGAAGCGCGGCTATGGTGTTTGGCGGGGTTGCACTGGTTTTGATTTCAGTCATCCTCAGCGCAGTTGCACATGGAAAGATGCAGGCAATCCGTAAGCGGGCAGCCGCAGCGCTCGTCGCCGAGATTCAGCCGCCTGAAGAGGACCCCAAACTGGCTGCGTCGAATGCACGGCGAAAGAAGGCAGCCGAAGAAGCAGGGCCTGGAGCCTATCGCGGAGTATGGCTGGCGATAGCGGGCGGAATGCTGCTCGGCACGTTTTATCCCGTCATGATGATGAGTACTGAAGGGGAACTGGGGATCAGCAATCCGTTTGCAGTGACTCTGATTTTTTCGATTGGGATTTTGCTGAGCACTTTCATCTACAACCTCTACTTTATGAATCTGCCGGTGAAGGGTTTGCCGATTTCTTTTTTTGCCTACTTCACGGGATCGATGGGCCAACATGCGATGGGCCTGCTTGGCGGAATGATCTGGATGACTGGAGCCTGCGCCAATTTTTCGGCGGGAGCGGCACAAGGCGAGGCCAAGGTTGGGGCTTGGGTGAGTTATGCGTTTGGGCATGGGGCAGTTCTCGTGAGCCTGATCTGCGGAAAGATGATCTGGAAGGAATTCTCGGGTGCTGATGGGGGAACCAAGCGACTACTTGGAATTCTGTCGCTCTTATTCCTGATTGGTCTCGGCCTGTCTGCTCTCGCTCCGCTAAACTAGCGCACGAGATCGCCAGCAAGCGAGCGAAGCACTTCGAGGCTGGGGATAGTGCCCTGCGCCAATTTGGATGAGCCCCCACCGCGACCACCCTTTGCATCCAGTTGCGCCTTCAAGAGTTTTCCACAATCCAGATTGAGACTGGCGTGGGCTCCCAGAAGGATGGCTGTTCCTTTTGTCCCGAGGATCACAGCGAGGGTGCCTGGATTGGATAGAAATGCATCGACACTTGCGCGGATTTCTTCGCCAATCTCGTCTACCTCTTCCATCCAGACGAAGCTGCCGTTCTGGTCTGGAACGGATTCAGCGAATCGCCGCTGACCGGCGATGACGGCGAGTTCCAGCGACAACTTTCTTCTCAGTTTGTCTGACTCTGCCAGGCGATCACGGAGCGTGGCAGCAGATTGTTCTGCAGCATTGAGACGCTCACGCAATGCCCGGCGGGCGCGCTCACCACAATAAAACTCGATCCGTTGAGCCTTACGAACTTTCTCGGTCTTTCCGAGCACTACGCAGCCAATTTCGCCAGTGTGGCGAACATGTGTTCCACCACAAGCACTGCGGTCGAGCCCATCAATCGTTACGATGCGCAGAAGACCAGTGCGATCCGGAGCTTTGCGTAATCCTTGCGCGAGACTTGCGTCTTCAAAGGAGACAGACAGCGCAAGATTCTCAAGCAGCCGATCGTTTACGCGTTCTTCGATGGCGAGCAGCATTTCGGCACTGGCTGTAGCTGGCTCAACATCGACAGTTGCATAGTCCGGGCCCAGGTGGAAGCTGACGGTGGCAAGAGAAAAGTCTTCGGCCATGACCGCACTGAGCAGGTGTTGGCCGGAATGCTGGCGCATGTGATCCAGCCTTCTCACGGAATTGATCTGCCCTTCTACGCGCGAAAGGTCCGCTGGCCAGGCTTGAGCGAGAACGTGTATGAGTGCATCGCCCTCTTCAACCACATCCACAACGGGGATGCCGGAGAGGGTGCCGGTATCGAAAGGCTGCCCTCCGGATGTTGGATAGAAGGCAGTGCGATCAAGTTCAAGCCGCAGGCCATCGAAAGAACGGGAAAGCACTTCGGCTGTGAAATCGAAGAGATAGGAGTCGTGGTAATAAAGGCGGTCCGTCAAACCGATACTGTAACGCAGAGTTTGGCAGGCAAAGTAGGCGGGCAAAGAAAAACCGCCCTGTCTGGATCGTGAAATTCACAAATCCGACAGGGCGGGAATTACAACTTCGGCAGGAGAAGACTACTGGCGCGTGGAGATCTTGACGCGATTGGAAGCCTGATTATTGTATTCGATGGACAGGTCGTAATCTTCCAGCGTTGGAACGCCATCAGGAACCTGCACATTGATCTGGAAGAGCCCGACGAAGCGCGGGCTCAACCCCGCGAATAGCGGCTGTTGAGGAATGGAGCTGTCAAAGATGCCAGGAACGCCAAAGCGAACAAGGACATTGGGAAGCTGGGCGAGAGGACTGTCGGGAGAGGCTGCACCAGACTGAACCGGTGGGTTGGTCTGGCCAAAGCCAATTGCATAGATGATGAGGGTATCGCCTGGTCGAGCGGGCTTGGAAACGTAAGTCCCCAACTTGACTCCGGCAGGCAAAGGCAAGGTGCCATCGTTGTTGACAATGATTCCGTGACGGAGTCCTGGCCAAACCAGGATGCGTCCAGCTTGGGCAACTACATTTGCACTGGCACGGTTGCCAACAACACCGTTGCGTTCCACCTGGAAAATAGCGTCACCGCCAAGAGTATCCAGAGGGACCTGGAAGTTGATTTGGCCAGGTGATGCAAAATAGAGAGGCGCTGGGCGTCCATTCACCAGTACGCGAGTCCCACCAAGGGTAGTTGGTAGAGGAGCGCCTGGTGCGTAGTAGAGAGCGTCTGTCAGGAACTCGCCAAACAGAGCAGCAATGGTTCCAACACCAAGCGGATCACCAGCCAGGAAGGTTGCGTTGTTGAGGATACCGTTATAAGAAACAGTCGGCACTGCGGCAGTGACGATTTCCATTTCGACGGGGACCAAAAGTGATGGCGCATTGATTGCATTTGTGGCAAAGCCGAGCGTGCCTCGATAGGTGCCGACGGGTAGAGCGCCCGGTGTCAGAGTGGCTGCTGCACCAGTAAACGATGTGGAAAGCTCAGCCTTTAGCCAGCCGGTGCCGTTGGTTTCTGTAGCGGTAATGGAGCTGAGGCGCAATGTGCCGAGCCCTCGATTGCCAACGCCAATGTTGACCGCGCTGGGTGGAGAATTTTGAACCAGCTTGACTCGAATACGGTCTGGACCGGCAAATGCAATCGGCTGAGAAGTAACAACGAGACGGGTTTGAACGTTTTTGTTATCACCGGGAAAAGTTGAGCCGCCAAGTTGGAGGGTTCCGTTGTAGGTGCCCTCTGCCATGCCTGGCAAGTGACGTCCAGAAACCCGATAGGGCTGCACGAAATTGAAGCTTCCCTGCCCTTCATACGCAACGCTCAGCCAAGCGCCGCCAGTTTGAGTGGTGGTGTTTGTAATGAGCACGCTGTTTGTAGAAAAGGTGGCACTATCGCTGCCGCCATTGGCAGGGGTGTAAAGGAAGATGGTGTCTGGAACCCCGCCGCCGATCTGAACGGTGATGGTGATAGCTTGGGGCGCATCAATCGCATTCGGATCGCGAACCGTTACAACGCCAGTGTAGGAACCACGGGCCAGGGCAGCAGTGCTCAGCGTAAAGTTGATTGGAATACAGGAATTCTGCAGCACTGCGACCTGACAGGGCCGAGTGGGGCCAGCAGCAGCAGTGAGCCAAGGCGCATTGGAGACAAAGGACAGGGCTAGCGCTCCTGTACCAGCATTAAATGCTTCAATCGTTTGCACAGGTCCGATGGCACCTGTTGCAACCGAGATTGGTCCAACAGCAGTATTTGTCAAACGAAGTTTTGCCTGAGCATAAGCGGAGTCTGCCCAAAAGAGGGAGAGCAATGCACAAGCAGAAAAAAAGTGGTTGAGTGTGTGGCGAGCTCGTTTGCAGCCGGTAGAAGTTACACCCAGTTGAGTGCACCCTTTTTGCGAGCCCATATGTAACCGGCAATGAGAATTGTGAGAAATAGCGTTACCTCCGCGACCCCAAACCAGCCCAGTTGTTTATAACGGACGGCCCAGGGGAATAGAAAAATGGTCTCCACATCAAAAATCACGAAAAGAATCGCGACGATGTAGAAGCGTACTGTGAATCGGCCGCGAGCACTGCCTTCAGCTTCAATCCCGCATTCATAGGCCTCAAGCTTTGCTTGATTGGGAATGGAGGGACGAAGGAGGCGGGCAGCAATCAACGCGATGGCGGGAAACGCGATTGCGATAGCCAGAAGGAAGAAAATTGGCAAATAGCCTTCCAGCATGTTTTCAGAATAACAAAATCACAGCAAACTGCAACGACTAAGTTCAACGGATAATGAAATTGAAGCATCCAAGCAAATATGTTGCGCTCCATTCGAGAACAAATCGACGTCATCTTCCGGGAGGATCCAGCGGCAACCAGCGTCCTCGAAGTGCTGCTCTGCTACCCCGGCCTGCACGCCATACTGTTGCACCGGCTTGGGCACTGGCTGTACAGGATCAAGCTTCGACTGCTTGCACGAATCACTTCACAGGTGGCACGGGTTATTACTGGCATCGAGATTCATCCAGGCGCAACCATTGGCAGACGTTTTTTTATTGACCACGGAATGGGAGTAGTGGTGGGAGAAACCACAATCATTGGAGATGACGTGATTCTTTATCAGGGGGTCACGCTTGGCGGTACTGGTAAGGAACGAGGGAAGCGCCATCCAACGATCGGGAATCACGTGGTGGTTGGTACCGGCGCGAAGGTGTTGGGAAACATCACGATTGGCAATAATGTAAAGATTGGTGCCGGCAGTGTGGTGGTTCACTCTGTACCGGACGATTCCACCGTTGTAGGAATTCCAGGACGAATCGTGAAGGCAAGAGGCCAGATTGCGGATGACCTCGAACATGGAGCATTGCCAGACCCCCAGGGGCAGGACCTTGAAAACATGACCCAGCGCATCGATCAGATGGAGCTCGTTATTCGAGCACTGCTTGAGGAAAAAACGAAGCCATGAAAATGGTCTTGATCCTGTGTGCCTTGAGCCTTCAGGCGGAGACCACACTGCGTTATTGGTCGGGCGGTCATGAAAAGGCAGATCTCGCTCAGTGGGCAATGGAAGCATGGGCAAGGGCTTCGGATGGATTGTTGCGTGTTGAGAGAGTTGAGCAACCAGAGGACGCAGAGATTCGTTTTCGCTGGGTAAATCCGCGGAGGCCGGGCCTTTATGGACAGAGTCTAACCACCGAACGCGAGGGGAAGCGAATCTCGGAAGTTGTGATTAATCCTTCGATGGAGAGTCTGGGGGGAGACATGCTGGCGCGGACTTTGAGCGACGGACTTTTTGGAGATACGATTCTTTTTCTGACCTGCGTTCATGAGGCAGGTCATGCGCTTGGCCCAGCCCACACGCGGGATTACGCAGACATCATGTATTCGTTCGAGTTCGGTGGTGATTTTATCGGCTACTTTGACCGCTACCGGAAGAAGCTCAAGGTGAGGGATGACATGAAAAAGCAATCCCCTTTCTCAGCGAATGATGCCCGGCAAATCAAGGAAGCGGTGTCTCGCCGAACGCAAAGCGAAAAGCGTTAAGGCGAATCGTTTCGAGATCGTGCTCACTGAAGCCCAGACGTTTCGCATGCGCAAATTCAAGCGAGAGTGTTGTTTTGAAAAACGCGGGGTCATCGGTATTGAGAATGAGCGGCACACCGGCGTCGTGGAGGAGTTTTGCAGGGTGTGCCGCATAAGAAGAGACCGCGCCGGTGAGAACATTCGAAGTGATTGAGATCTCCAGTGGAATTTGGAGGCGGCGAAGTTCGGCAACCAGTGCAGGATCTTCGATGGCGCGGATTCCATGGCCGATACGGTGGCTACCGAGCGAGAGCGCATCCCAAACATTTTGAGCATTGGAAGTCTCGCCAGCATGCGGAACGAGCCGAAAGCCCTGCTCCCTGGCAAGATCAAATCCAGGACGCAAGGCCTCAACAGGAGCGCCGCGTTCATCGCCGCCCACACCAAAAGCAAGCACTTCGGTACCGCGAAATTGCGACGTGAATCTTGCAGTTTCGAGAATGTGTTCCTCGCCGAGTTGGCGCACAGCATCAAAGACCCATCGCACCTTGAGCGGTGCACGTTGCCCTTCATCGATCAATGCCTCGGCAATCGAGCGGGCATCAAGGCCGCGCCAGAGACAGATGCCAACAGAATGAATGATCTCGGCATAGACAATTCCCTGCCCGGCAAGCCGTTCAAAGCAGCGCCGCGCAAGGAGGCGGTATTGATCGGGCCCCCGCAACTGCATGGCCGCAAACTTGAAGCTGTCGAGAAAACCGGCGAAGTCGGTGAACTGATAGCGATTACTGATTTCGGCGACAGAGAGCTGAGGGGCGATCTCCTGGAGCGTGAATTCATCGAGTGTGCCTTCGAGGTGCAAATGCAATTCAGCATAGCGAACGGAACTTGCCATAATAACCATGATGCTCCCAAGCGAGATTCACGCGATCGTTAATGGCTTTCATGGCGATCCCATGCTGGTCCTCGGCCCACATCTTTTGCAGGCCGGTGAGTGGGAAGTTCGAGCCTTTCTACCGCAAGCAGAGAGTGCTTCTGTGCTGATTGGCAGTGTCGAGCACGTCATGAAGAAGATGGACCCAGCGGGCTTCTTCTGTGTGACGCTCAAGGCCGACCCCAAGGCTTACCGGATTCGTCTCAAAACCTGGAAAGGCACTCTGACGGAGATCGACGACCCCTATCGATTCGGCAATTTGCTATCGACGTTTGATCTCCACCTCTTTCTCGAAGGAACCAACTACGAGGCGTTTCGTACGTTTGGCGCACACGTCATCGAAGTTGAGGGAATTCGTGGAGTACGATTCGCTGTCTGGGCACCAAATGCCGAATCGGTTCAAGTGTGCGGAGACTTCAATCACTGGGACAAGAACAGCCATCCCATGAATCCGCGAGAAGGGGGAGTATGGGAACTCTTCGTGCCTGGCCTGCGTGGCGGTGCGGTTTACAAGTATTTTGTGCGCTCTCGGCTCAATCTTTATCAGCAGTTGAAGACCGACCCATTCGCAGCTTATGGGGAGGTTGCGCCCAAGAATGCTTCGGTCGTTTGGGAATCTGACGGCTATGAATGGCAGGACCAGGAATGGATGTCCGAGCGGGCGAAGGGCGATATCCTCAAGCAGCCGCTGACCATCTATGAAGTCCATCTGGAGAGCTGGGTGCATGGGGCACACAACAAGCCGCTAAGCTATCGTGAACTTGCCGAGCGGCTCGTGACCTATGCAAAGGACCTGAACTATACGCACATTGAACTGATGCCAATCCTCGAACATCCTTTCTCTGGTTCGTGGGGTTATCAAGTCACGGGCTACTTTTCTCCAACATCGCGATTTGGAACGCCGGACGACTTCCGGTATTTCGTGGACAAGTGCCACGAGGCCGGCATCGGAGTCATTCTCGACTGGGTTCCGGCACACTTTCCCAAGGACGCGCATGGCCTGGCGCTTTTCGATGGCACGCGACTTTATGAACACGACGACCCACGACAGGGCGAACAACTCGACTGGGGCACGCTGATCTTCAATTTCGGGCGCAATGAGATCAAGAGTTTTCTGTTATCGAGCGCTATGTGCTGGCTAAAGGAATTCCACATTGATGGATTGCGGGTGGATGCAGTAGCTTCAATGCTTTACCTTGATTATTCCCGAGAAGGCAAAGACTGGGTGCCGAATCAGTTTGGTGGCAGGGAAAACCTCGAAGCGATCGCGTTCCTGCGGCGTTTCAACGAGCTGTGTCATGCAGTGCCAGGAGCTTTCACGGCGGCAGAAGAAGCAACAGATTTCCCAGGTGTTACGAGGCCAGTTTTTCTTGGCGGCCTTGGCTTCACGTTGAAGTGGAATATGGGCTGGATGCACGACATGTTCCGGTACTTCAAGTTCGATCCGTTCTTCCGGCGGCATCATCATCAGAACATTACCTTCAGCCTCTTTTACTCATTCAACGAAAACTATCTACTGCCCATCAGCCACGATGAAGTCGTGCACGGCAAGTCGAGCCTGATCGGAAAAATGCCCGGAGACGAGTGGCAGCGCTTCGCAAACGTAAGGGCGTTTCTGGGTTACATGTATGGGCATCCGGGCAAGAAGCTGCTGTTCATGGGGCAGGAGTTTGGGCAGTATGAAGAGTGGTCAGAATTGAGACCGCTACGTTGGGAGCTATTGCAGTTTGGCCTGCATTCGGGATTGCAGAGCCTGGTGCGTGATCTAAATCGACTGCTGCGAGCGGAAGCAGCGCTCTACGAAGTAGACTCCAGCTACGAGGGCTTTTCGTGGATTGATTTCAACGACACGGAGAATTCAGTCATTGCCTTCATTCGCTATGCGCAAGACAAGAGGGAATTGTTGGTCTTTGTATGCAACTTTACGCCGGTTGTGCGCTACAACTATCATGTTGGCGCTCCTGTTGCAGGCAACTGGACGGTTGCGCTGAATACGGACGCAAGCCGATACGGGGGTAGCGGTGTGGGGCAGACTGGCACGATTCAGACAGAAGCAGTGGAATCCCATTTCCATCCACAGAGATTCTCATTGACCCTGCCCCCTCTGGCTGTGCTCGTGCTTAAGCCAGACTTTGCCGATACCACTCAAAAGTTCGACGAAGTCCCTCTTCGAAAGTAAACTGCGGGTCATGTCCGAGTTCGAGGCGTGCGAGAGTTGTGTCGGCCTGAGAGTGCTTGACATCGCCTGCGCGAGGCGGACCAAATAGAGCCGGGATTTCGCGCCCGGCGATTTTCTGCAGCAACTCCCAAGTCTGGTTCAGGGTGTAGCGATTGCCGTTTCCGGCATTGAAGACTTTGCCGCTGACGCCTTTTGCATTGGCTGCCTTCCACACCAGCGAGGCAACATCTTCGACGTAGGTGAAGTCACGGCTTTGCTCTCCGTCTCCAAAAATAGTTGGTGATTTCCCTTCAATCAGCGCCTTCATAAAAAGACTCAACACACCGCTGTAGGCGCTGTTCGGATCTTGCCTCGGCCCGAAGACGTTGAAGAAGCGAAGTGAGACTGTCTCCAGTTGGAAACAGGAAGAAAAAACACTTGCGTAGTGTTCTCCCATCAACTTCTGTGCTGCGTATGGGCTCTTGGGGTTTGCCTGCATGGATTCTACTTTAGGCAACACTTCAGTGTCGCCATAGGCAGAACTGGATGCGGCATAAACGACTCGCCTGACACCGGTGTCCTTTGCGGCGCGAAAGACGTTGAAGCTTCCGTTAATGTTCACGTCGTGTGATGGGACCGGGTCTTTGATGCTGCGGGGCACGCTGGGAATTGCTGCCAGATGGAACACAAGATCTGCGCCGCTGAATGCTGCGGCAACAGCATCGTAGTCGCGGATGTCGCCTTCTGCCAGAGTGACTTGTGAACTGAGGCCCTCAAGATTCTTGCGGTGGCCGCTGTTGAGATTATCAAATGCGGTTACAGAATCAGCACCTTGGGCAATGAGATGGCGAATCAGCGCCGACCCAATAAATCCGGCCCCTCCAGTTACAACAGCTTTCATACAGTTAGTGCCTCCTTAATACAACGATTCAGATATTCTATGCTCTCACGGGCAAGGGTCTCGGCTCCGGGACTAAAATCGAAAGCCTCCATCGAAATCCAGCCTTGATAGTTCAATTCATGCAAGCGGCGGAAGATGGAGACAAAATCGTAACTGCCGGTACCGGGATGCCGGCCATCCAGTTCGTTAACATGTACGTGTCGAATCCATTGGAAATGTTGGGCAATCAGGTCTGCGTGGGAGCTGATTTCATTGATGGCGTTATGGGAATCGAACATGGTCTGAATGGCCGGGCTGCCAATCGCCTGAACATGTTCAACCGCTTCATCGAGAGTCAGGACAACATCAGTTTGCTCGCAGGGAAGGGCTTCAATCAGAATTCTCACACCACGCGATTCGGCATGCGGTGCGACGCCCGCCAGCCCGTCCACAAAGTTTTTGGTTGCTTCTGCAACGCTGATACCGCCCTCGGTTGAGCGCTGTTTGGGACTGCCAAAGACCATTACGCCGTTCGGCCCCAAGTCGGCACTGAGGTCGATCAGATTGCGGATGTGTTGCCAGCTTATGGCTCTGCGTGCTTCGTCCGGAGTGGTGACATGAAGGCCTGCAGGGCTCATCATCAACCAGTGCAATCCTACAAAGGTCAGGCCTTCTGAGACGATGATGTCCTTAAGCTCTTTTCTTCGCGCAACAGGAATTTCGGCAGGATCTTCCGCAAGAGTGAATGGGGCAATCTCGATACCGGAGTAACCGAGGCGCTTCATGACCCGGCAGGACTCTGTGAAGTCCCATTTTTCGAAAGCCTCATTGCAGATAGCGTGTCGGAATGACATTTATTTCTTCCTCGCAATGACGATGAGATTGAGACCAGCCCACGGCAGGAGCGGCTCGAAGAGCTTTGTCAGCCAGACTGTTTTGTCGAAAAGTTTCAGGCTGAATTTGTTGATTTTTTCGTTTCCGAATAGCCCCCCGAAGATACCCCAGGCAACCCGGCCAACCTTGTTGAGTTCCCGGGTCTGTTCTACTGTGAAGCCATTGCTTTCGAGAAGAGAAAGAATCTGGGGTTTTGAGAATCTCTGACGATAGGCCATCCCTCGATCCAGCGAATTCATTCCAGCCCCTTGGGGAACACTAACCACGAGACGGCCGGCAGGAGCCAGACACTCATTCACGCGCCGGAGACATGCGCCGGGATCGACACTGTACTCAAGTGTCTTGAGCAGGAGGGCTGTATCAAAACTCTCCTTCAAGTCGGCATAGCCTTCGGAGTCATCAGGACTCAACTCTCGCACTTCCACATTTGGTGTACGCAAGAAACGATTGCGCAGAGAATGCAGGTGCAGCGGATCTTTTTCGCCGGCTACATAATGAAGCCGCTTGCCCATCAACATGCCACTGAGACTGCCAAGACCAGCGCCCAATTCGATGATCCGGTCTCCCAGAAAAGGGCGCACAATTTGCACCAGCCAATTCAGATAGGCAGGTGTACCGGTTAAGGTATTGAGATAATTGCGGCCATAACTTTCCTTGTATAAGTCATCCACAACCCAGAAGTAGAGCACTACGCCCAGCGCTTTGATACCGTCGCGCCAACCGATCTTCTTGCCCTCTTCGTAGGTTCGACCGTGGTAGCTGATCGGAACTTCGTAAATACGAAATTTTCGTTTGGCACACTTCATCGTAATTTCCGGCTCAAACCCAAAGCGGTCCGAGCGAACCGGGATACTCTTCAGCAGATCTGTGCGGAAAACCTTGTAGCAGGTTTCCATGTCGGTGAGATTGAGATTGGAAAACATGTTCGAAGTCAGGGTGAGGAACAAGTTGATCATGGAATGCCAGAAGGGCAGGACACGGCGCTGCTCACCGGCAAGATATCTACTTCCAAAAACAGCATCGGCCCGGCCGGAAAGAAGCGGAGCCATCAGAACAGGGTATTCACTTGGATCGTATTCGAGGTCGGCATCCTGGATCAGGCAGAAGTCGCCACTGGCTTTTTCGATTGCCATGCGGACGGCAGCGCCTTTACCCTGATTCACTTCGTGGCGAAAAAGGCGAATCTCGGGGTGCAATGCTGCAAAGCGCGCGAGGATTTCTGAGCTGCCATCGTTCGAGCAGTCATCGACAATTACAAGCTCCCGCTCCAGGTTCTCTGGCAAAGGGACAGCCAGAACCATCGAAAGACTTTTCTCTACAACCGCGCGCTCGTTATAGACAGGGATCAGGATCGAGAGCTTCATGGGCAATCTCTTACTATAACCGTGGAAGCGGTTGAATCAGATAGAATCGAACTTGATTATGGACAACAGCACCCCCAGACGCAATTTTCTAGCCTCCACTGCAGCAGCGTTCAGCATTGTTGCCCCGCAGTCGGTACGAGGCTCCCAGGCGAATTCTGCCCTTACAGTTGGACTTGTCGGATGTGGCAATCGAGGCATGTACGTGAGCGGAATTTTCGCAAAAAACGAATTTGCCAAGATCACCAGGATCTGTGACATCTATGACGACAAGCTGGCAGCGGGACGGGCGAAGTACAGCGGCGTACAGGAATTCAAGGACATCAAAGAATTGCTCGCCTCAGATGTGGATGCGGTGTACATTGCAACGCCGATTGTTTATCACCCCGAGCACTTTGAGCTTGCGACGAAATCGAAAAAGCACATTTACATGGAAAAGGCTGCGGGAATTGACGCCAAAGGATGTATGCGCGTGCTGAAAGCGGCCCGCGCGGCAGACCCGACCAAGCGAATTTCGATGGGCTTTCAACAACGTTACGGAATCGATTATCGCCGCGCCCATGCTCTTGTAAATTCCGGTGAGATTGGCAAGATCAAGATGATACGGGCGTCCTGGCTCGGCTCTGGCCCGGCCTACAAACCAAACTTCACCGGCCAGGAAGAGAAGATCCGCAACTGGTATTTCTACAAGGAAATGTCTGGGGACATGATCATTGAACAGGACTGCCACAACATCGACGTACTGCACTGGTTTACGGACCGCAATCCAGTGAAAGCGATGGGCTACGGAGGTCGTGCCATTCGCAAGGAAGGCGACATTCTGGACACACTTTCGGTGACCTTCCAATATGCCGATGGTCTGGTTGCCAGCTATTCGGCGAACCAACTGGGCAAGGGCCCTGCGTTTCAGGACGTCAGCGAGACCTTTATGTGCGAAGACGGGACAGTGCGCACTTCACGTCAGGGCATCACGGTGTGGCGCAAGGACACAAAAGAAGTGGAAGAATGGCCGACCAAATACGACATCACGATTGATGCGGTAAACCAGTTTGTCGAAGGCTCACGCACCGGCAAGCTTGAGAATGCTGCGTTGTGGGGTGCCGAATCCACAATGGCCGCGGTGATGGCGCGCGAAGCCATCTACACGGGTAAAGAAGTTAGCTGGGACAAAGTGAGCAAGGGCTAGGCCCCGGCTCACTTGATCTCATCGAGGATGATTCGGGTGAAGGCGCTCACGAAGGGGCGCCCACCATTCATCAGATTTTCCTTCGTCTGATAGTCCAATTCGATGTCAGGCCGCACGCCAACATTTTCGATGAAGAATGATTTGGGGAAGCCGGGATACTGGTATTCTTTGGCGCGCATGATGAGCGATTTCGTGTTGGTGGTTTCTGCTTCGCTGAACTGTCCGGCCTTGAGGTCTTCGACAGAACCACCGGCACCAGCAGTGCGATAGCCGACGAGTTTGCCACGTAAATTGTCCTGCATGATGGCGGCGAAGATGTCGGCCGCACTCGTGGAAAAATCATCGACAAGAACAATCAGCGGCTTCTTATATGAATTCGCGGTTACGCTGACGGGCAGATCAAAATAACAAGCTGGAATGGGGCCCGTAAGTCCGCGCTGATTGGACCAGGCACCGAAGATCAGGCTCCGCTCCTCACGATATAGATTCAGCAGGGACTCTGGGGCACCAAATGCTTCGAGTTGTGAAATCGTAGTGTCGTAGCTCATGACATCCGAAAAGAGCGGGCGCTCTTGTGCTGAAAAATGCGTAAACTGCTGGCCCATCAGGCGCCTCATCATTTCGACCATCGTGCAGCCGAATCCGCCCGGGTTCCGCATCACGTCGACAACGAGTCCATCGGTGCTGGTGTTGAAGAAATTGATTTCTGCATCCAACTGGTTGAACATCGCTGTACTCACTGAGTTGAATTGGCCGATGCGCAAGTAACCAATGGTTTTGCCTTCTGACTTGTAGGTACCTGTAGTTATAAAGTCGTTGCGGCTGCGACCCAGGCGAATCTGAAATCCTTCCGGGTAATCCCAGATCGGGCGATTGGAACCATAGCCGGTGTAGGCGCGGCGATCCGCCTTCTCCCCCGTATCCGGGTCTGTCCATTCGCCTTGGCGCAGTGGGTCGCGTTTTTTAGAAATCGAATAGGTCTTGCGTTGTTCATGGATCTGCTGCCAGAGAGGAATCTCGGTGTCCCCATTGTTGGTGGGCAGATCATACTCACGACCGCGTTGCGGTTCGCGGCCAAAGAAGCCGGGCATGGTTGCGAGCCGGGTAATTGGAGTTCCGTCCTTTTGCCATGCAATTTTGTAGGTCTCAAGGACGCCACTTGCACGGCGGATCTGGATCGCGGCTTCGTCGCCCAGCAGGCCGGCGGCGGCAATTTCCTGCTGCCAGCGAAAGGTAAGGGCATCGGTCGCAATGCGCCGCGTGTAGCGAGGATTCGCGTAAGTGTGCAGTTTTGAATATTGATCAATCCAGTCGGATACTGGCCTGCCGTCAACGCTTACAAGCTCATCGCCCTTTTCAAACGGATATTGACGCAACGGCAATGCAAAACGGTCAATCGCCTCGATCAAGACTTTGCCATCGTATAGATCGACGACGATGCCCAGGTCGGCTGTGAAATTGCCCGGTGCATAAAACTGTGTGTGGCCATCCTGAAAAGTAGAAACGTATTGAGCACAAATCTCGAGAAACTCGATATCGCTCCTGGCGGCCCGAGCTTTATCGAGCCAGGGTGAAAGATAAAAAAGATTTGAGCCCAGAGCCAGAATCTTCCAATTCGCCGGGGCATATTGTTTTGCGTAGATGGAAGCAAGAGCTGTCAAATCAGCAACACGCTGGTCTGGGGAAAGTTGGGCGGCAAGAGTGCCGGTAATCACGAACAGCCCTATGATCGAATTGATTATTTTCACGATGATTCCTATGACTTAAAGCAAGATTTCCGGCCACGACAAAATTGGAAGAAGCCTGGACGAAAAGGCGACTCACCAAGCAGATTATCAATTGTCCCTCTCTTTGAAGGACAATAATGGAATCGAAACCCCAGGAACGCAACGCTTGTCGAAGATCATCCTCGAAACTACCTTACCCGGAATTCCTCTCCACGCTCGCGGCAAAGTACGCGACGTATATGCCATAGATGTGGAAACACTGCTCTTCGTTGCGAGTGATCGGATTTCTGCATTCGATTACGTGCTCGCATCGGGTATTCCGGACAAGGGACGGGTGCTCACGCAACTATCTCTTTTCTGGTTTGACTTTCTCAAAGACATCACACCCAATCACCTGATCAGCGCAGACATTCGGGAGTATCCGGTCGCGCTGCGCGGCTATGCGGATCAGATTGAAGGCCGCTCGATGCTGGTTCGCCGTGCCCGCATGGTGGATGTGGAATGCGTTGCGCGAGGTTACCTGTGTGGCTCCGGCTGGAAAGACTACAAGGCGACGGGATCTGTGTGTGGAATACCACTTCCCGGCGGACTACTCGACGGAAGCCAACTCCCCGAGCCCATCTTTACGCCTGCGACGAAGGCGCAGTCGGGCCACGATGAAAACATCAGTTTTGAAACTGCTGCCGCCAGCATCGGTACAGAGCTCGCAAACGAACTGCGTCGGCTCACCCTTGCCATTTACGCAAAGGCCACCGCACATGCAGCCACTAAAGGGATCCTGCTTGCCGACACAAAATTCGAATTTGGTTTTGTGGGTAACCAGTTAGTACTCGGCGATGAAGTGCTGACACCGGATTCATCGCGCTTCTGGCCCCGTGACACCTGGGCTCCCGGCGGAGCGCAGCTATCTTACGACAAGCAATACGTACGGAATTACCTCGAGCAGATCCAATGGAACAAGCAGCCACCCGCTCCTGGCCTGCCGGAGGAAGTTGCGCGCGAAACATCCAACAAATACAAAGAAGCCTATCGGCTGCTGACAGGGCGAAGTCTGGTGCAATCGTGAACTGGCTCGATCTTGTTCTCGCGGCTATTTTTGGACTGTCTGTCGGGGCTGGAATCTGGAAAGGTTTTTTCAGACTTTCAATCGGTCTCGCTGCAACCATCCTCTCCATCCTGCTCGCAAGTTGGTTCTACGGGCTTGCCGCATCTTTCTACACGCCGTATCTGAAGCAGGAAACGCTCGCCAATTTTCTTGGCTTCATCACCATTCTTGTAGTCGTGCAACTCACTGGAGTGCTTTTGGCAAAACTATTCTCGAGTTTCTTCAAAAAGGCAGGACTTGGTTGGCTGGACCGCCTGCTGGGCGGGGCCTTTGGGCTCATCCGGGCAGTGCTTGTATCGAGCGTTTTCGTGATGATTCTCACCGCCTTTGCCTGGGATGGGCCACCCACTTCCGTAGCCGAATCGAAGCTGGCACCCTATGTAATGGAGGGCGCCAGCATCCTCGTTTACCTCACACCGCGAGAGATCCGCGACGGATTTCACTCAAACTACGAGAAACTGAAAGAGCAGTGGAAGAAAACAGTTCAGGACACCATCAAGAAGGCCCCCGCAGTCTTCACAAAGTAGTTGCATTTCCGGCCCCGCAGCTTTTGATTTTCGATTTGGACGGGACCTTGATCGACTCGAAGCAGGATTTGATCGCCAGCGTAAATGCAACGCGAGCACACATGGACATGCCTGAATTGCCAGGCGAGCTTGTCGCAAGTTACGTGGGCAATGGAGCACCGGTTTTGATCCGGCGGGCCATGGGACCAGAGGCAAGTGATCAGGATGTGGATCGCGCACTCGAGTATTTTATTCGTCACTATCACGAGCATTGCCTCGATGCCACCCGTCTCTACCCAGGTGCGCTCGATGTGCTGAAAGCGGCGCGCGAGAAGCGCATCCATCTCGCCGTACTCACTAACAAACCTGTACGCATCAGCAATGTGATTCTCGATGGGCTGGGCCTTGAAGGCGTGTTCTTTCGTGTATACGGAGGCAACAGTTTTACGGCGAAGAAGCCCGATCCGATTGGCATCGAAACGTTGCGCGAAGAAACAAGTGTTGTCGCAGAAAGAACGGTAATGGTGGGCGATTCCTCCGTCGATATCCAGACGGCCCGGAATGCCGGCGTTTATTCTGTTGGCCTCACATACGGGCTGCAACCCGAGTCTCTGCAAGAGGTTCCACCCAGCCTGCTGCTGGATCGCATGGAAGACTTGATTCCGCATTTATGAGGCTGATTGCCATGCTCCTCGTTGCTCTTGCCAGCCAATCCCAACAGGTGAGCTGGCGTGAAGTAGCTCCGCTGCTGGACCGCTGGTGCAACTCCTGCCACAGAGCAGGCCAGGTGGGTCCTTTCGACTTCACCAGCTACGACGGAGCATCGGCATACGCGCCGGAAATTGCGCGCGACCTGCTAGCAGGCAAGATGCCGCCATGGCACTCGAAGCCCTCGCCCTTGGCTTATTCCAATTCGCGACAAGTACCGGATGAAGTGATTGCAAAGTTGCTTCACTGGATCAACACCGGGACGCAGCCGGGCAAGCCGCTGCCGACACCAAAGCGGCACCCGCAATGGAATCTGGGCGCGCCGGATCTTGTGTTGTCACAGCCCAAAGAACATACAGTGGATGCAGAGAAGACCGTGGATATCGTGAGCTTTGAGGTCTCGCCTGCCGAGTTGGGAACAGACAAGCAAGATCGCTTCTTTGAAGCATTTGAATTTCGTCCTTCCAATCGAAATCTTCTGCATCACGCAGTTTTGAAAATTGACTCCCAGCCGATTGCTGCCTGGGCTCTGTGCGACAACGGCATTCGTCTTGAGGCCGGGGTTGCGTGGATGCTTCCCAAGGGAGCGCCACTCACAGTGGAGCTGCATTACTTCAAACGCAACCTCCGCCTGGCACGCGATCTCACCCGACTGGCGCTCTATTTTGCGAAGCAAAAACCGATCCGCAGCGCCACGCTGCTTGAGATCACGAAGCCGGACCTACGGATTCCAGCCGGGGTCAATCTGCATCTAGAAAAGACGGTGCTTCGCGTTGCCGAAAACTTGCGCCTGCATTCCATACTGCCAATTTTCCAATTGCTTGCCGAGGATGTGCGATTGCGCTTGAAGGGTGAGCAGGATTACTTCCTTTGGGTTGCACCCTTTGAACATCATCTGATGAGTAGCTATCAGCTGGCGAAGCCGTTGCTTTTGGCAAGTGACGCGGTGATCGAGGCCGAAGCAGTCTACGACAACTCCACACAGAACGAAAACAACCCGCACCAAAAGCTGCGTGAAGTTCGTTTTGCCGAAAACGGGCTGGATGAAACCTTTCGCTTCTGGCTTACAGTTTCCAGGCCTCTGCGATGAAGGCCTCTTCGCGGCACCGGCGCATCCCGACCCACAACTCAATGGGCTGGAGCTCGAACACACTCAATGAATTGAGCGAACTTTTCATTCACGATTGCAACGAGCGCAAGGGCAGAGTTCTGGACATCGGAGCGGCACTCGGCATCGCGAGTCTGGCAGCGCTCGAAGCCGGCGCACAGGTGGTTGCGAACGACACAGATGCAGACCATCTTCGACAGATTGAAGCACAGACGAGACCCGAATTGCTCGAGCGTCTCGAAATACGGCAGGGTCGTTTTCCAAGGCAGCTTCCACTCGAAGAAGCTGGCTTTGATACCGTCCACGCGTCGAATATCTTCCACTTCCTCACCGGTAGGCAACTGGAAGTTGGTGCGCAAAGTTTGCAGCACGCCTTGAAGCCGGGCGGCAAACTTTTTGCGATCGCGGCTACTCCCTATATGTCGACTTTTCAGGATTTTATTGGCCCCTACGAAGTGCGCAAAGCAGCTGGCGAATTGTGGCCGGGCTGGGTCGAAAATATTCGCTCGATCTCAAAACACCGACTGCTCAGCCGCTTGCCAAAATCAATTCACCTGCTCGACGACACAGTCCTTCCGCGAGTCTTCTCGGCTGCCGGTTTCGAAGTCGAGCGCTGCTGGCTCTTCCGTCGACGGGATCTCCCCAAGAGCCTTCATCTTGATGGCCGCGAAAGTGTTGGACTGATTGCCCGCAGGATTTGAGCAGCCAAACGATAGGTGTTTGCCGCAGCCCTGACGGTGCACTCGATCGGGTCGGAATAACCGCCGCCAAGGGTCACCACACAAGGTAGCGCCGCCTTGCGGATCGCCTCAAAGACCAGGGCATCGCGACGCTGCAAACCCTCTTCGCTAAGCGACAGTTTGCCCAGGCGGTCTGTCGCCAAAGAGTCCACGCCGGCTTGATAAAACACGAGTTCGGGCTCAAACGCAAATACGCGCGGAAGATGCTCTGCCACGGTCGTCAGATATTCCGCATCCGTCGTGCCATTTTCAAATTCAAGATCCAAATCAGAACACTGCTTGCGAAAGGGGAAGTTGTGGCGACCATGTGCCGAAAAGGTGTAGACCCGATCCGAGTCGGCAAATATCGAAGCAGTTCCATCTCCCTGATGAACATCAAGATCGAGAACTGCGACCTTGCTTACCAGGCCTTCATCGAGCATTGTCCGGGCCGCTACAGCAATATCGTTGAACACGCAAAAACCAGAACCGAAATCCCGATACGCATGATGAGTGCCACCAGCCAGAACTCCGGCCCAAGCTTCTGCAAGGGCCAAGCGAGAGGCAGCTAGCGTTGCTCCGACACTCGAGAGCGTGCGGGCAATCAACTGGGGGACTTGGGGAAATCCGATGCGCCTGATTTGAGAATCAGAAAGTGTTCCTGCAAGAAATGCATTCACATATTCGGCATCGTGCACACGCAACAGATCTTCGATGCGGACAGTTGGGCCTGGGGCAAAGCGGAAGGCTCCCTGCCCTTCCAGTTCCTGACGAATGAGGCGATATTTCTGCATCGGAAATTTGTGTCCATCCGGCAGGGGAATGTCGTGATGGTCGCAGTAGTAGAGCATCGGAAGATGGGATCTGGTTTGCGTAGGGAACCTGGCGAAAAATGCGCCACTCTCTTTACGATATCTTGGGGGCATGATACGAGTGTTGATGCCAGTAGATTTTTCGCCCCGGGATGCTGCGGCGGCGCATTATGTGAAGCAGCTCTACAGGAAGAGCCCCTTTGAAACTATCCTTTTGCATGTGGTCCCCCCGCCGGATTACGAGGCTGCCGTGCTTGAGGCAGGCGGACCGGTTCTGCAGGAATTGATGGATACACGACGCAAGCTGGGGCAAGACCGATTGAATGCCACTTGCCTCTCGGAACTGGAAGGCATGCCAGTGGAGCGAGTGCTACTGGAGGGGTTTCCCAGTGAGCAGATTGTGAAATTCGCTGAGGCGGAACATATTGATCTGATCGTTCTTCCCACTCATGGTTATGGCCCCTTCCGGCGATTTCTGCTGGGCAGTGTGACATCCAAGGTGTTACATGATGCGCAGTGCCCTGTATTGACCGGGGCACACATGGAGACACTCAACCTGGAGGACATTCATTTCAACAAAGTTGCCGCCGCGATCGACCTTGGCGACACTTCAATGAAGGTTATCGAAAAAGCGAAGGCGCTAGCCGATTTACTTGGGGCAAAGCTTGTGGTTCTACACGCAATGCAGGGGATCAACGCACACGTTGGTTTCAATTTCGAGAGCGAACACGAACTACACTTCGAGACCGCTGTTCAGCAGCGCATGGCTGAGCTGACGAACGGGTTAAATGTCGAGACTCTCATCGACACGGGAGAGCCCGCCAAGACGGTTGCGGCGCTTGTTGCACGCTGCGGTGCAGACGTGGTTGTGATCGCGCGCAGCACTTCGCACGGACTGGCAGCATTGCGAACACAGACCTACGCCATCATTCGCGAGAGCGGCGTGCCGGTACTCAGTGTCTAGTGAGCTGCTACCAGTAGCACGCCGGCCAGCACCAGTGCCGTGCCGCATAGCTGTGTAAATGTAACCGGCTCGTTCAGAAAAAGATGACCGAGCCAGATGGTAAACACGGGTCCAATCGACGCCACAATCGAGGTGCGATTGGACCCGATTCGTTGAATCGCTTCCGAAGTGAAGAAGATCGGCATGATGGTGGAGAAAATCGCAAGAGCACCGGCAACCCAGTAAATTTGGGTTGGTTGTTTGAGGTCGCTCACAGGGTGTGTCAAGAGAAAGTGTGCAGTGATAAAGCCTGAGGCAACACTGACGACGATGCCAGTGAGACGAACGGATCCGATGCGATTGATGACTCTGCCGCTGCCGACGAGATAAAGCGCATAGGTGATCGACGAGAGGAAAACGAGGCCTGCACCTTTCCAGACCATTCCCGGCTGTGGACTGAGCAGAATGTCGTTGTAGAAGACCAGACCAATCCCAAGCCAGGAAAGTGCGAGAGCGCCATACTCATAGCGGCGGATCTTGCGCTTGAACCACAAGGCATTCAGCACAAGAACAATCCCGGGGTAGGTGAACAGGATAAGCCGCTCCAGGGCAGCGCTGATGTATTGCAGTCCCCAGAAATCAAAGAAGCTCGCCGTGTAGTAGCCCGTGAAGCCTAGCCAGACGAGTATCATTCTGTCGCGCATCGTCAGCGCATCGTTACCGCGATTGCCTTGCCAGGCCATTAGAAGAAAGGCCGGAACAGAAAGCAACACTCGCAGAGCAAGGATCGTCGTCGAGTCGATCGGCGCTAGCTGATAAGCGATTTTGATGAGGATTGCTTTGGCTGCGAAACCGAGCGCGCCAAGTGCGGCGAAGAAGGAGCCGAGCCAGATACCCCTTGGCGTTGCCATAATCTATATATGAGTTTGCCATTACCGCAGATGCCCCTGACGCTTGAAGGCGCGGCGCTGCTTCATCAGATGTTCCGGATTGACTGGGGATCGTGGCGTGCGCTGGATCCAGGGACTCGCGCTGAGTTGACGGAAGAGCTGTGCAAGACGCTGGAGGGAATGGGTGCGGGCACTGGGCTGTTCAGCATGTACGGCCATAAGGGCGACTTCATGCTGGTTCACTTCCGGCCCGGCTTTGAAGAACTGAGCGCAACCGAATGGGAGATCCGTAAGTTACGGATCTGGGAATACTGCGAACCAACAACTTCTTACGTGAGTGTGGTGGAACTTGGGCTCTACGAGAGTACAGGCAAGTTGTATGGAGGGCTGGCAGCGGATGGTATCCCCCCTTATACCGAGCCATGGAAGACCTCTATTGCCGAGACTCTGGAGCGCCAGAAAACCGCGATGGCTTCTCGTCTCTATCCGGAAATTCCACCTGCAAAATATTGCTGCTTCTATCCGATGGATCGTAAGCGTGGCGAAGACAAGAACTGGTATAGCCTTCCGCTCGAAGAACGCGCCAGCCTGATGCATGAGCATGGACTGGTTGGCAGGCGCTACGCTGGCGAAGTGAAGCAGATCATCTCGGGATCGATCGGAATGGATGACTGGGAATGGGGCGTGGATCTGTTTGCAGAAGATCCGCTGGTCTTCAAGAAATTAATTTATGAAATGCGCTTTGACCCGGTGAGCGCGATGTATGCGCTGTTCGGTTCGTTTTATCTTGGGATTCGTTGCAACCTGGAAAGGATGAAGGCACTCTTACAGATATGAGGCGTCGTGTGTTCCTGGCAAGTGGTGCGGCCTGTTTGCTAAAGGCGCAGGACTGGCGGCATACTGCAGCTTTCGAGCGGCTTTACAATCTCGACTTTGATCGGGCAATTGTGCTGCTGGAGCAGGACAGTGTGAGAGAACCTGCCGAGCCGGAGCACCACAACAATCTTGCCTACTCCATTTTGTGCCGCACTTTGTTCCATGCCGATGCACTCGATGGCAGCGTCGCGTTGAGTGTTGCAGCATATTTGCACAGGCCCAAAGTGTTGATGGAATCTGGCGAGCGAGCGAGGTTTAATGCGGTACTCTCCAACGCCGAGCAGCTAGCCAGACTGCGCCTCTCCAAGGATCCCAATCGCGCCGATGCCCTCTATTCGCTGGGTGTAAGTCAGTCGCATCGAGCGAATCTGGCACTGCTGGTGGATAAGGAGTGGCGCGTTGCGCTCAAAACCGGAGGCGAGGCCCGCACCTTCCACACACAAGCACTCGCCAAGGATAAGAATCTTGTAGACGCCATGCTGGTGCCCAGTTTCCACGAATACATCGTTGGTAGTTTGCCCATTTATTTGAAGGCTCTGGGCTTTCTGGTGGGCTTCACCGGGGACAAAGCAAAGGGTATTAACGGGCTGCGCACAGTTGCCCGTTACGGAATGCGCACCAAGCTCGAGGCACAGGTGCTGCTGGCGCTGGTCGAGCATCGGGAAGAGCATCCGGACAAAGCCGTCGAGATCATGCGCAGCCTGGAGCAGGAATTCCCGACCAACCATCTCTATCGCCGAGAGGTGGCAACACTCCTTGTGGCCGCAAAAAAGAAAGAAGAAGCGAGGAAAGAGTTCGCCCTTCTGGAAGATTCCCGCTACCGTTTTCTGAAGCCCGCAAGACTCGAGGCTTACAAGCGCGAGTTTGAAGCAATACTCAAGGCATGAAGAGCTCCTTACTGGTCGGCCTGCTGGTGCTTAGCTCTTGTGCCAGCGGTCCGGGGCTCACTCCAATGGAGCAAGACGGGTTGCTGATCGTCACGGCTGCAGTCGATGCTCCCATCCTGTTCACGATGGAAAAAGGCGGAAAAGCGCCAGAGCTACTGGTACCCATCTTTCAGGAATATTCAAAAACCCCTCTGGTATTACATGTGGTTTGGCGTACTGCACAAGCACCGCGCACCGAAGATCTGGCGCAATTTGGCGGCAGGAAGATCAGACAATATTGGGACGCCGGAGCAAAGACGCCTTCCACAGAAGGAAAGGTCCGCATCCAAAGCAATCTGATTGCAATCGAGAGGCTGGCACTGCGCATGGGCTTTGCCCGTGCGGCGGCTTTCCCTATCCCCAATTGATCTTCGGTTAGGATCTTAAGCATGCTATCGAGACGCAGATTTCTTGCGGCAACATCCACAGGTGTACTCCAGTCAGCAACGTCTTTCGCCTGGCCCGTCGGCAAGCGTCTGGCGATCAGCCTTTCCTTCGACGACGCCCGCCTTTCGCAAATCGATCGAGGTCTGACGCTGATGGAAACGCTCGACGTCAAGGCCACCTTCTACCTCTCTCTCCTCTCCATGCAGAAGCGCGTCGACGGCTGGAAAGAAATTGCCCGCAAAGGTCACGACATCGGCAACCATTCCACGGCGCATGCCTGTACCGGCAATTACCGTTTTACCCGCGCCCTGGAGGACTTCGACCTCGATGAAATGGCACGCGACCTTGACAACGCCAATCGCGAAATCGAAGCGAGTGTGGGGGTGAAGCCGGTTAGTTTTGCGTATCCATGCGGGCAGAAATTCGTCGGTCGAGGCAAAGCCGCCCGTAGCTACATTCCGCTCGTTGCAGAACGCTTTGAGAGTGGTCGCGGCTATCTCGACGAGATGCCAAACTACCCGCAAGTCTGCGATCTCGCGCAGTTGATGGGAACCGGCATCGACGGAGCAGACTGGCCAACTGTGCGGGGCTTACTCGACAAAGGCGCAAAGGACGGAAGCTGGATTGTTTTCGTCGGCCATGACATCGGAAAGGCGGCACATCAAACGACGGATGTGGAGACGTTGAAACGGCTGGTGGACTATGCAAAAGATCCGGCCAACGGTATCTGGGTAGACACGGTTGGCCGGATCGGGAAATACGTCAAAAAGATACGAAGTTAAACTTCGAGTTTCCAGGGTGCTCGGTACTTGGCTTTCAGGTACTGCTTCATCTCCGGCTGTTTGACCGTCCAGTTCTTCTCGTCCCAGTCCAGCCGGGTCTTGAAGCGCATCGACAAGTTGGCAAGGATGCAAACGGTCGATGAGCGGACGCAAGTTTCGATTTCGCTTTGCGGTTTCTCACGCGACTTGATGCAGGCGAGCCAGTTTTCCCAGTGCGGGACATTCATCTGGCGCATCACATCATCCTTCTCGTAGACCTGCTCGACAACAGCCGACTTCGCGTTTGGCACCAGCCAGCAACCGCTGCGATTGACGATCAGAGTTGCTTCGGTGCCATGAATTGAAGTGGCGGCTCCCTGCCCGAACATAGGCATCGGATTGGCAGTGCGGCTCTCATAGCTAGCGATGAATTTCGGATATTCAAATGTCGCGAGCAAAGTATCTGGTGTTTCGCTGTTGTCCTTTACGTAAAGTTTGCTGCCCATTGCCGAAATCGCCGTGGGCATCACTTCGTCAAAGCATTGATGCACCGGATCGAGCAAGTGAACACCCCAATCCGTCATCGCTCCACCTGCATAATCCCAGAAATATCGAAAAGTGGGAAAGGTTGCTTTCTTGACACCCCAACGGTTCTCGTTGAAGGGCCTTGCGGGTGCAGGACCCAACCACATGTCCCAATTCAGACCAGGAGGGATCGCTGAATCTTCCGGGTTGCCCCAGCCTGCCTGTTGCGTTCTCCCTGCCTGCCAGGTGTGAACGAAAGTTACGTCGCCGAGAATGCCACTCTTCACCAGTTCAGCGGCCTTCTTGAAATATCCACCAGAGCGCTGCATGGTTCCGGCCTGTACGATTCGCTTATACTTGCGGGCGGCCTCAACCATCTTCACGCCCTCATCGACATAAACGCACGAAGGCTTTTCTACGTAGACGTCCTTGTTCGCCTTGCAGGCCTCAACGGTCATGTACGGGTGCCAATGATCGGGGGTTGAGATACACACAGCATCGATCGACTTGTCCGCAATGATCTTGCGGAAGTCGTCTGTACCTTTGATCTCATAGCCGCCTCGGCGCGCAGAGGCTTCGGCTCGTTCGAGGTGAGGCTGATACACATCACACAGCGCGGCCGGCTGCAAGCCAGGAACTTTCATTGCGTAGCCAAGATTGCCGGAGCCCATCGCTCCAAGGCCGATGAATCCGACAGCAACGCGGTCGTTGGCACCTTTTACCTGACCGGTAAAGATAGATGTAGTGAATGCAGTTCCGAGGGCGAGCGAAGCGTCTCTTCTGCTGATTGGCTTATTTGAGTCCATGGTTTCCTTTCCCGAAATCAGATCCGGAAACTATGTATTGTATGCCCGATTGTAATGATTTAGGCGGCAGCACCGACAGGCCTGGAAGAATCCCGGCCAAGATTCGATTCCAAAATCCAGTCGAGTTGCTCCCGCTCAAAGGGCGCGGCGCAGTAATCCACGGCACCGGCATCCATGGCATCCAGCCAATCGTCCACTTCCGGAACGCGACTAACTACCACAACGGGGCTTGAGACGGCTTTCAATAATGCCTGGAGACCAGGATGGTGGGTTTCACAGAATACGAGGTCAAAGTGCTGCTCAGTGGACGGAGAAGTTTCCGTCTCGTGGCGCGAGGACTCAACTACATCAATTCCGCGTGAAGAAAAGTATTGTTGTAATTCCAGGGCAAGTATCGGTTCGATACCCGCCAACAGAACGGTTTTGCCATGCACATTCATGGGAGCTTCTTCCTGCATAAAGCGTTACATCAAGAAAAATCTCGAACTGGGAGGAGGTTAGCGGATTTGGTTGGCTGTGCTTTGAGGCGTTGCGGCTGCTCAAAAACAAGAGGAGAAACGTCTACGGGGTACAGCTTGGTCTTACTGAGAATAGTGTAGCTCCATTCATGAATCAGGACTGATAAAATTAATGCTTCAGGAGAAAAAAATGATGTCCGTGTTTCGTCGAATCAGTCAGGTCGTAAATATCGGTGGTGTGAAGGTGGGTGGAAACAACCCCATCATGGTTCAGTCCATGACCAATACGGACACCGCCGATGTGACCGGAACGGCTAAACAGGTGATGGAACTGGCCAAAGCGGGGTCAGAAGTGGTCCGCATCACTGTCAACTCGGACGAGGCTGCCGCCGCAGTTCCAAAGATCCAGGACACCCTGATGCTGCACGGAATGAACGTGCCACTGGTGGGTGATTTCCATTACAACGGGCATCTTCTGCTTAAGAAGTATCCAGATTGTGCCCGCGCGCTCGCCAAATACAGAATCAATCCGGGAAACGTCAATATTGGACGCAAGTCTGATGATAATTTCCGCACTATGATCGAGTGCGCCATCGAGTATGACAAGCCGGTAAGGATCGGCGTGAACTGGGGTTCTCTCGACGGCGCTTTGCTTACCCGCATGATGGACGAAAATGCAAATTCTGCAGAGCCCCTCGATGCACGCGAAGTCACGATGAACGCGATTGTCGAAAGCGCATTATTGGCTGCCGCCGCCGCCGAGCGTTACGGCATGGCGCACGACAAAATTCTCTTGAGCGCAAAGGTCAGCGGTGTTCAGGATCTGATCGTTGTCAACCGCAAGCTCGCCGCTCGCTGCGACTACCCGATCCATCTCGGGCTCACCGAGGCCGGTCTTGGATCCAAGGGCGTAAGCTACACGGCAGCGGCCTTGAGCGTTTTGCTGCAGGAGGGAATCGGCGACACAATCCGCGCCTCGCTCACTCCCTTACCCAATGGCGACCGCACCGAAGAAGTGCTCGTCTGTCAGCAGATTTTGCAAGCCCTCGAAATCCGCACCTTTACGCCGCAAGTCGTTGCCTGCCCAGGCTGTGGCCGTACCACTTCAACTTATTTCCAGGACATGGCCGACCAGATCCAACGCTACCTGCGTGAGCAGATGCCCACCTGGAAGCCGATCTATCCGGGAGTTGAAATGATGAAAGTGGCCGTGATGGGTTGTGTCGTCAACGGACCCGGAGAATCCAAACATGCCAACATTGGCATCTCCCTCCCTGGCACATTCGAAGAGCCGGTGGCGCCCGTTTATGTCGACGCAAAGTTATTCAAAACTTTGCGCGGTGATCACATCGTTGAAGAGTTCATCGTCATGCTCAACGATTATGTCGAGAAGACCTACTCCGCAGAACGCGAAGTGATCTCCGTATAACGGTCCTGCATATCATCGGGGCTCACTTTTTCGATCTCCTGACCCAACAGCCATTCATGGCCAAACGGGTCGCGAATTTTTGAAGTCCGCTCGCCATAAAATTGATCTTTCGGCGGCATGATTTCAGTTGCTCCTGCGGCGATCGCCTGCAGATGCAGCGCATCGACATCGTCGACATGCAAGTGCATGGCGAATGTTGTTCCACCCAGACTGATTGGCCCCCGGATGCCGTGTTCTGGGTATTCGTCTGACAGCATAATTGTGGTATGGCCTAAGCTGATTTGCGCATGCCCGATGCGCCCGCTCGCTTCTGTGAGTCGCATTCCTTCGGTCGCACCGAATGCCCTGCCGTAAAACTCGATGGCGGCAGCAGCGTCATGAACTCGCAGGTACGGGAAGACTTCGTGGATCTTCATGCTTCTCAGTATGGGAAGCAAGCGCCGAAATCGCAAACAGCCGTCTAGCTGGTTTGGGCGACAGACAGGTTGCTCAACCCTGAGTGGATGCGGCAACCAGTCGGCTGCGCTTCGATAATTTTGGCCTCGGCCGCCAGCAGGTCCTGCCAACGAGCCTCCACCTCATCCTTGGGAGCCATCTTGAACGCCAGCTTGAGGAAAACTTTGTAATGCCCCATCTCGGAGGAAAACAAGGCTTTGTAAAAGGCAGCCAGTTCTGCATCTTCAGACGCGCTGGCGAGGATCGCAAAACGCTCGCAGGATCGGGCTTCGATCAGAGCAGAAACGCAGAGCCGATCCAGCGTCTCTGTGATCTTTCCGCTACGCACCAGCCGACGCAAATCAGAAGCGTAATAACTCTTATGGCCCCGCTCGAGACGGCCTCCGCGCCGAATCAGGAGCCGAGTTACCTGTGAGAGATGCGAAGTCTCGTCCCGCGCTACACCGGTCATCGTCTCCACCCAACCGGGCATCCATTCGTTGGGCCAGCGCGTCAACAGGTCCATGGCATTCTGAGCCGCCTTCATTTCAAGAAACGCATGGTCGATCAACAAGGCAATCGGATCTTTCAGCGCGCTCGCTCCCCAGGAGACAGGAGTGCGGGAAAGTAGGGGCAAACTTTCAATCTTTTCGAGCGGGGTAGCAACCACCACTCCAAGGTATCGCGACTTCATGTCTGCTGACATACCAAACGACTCCAGATCAGGAACTGAAATCGCAGGCGATCCTCACATCGGTCTGAGGGGAGTCGCCACCCTTTCAAAGAAGCAATTCGCCCAGGAACAGAGCGAATGCGTAAGAAAAGCGATCGCCAAAGTTAAGTCCTGCCGGATCGCGTCCTCACCTGCGGTCTGAGCCGGATCTCGATCCACCGCGATGAATTCGAATTCCGCTCGAGCAAGTAGGAGGTCGAGGTCCCCAAGCCGGATTGACCACGCCGGGTCTCAATCACCATGGACACCTCAACGAGCGTCGCTACCGAAATTCGCCGCGTATCCGAGCCATCCAGTGCTTCAAGCAGTCTACGGCGATCTGGTTCACGATGTGTCGACTAGCACTATCAAGCCAACCCTTTTCATCGTAGCCCAGGATTTCAGTTGCGGTTCTGGGATCCAGGATCGGCAAACTCGCACAAAGCTCAGCAATTTCCTCAAGTTCGCGGCAGTCCCGCAGCGTATTCGTTACAGCTTCAGTTTTCGTCTCTCCGGTTTGCCTGGCGAGTTCCGCCGCCAGGCGATCTGTCTCTGGGTTTCAAAGATGAAGCGCGTGACGCTGCCGTTGATGACCAGGCAGCATTCCGGCTAACCCTTGCGCTTGGGGCAGAATTGTGGAGCATCAGCAAGCGAAACATGATAGTCTCTGCTTCGGGAAGCTTCGATGTGACACCTAGTCAGGGGTGTGCGACATAGAAATAGGATCTAGCCGTTTTTCTTTTTTTATGGCATACTTCTGAGCGGATGTATACGCACAGAGGAGACTACATGACTGATGCTCTCGCAAAGTTAGAATCGGATCGGTCCAAACTGCTTGGGGAA
>JANXLY010000028.1 GCA_025354885.1 Acidobacteriota bacterium | reverse complement strand
CAGTCCCGTCTCGCCGATGATGTCTTCTCGCCGATGCCCATTCTGCGCCAGCAGCTGGTCGATCAGCTTGGTGTCGATTGCCATTGATGTTCCTCCCACTTCCCGTCAACATCGTTTACACAATCCTTTTTACACCCTCGATGGCCCAGCCATGCATCGGTTCGAGGGCAATGACTTTGAGGAGGAGGAGGTCGACAGTTCCCTGTACCAGATCGGTTGGTTTGCTCATGATGGACTCTCCTCAGTAACTGACACTAGCGGGCGCAGCATGGAAAGCAGCGTCAAGTAGAGTACGGGTGGCGCAATTGATCGTTACGTGAAGATTTGAAAAGATTCTAAGGTAGATGCCCTGCTCAGGTAGTGAAAATTAGCCTGCGGAGGTTTTACCTGAATTTTGAGGAGACAGCGTCTCATGAAACAGAGAGGTTTTCCAAAACAAAATGAAACTAACCATTGCAACCGCACTATTGGCCATGAGCTCCGTGTTCGCGCAGAGCGTGACACCGCCGGCCACGAATCAGGCTCCAACCAAGACGGAGACTCACAAGAAGGGCAAACACAAGAAATCGGGTGAGAAGAAAATGGAAGAGAAGAAAACTCCTCCAGTAAAGTAGTAACGCCTTGAAAAAGGGGGCTGCCGAAAGGCGGCCCCCTTTTTTGTTGTTTGAGGCGGGGGCAGGATCAGAGAGTGCCCAGATGGGTGATTTTGAAACCTTCGTTGGACTTTAGGCCATAACCGAAGAGACGATCAAATGCGATATGGGCGGGCCAGATCAAGTAAAGGGGATGCCAATTTCCGGAGACAAAGGCCACGAGCAGTCAGAATCCGGCAATGGTGTAATTGTGGAAAAGGTTGTAAGTGAATGCGCCGAGGCGGTTGCCGCCGAGGTAGCCGAGCATGGAGAAGTCCGGGGTGAAGAATAGGGCAGCGAAATAGAGCCAGTTTCCTGCCTGGCTTGAGAAAACGGCCATGGCTGCTGCGAGTGAGATGAGGGCTTCGGCGCGGAGCCACAAGTTAAATTCGGTAAAGTTGCTTTCAGTAAGGTGAACGGTGTTCGTCATCATAACTAACAGTGTGTGGCTTTATTTTTGCCTTGTCAAGGCGTACACTGTTCGATATGTCATTCCCTGCGAAAACCGGTGCGGACGCTATTTTGAAAGTAGCGGTGGATATTGTTGAGGCGGAAGGGTGGGATGCGCTGTCGATGCGATCGATTGGGCTGGCTTTAGGAGTGAGGGCGTCCAGCCTTTATCACCACTACCGGGATAAGGGGGCGATAGAGGAGGCGCTGGGTGAAGTGGCGGCGCGGGCTCTGTTTGAGGCGATGACGGTTGCAGCGGGACGGAAGAAGGGACAAGTGCGGTTGCGGGCGATGGCGGATGCTTATGTTGCATTTGCGCATGAAAATGCTGCGCTGTACCAACTTGTGGCGGCGAGGCGAACAGCGAGCGACACGCAGGTTGCGGGGAAGGCATTGTGGCAATTGATTCTCGACGGAGTGGGACAGGTAACAGGAAATCGAGACGATACGGCGGCGGCGGTCGGGTTGTGGTCCTTTTTGCATGGCTATGTTGCGCTGGAAGGGGCTGGGAAGTTTGGGGCAAGCGGTGCCAAGGGTGGATATGAACGGGGTCTCAGCGCGATGCTTCGCGGACTGATAGGCTGATTTGAAGAACCTTATGCTACGTCGCAACTTTATCTCCGCAACGGCCGCTTCGATGGCCTATGATTTATCCGCCCAGACCTTTGATGTGCAGAAGAAGAGGCGAGTGGGGATGATCGGGTCCGGGTGGTATGGAAAATCGGATTTGCTAAGGCTGGTGCAGATCGCGCCCGTTGAAGTAGTTTCGATCTGCGATGTGGACAAGGTGATGCTTGAGAAAGCAGCGGATCTGATTGCGTCGCGTCAGGTATCGAAGAAACGGCCGAAGCTGTTTACGGATTACCGGAAGATGCTGGCGGAGAAGGATCTGGACCTGGTTGAGATTGCGACGCCGGATCACTGGCACGCGCTGCCCATGATTGAGGCGGCAAAGGCCGGGGTTGATATGTATATGCAGAAGCCGATATCACTCGATGTGATTGAAGGCGAAGCGATGCTGGCGGCAGCAAGAAAGTATAAGCGAGTAGTGCAGATCGGGACGCAGCGGAGGTCGACGCCACACCTGATTGAAGCAAAGGAACGGTATCTCGACAGCGGGAAGCTGGGGAATATCGGGATGGTAGAAATTTACTGTTACTACCATATGAGAGCGACGCAGAATCCTCCGGATTCCGCTCCTCCGGCAAACCTGGATTATGAAGCATGGACGGGGCCAGCGCCGATGCGTCCTTATAACTCGCTGGTGCATCCGCGGAGCTGGCGGGCGTTTCAAGAGTACGGCAACGGAATCATGGGCGATATGTGCGTGCATATGCTGGACATGGTGCGCTGGATGATGGGCCTGGGTTGGCCGAAGAGTGTGTCGTCAACGGGCGGCATTTTGGTGGACAAGGCTTCAAAGGCGAATATTCCAGATACGCAAGAAGCGAGCTTTGATTTTGGGAATGTGAGAGTGATCTGGACACATCGATCGTGGGGTGCTGCGCCGGATGCAAAGTACCCGTGGGGGGCGACTTTTTACGGCGATAAAGGGACGCTGAAGGCAAGTGTTCAGGGCTACGATTATGTGCCGATGGGACGTGGAGAACAGCCAGTCCATAAGGACGTGACCTACGAGCTGGAACAATATCCGGAAGACAAGACCGAAGTGGATCTGGAGAAGCATGTGGCACCGGCGATACGCGGGCACATGAGGGATCTGCTGGCGGCGATTGACAAGCGCTCGAAGCCGGTTGCGGATATCGAGCAGGGGCATATTTCAACTGCTTCTTGTATCCTGGCGAATCTTTCGATGAAGCTGGGGCGGACCTTGTCTTATGATGCGGCGAAGATGATTGTGACTAATGATGCTGAGGCCACGCGGATGTTGCGGCGGCCTTATCGCGCACCGTATGTGCATCCGGAGCCGAAGCAGGTTTAGCGGGCCGGGATGGCTTCTGCGGCTTTGCGTTTGAGCTTGAGGATGCGTATGCTCTGATTTTCGAGATCTTTTCGTTCGGGATAAAGAGCAAGCAGGTGGTTGAGAGTTTTTTCAGCATCGTCGAAGTTCTTCTGAGAGAGCTTCGTTTCATAGAGCATGGTGAGGGCGTCAGAGCTATCGGGGGCGTGGCCGAGGTACTCATTGAGCAGTTTTTCGGCTTGGGGAAGTTCATTGAGCTCGACGTGCGTGGTTGCCAGATTGAGCTTTGCCTGCCAGTTGCCATTGATTTTGATGGCGCGCTCGAAGAAATCTTTTGCGGCGGGAAAGTTGCGTCTCTCGACCTCAATGAGTCCCAGGTGATTGAAGCCACGGGCGACATGTTCCTGACTGTTCGAGGCCATGCTCCAATCGACGAGTTTCCAGGCAGAGGCAGTGGCGCGGTCCATCATCTGGAGGTCTTTGTAAATCCCGGCGAGGCCTTCGAGGGCATTGAGGCTGCGAGGATCGACTTCCGCGTCATGTTCGTAGAGAAGAAGGGCAGTGGCGTAATCGCGGGAACGGAGATGACTGAGGGTGGCTAGAGGGATCAGAATTGCGGTAATGATTGCGGCGCGAAGCCAGAGCTGAGGGGCGAAGCGCCAGATGGCAATGACGATGAGGGCGACGAAGCTGAGGCTGGGAAGGAACATGCGGTATTCCATTGCGGGCTCAAAGGGGATGGGGAGCACGGATGAGGTGGGAGAGAGGACGAGTAGGGGGAAAATCAGGGTGATTGCGAGCCAACGGGACTTACGGAGAGCATAAACGGCAAGCCCTG
This sequence comes from Acidobacteriota bacterium, assembly GCA_025354885.1. Taxonomy (GTDB): domain Bacteria; phylum Acidobacteriota; class Terriglobia; order Bryobacterales; family Bryobacteraceae; genus Bryobacter. The sequence goes on along the minus strand of JANXLY010000028.1, from coordinate 14,592 downwards.
TATAAAGGAGGATGGCGAGCAAGGCGGGCACCCATTCTGACCACGATTCCACGGGGCGGATGTATGGGTAGAACTGGAGTTTGACGGGCAGGAAGAACTTGGAGACGTAAGAGACGATCACCGCGCACTGGGCTTTGAAATAGCCGAAGCTTGTGGCGAGAGGCATACCGTCGGCGAAGATCTCGCGACGACGGCCGCCACCGAGATGATAAAAGCAAATGGCGAGCCAGGAGAGGGTGAGTGTTGCGTAGAAGCGGAGGCGATTGCGGAAGGTCTGAAGGATGGTGGTCTGGTTTGTGGCCCAGTCGACGAGGAAGATTGCACCTGGGAGAGTGACGGCGACTTCTTTGCAGAGGAATGCGGCGTAGGCGGAAAGGCAACAGAGGAGGAGCCAGCCACGGAGGAAAGCGGCAATGGAGAAAACGTAGAAGAGGACGAGCAGAGTTTCCTGGCGGCCTGTGATGTAGTTGACTGGCATAGTGGCGAGGGGATGGACTGCCCAGAGAGCCATGATGGCGGCGGCGATGGAAAGGGTGTGAACGCGGTTTGGGGTGAAGCCTTGCTGGCGCTGGTAAATGGGCCAGATGGTGAGGAAAAGGAAGAGCACGGCACCGGCGGCACACCAGAGATAGAAGAGATTGGAGATTCGATAACCGAAGGGGTCGACGCCGGCCCATTGATAATCGAGCATGAAAGAAAGCGCAGAGACGGGGTGGTGATCGACGGCGCGAACATTTCCGTGGCCCCGGACAATGAGCACCAGATTATCGATAGAGATGTGGCGGATATCGGCGTTGGACTGGATGGCGCTGGAGTCGTCGAGCAGAAAGGGGCCATTGAAGGCGGGGTAGAAGACGAGGATCAAAAGAGGAAGCAAAGCGATCCAGGCGAGGAGGGGGCGAGAAAAGTTGCGTTCTTCCACGTCCTTGCAGACTAGCACTGAGTAGAGGGCGCTAGCGGGCGGGAGTTCGAACGGTGACCTGGCGTGGCGCGGATTTGGGATTGGAAGATTTGGCTGAGGATTGAACGACGATGCGGTTGACTACGCGGCTGGCTCCTGCAGATTTGGCCATGCGGGTGGCAACGCCTTTGCGCTGGGGGATGTGAACGGTGCCGGACCATTCGACGATGCCGTCGTGGACTTTGTACTGGAGCGAATCTGAGCGGAGCTTGGAGAGGGAGAGTTTGGTTTTGATTTTATTGGTGATGCGAGCGTCTTCGGCGACTGTGGCATTGGCGGGAATCAGAAGAGCGAGGAAGAGGAGGAGGCGGAGCACAAGGTAAGAGTGTGCGGGAGGGAGATAAATTCTCAGATTTAGATTAAATCAAAACGCATTCACAACAAAATGAACTTTATATTTGGTTTGTTTTCAACAATTCGTTGGCTGAACTAGATTAAGACACGGAGCGAGGTGTGCATACTTTACTCGGGTGGAAGGTTAGGTCACAGAGACCAAAGCCTTCCACCCAATTTCATTTCAGGACAACAAGCAATGCCACCCACCCAGGAACTCCTCTTGATTCAAGAGGAGGTCAGCAAACGATTTAAGCCCTCGAATCCGATTACCGAGGCCATCGCCAACAAGCTCGCCAAGACGATCTACCAACAACGCCGTTGCGAATATCTGATCGACTTTGCGAGGTCTGTTCCCACACGAAAGCTCGATGAATTGCCGCTGGAGCGGCAAAGCATGTTTCGCAAAAATCTCAGGAAACTTACTGAGAAATTGCAGGAACTGAAGCGCAACACGAGAGTGTATTCGGAATCGTTGCATGCCGAGACACAGGCACCGCAGGAACGCGGCGCGGAAATCAAACTTTAGATGACACAGGAGATTCCCATGAACCACAATTCCCTTCCCGACCACATTCTCTATCCGATGGAGGAACGCAACGAGCTACTGGAGCTTGCCAACCAATTGAGGCTGGAATATCGCCCCGGCAATGAGAATGAAGACGAGATTTTTGAACGCATCGTGATTGCATCGTGGATGCGCAGACGTTATGAGAAAGTGCGTACGAAGCTATATGCAGTGAAGAATTCGATCGAGGCGGAATCGCCGAAGATGCCGGTGACGATTGATTCGATCAAGCGATTTCAGGCAGAGGTAGATCAGCAGAAGAAGCAGATTTCCGGATTGAGGCGGAACTTGCGGCGGATGCGTGAAGGAGAAGCGGGAATTGTTGAGGAGATGCGCAATGAATATGCTCCTGCCGCCTAGCCGGACTGAGGTAACGCAGATTCAGATTGAGCGTTTTACCCGGCTATACGCGAAGCTGCGGACGAGACTGGGGCCTGATACGCCAGAAGAACATTGTCTGTGCAATCAGGTTGTGATTGCACTGTGGCATTCGAGGCTTTTTGAAACGAGTGCCTTCATTTACGAGAAGGAAGCGTTGAAGCTGCAGAAAGCCGGCGGTGATGCGGCGCAGTTGGCGAAGCTGAAGGCAGGGTTGAGAGTTTCGAATATGCATGCCAAGAAACAGAAGAACTTTGCCTGGCGCAGGCGTGGGCAGTTCTTTGAGATGAAGACGATCCGGGAAGAAAAAGAACGGAGGCCGAAAGCTGCCTGAGCAATTGAGGGCCGGACCCAATAAGATATGGAGACGGCCCTTTGTTAGAAAGTGAGTGGAAGTGATGCCCGATAAAATAGAGTCTGGATTTTTGAACAGGAATGGCAGGAGCCCTTATGCGGTGTATGTACCGGCGAATTATTCGCGACAGGCGAAGTGGCCGGTGATTCTGTTTTTGCATGGGTCGGGGGAATCGGGGACGGATGGAGTGAAGCAGACGGCGGTGGGATTGCCGCAGGCGGTGCGATTGTATCCGGAGCGTTTTCCGGCATTGATGGTGATGCCGCAATCCGTTCTGGAGCGGCCGTGGGTGGACCCGAAATGGCAGGGCTTGGCACTTTCGGCACTGGATGCAACTTTGGAGGAATACTCTTGCGATGTGGACCGCGTGTATTTGACTGGATTGTCGAAGGGAGGAGCCGGGGCGTGGTATCTGGCGATGCGGGAGCGGGAGCGATTTGCGGCGCTTGCGCCGGTGTGTGGGCGTATCGAGAAGTCGACGACGAGTACGGCTTCGTGGGAGGGGATTGAGACGGTTGGATTTGGAGAGGCGGCAAAGAAGTTGGGAACTGAATTGCCGATTTGGGTGCATCACGGGGATGCGGACAAGACAGTGCCGGTGGAACAATCGAGACAGATGGTAGAGGCACTGAAGGCGGTGGGGAATGAAGTGCAGTATTCGGAGTATGAGGGAGTGGGCCACAACAGTTGGGATCGTGCTTATCAGGCAGCGAGCTTTCCACAATGGTTGTTTGCCCAAAGAAGAAAAAGACCTTAATTATTTCGGCGCGTGACTTTTTGTGGTTGTGTGGAGAAGTGGACTCTGAAAGGACCGCTTGATGACACAACAAATTCCTGACACACATGCCGGTAAGGCAAAACATCCGCTGGCGATACGGTGGTTTCACTGGCTGAACTTTCCAATCCTGAGCCTCATGATCTGGAGCGGGTTGCTGATTTACTGGGCAAACGACACCATCTATACGTTTCCAGAATGGTTTTATGAGCGAACGCATGTTGCTTTTCGACTGTCAGAGGGGATGAGCTATCACTTTCTTTTGATGTGGCTGTTTGCACTGAATGGCATTTGTTATGTGGCCTACACGATCGTGAGTGGGGAGTGGCGGGAACTGGTGCCGGGTAAGGGTGCTTTGATGCAGGCTTTTCAAGTGGTGTTGCATGATCTTGGGATTCGTAAAGAGCCACTGCCAGTGGCGAAGTTCAATGCGGCTCAGCAGATTGCTTATACAGGTGTGGTGTTGATGGGGCTGGGGTCTTTGCTGAGTGGAATGGCGATTTACCGACCGATCCAGCTTTCGTTTATCACGCAAGCGCTGGGAGGCTATACGGCTGCGAGGTTCATCCATTTTGCGCTGACGGTTGGCTATGTGGGGTTTTTCTTTATGCATGTTGGACAGGTGATCAAAGCAGGGTGGCCGAATTTTCGGGCAATGGTGACAGGTCATGAATAGCAATCGCAGATCGTTTTTGAAATTTGGACTGGCTGGAGCGGCGGTGATAGGTGGCTTGTCGCAACTGCTTAAGATATCGCCGCACGAATTCAACGAGCGTGTGACGCGGAAGCTATTGGGAGAGGGGCGACTGGCACCGACCTTTGCGCGGGACAAAGCGCGAGAGCCGAAAGAGAATGGCGGTGTGGGACTGGATGAGGAAGTTGTGGATTGGAATTTGAAGATTGAAGCTCCTGGTGTTGCGACTCGAAACATGAGTATCCAAGAGGTGAAAGCGTTGCCTCGGGTTGAGATGACGACCGAGCTGATGTGCGTTGAAGGATGGAGCGAAGTGGTTCATTGGACTGGTACTCCACTCCGCCACATTGCTCCACCGAATGCGCCTGAGTATGTGAGTTTGATGACGCCTGATGAGTCGTATTACGTCGGGCTGGATCTTGAAAGCGCGCTGCACCCGCAGACGCTGCTGGCCTGGGAGATGAACGGGCAACCGCTTACTCCTGAACATGGCGCTCCGCTGCGTTTGGTGATTCCGGTGAAATACGGGATCAAGAATATCAAGCGAGTGGGGAGCATCCGCTTTAGCCCCGAGCGCCCGAAAGATTATTGGGCGGAACGCGGGTATGACTGGTACGCCGGTCTTTAATCGAAGAAAAGGAATCTAATTATGCTGAAGAATATTGCACTCGTTGCTGCCCTTGCCCTGTCTGTTTCTGCCTTTGCGCAAGACAAGATGGAGAAGAAAGACAAGATGGAAAAAATGGACAAAATGGAGAAGATGGAGAAGAAGGGATCCAAGAAGAAAAAGATGGACAAGATGGAGAAAGACAAGATGGAGAAGATGGAAAAGAAGCCGGCTTAATTGATGAAGTGCGGGCAATAGAACAGGGCCGCTGAGCGAGTGCTTAGCGGCCCTGTTCAGCGTCTACTTGACTGCCATGGTGACGCCTAGCTGGCTGGCTCTGGTGCCGATCTTCACAAGTACCGGGATGGCGGGACCTACGGGAGTGTCGGCCGCGAGGGTGAAGTTTACCTGCACGACTCCGCGCACCAGGCCTGGAGCGCCACCGGCGTAAATGACCGATGCAGGTTTGCCTCCAACCTCGACGGTTACAGTGGAGGTAGGGACGGGGAAAGGACCTACGAGAGAAGTGATCGCTCCCGTAGAGCAGGCAGGGTTGGTTGCACCTTCGCCTGTGCCGAAGAGGATGGCAGTACCGCCCCTAGGCGTAGCGTTTGCTGCGTTGTTGAGTGAGTAATTGGTGTTGAGAATTGCGCCGGGGCCGACACCACTGCTCGCCAGAGTGAAGATGGACGGAGTACTCTCCTGGACGGGAAGCGTAAGGACGTTGGTCCAGGCTCCATTTGATTCCACCTGCACTTTCACGGTGGTCTTGCCAGCTACGTTGCAGGGCACAATGGCGTTGATTTGGCCCTGAGAAACGAAGAGTAATGTGGCGGGAGTGCCGTCAAACAAGACTTGCGTGTTGGCAAGCCTGCTGCTGACCTGTCCGTTTACAATCTCCAAAGGAAATGTAGTGGCCGGACCGATGTGGTTGCCAAAAACAGAGATGATCTCACCAGCCGAGACAGCCGAACCAGATAAGTTGCCAGCGCTGACGACACCACCTGAGAAGATACAGGTACCGCTGGTGGAGAGCACTTCAATGCGTGCAGCGCGAACTGAAGTGTCCGGCTGCAATGCGCCAGTTACCGCGACACAAGCACCCAAAGCAATTGCGCCTTTGGAGACATCGAGGACTGTTGCAGCATCTGCCAGCACCGTGCGGCCACCGATTTTCCAGGTGCCGGCGACGCCTGTGATAGGGGATGACTCTACGGTTCCTTCAAAGCGGTAAGCGGCGGCAGGCTGCTGACAGAAAGAGGCGGGTTTGGTTTCAATGCGTGTAGCGGCGACTGTATTGCCGGCTGCAAAGTCGCCTTTGACTTCGACGCAAACGCCAACGACTGGGGTTGTGTGTTCCGACTCAATGCGTGTCTCGGACGTAACGGTAACAACCAGTGTCGCGACGGTCCATTTCCCGATCAAAGTTCCAGAAGGGAGAACCATGATGGTGCCGAAGAAGGAGACGTCAGACTGACGGTCTAATCCATTTGTGCAGACGCCAGTGCCGAGAATCTGAATGTCGGAAGCTGTGATCGAATTGTCGGTCTGTAGTCGGCCTTTGACGTCCACGCAGAGGTTAGCAGCTAAAGTGCGTCCTGAAGGGCTGATTCTGGTGGCTGTATTGACTAGAACTTTTCGACCGGAAATCATCCAGATTTGAGAGCCTGGGGCGGGAGCACTTTGAATGGTTCCGCGGAATTCCATCTGGTCTTTCTCCGGACCTTGGTTGTCCTGGTGGCAGCCGGAGGATCCGGAGCTCACCTCGATTTGAGACGCCGTAAGCGAATTATCGGCGTTCCGAGTGCCCTTCACTTCTGCACAGGAACCGAGGGTCACAGGACCTCCGTCCTGATCGATTTTCGTCTGAGCCGTCACCCTGACAAGCGAACCGGCTACGCGCCAGTCTCCAATCAAACCGGAAGCGGGAAGTTGAGTCACCGGACCAAAAATTTCTATTGAATTGGCGGGCTCGACGGCACTGCACTTGGATGGAGGACGGGTAGAAATCGACGTGGCGTTGATCGTGTTGGCGTTGCCCTCATTCCCCTTCACATCGACGCAAGCTCCGACGGTGGCTGGTCCGCTTTCTAGTTCGATTTTGGTTTGAGCTGTGACTTGTACCGTTCGCCCCGCCACTTTCCAGGAGCCAACGACACCGCCGGCGGGGAGCGTTTCGATTTTTCCGGTAAGTCGAACGCCTTCCGGACCTTCGGCAAATAGCGCGGCGCTATGCAAAATCGACACAGCGAGTAAGCAGGAGCGTAAAAGTTTCATTCTTAGCATGGGGAAGCCCTTTCGATACAAGCAAATACGATGACGTGGACAATGTCAATCCCCACAGTGCAATTAAATGGCCAAAGCACAAAAAGGTCCCAGGTCTTTCTAAACCTGGAACCTTCTTAGAATGAGGATTTAGTGGTGGCTAGTTTAGTGACCTTCGAAACGATGATCGCAAGACGGGCATTTGGCTGCCGCTTCGAGCGTCCAGAAAACATGGGTGACTGTTTTCGAACCATCCCGGTTGGTGTTTTCGTAGGTGGAGGACCTTCCATTGCCTGATTGGCTGATCAACATGCCCCAGCTATTGGGATCGTCACCGATGTCGTTGGCCGAAGAGGAAGCTGCGGTCGCCAAAACGGTGGTTGTGGTGTCCAAGTGAGCGTATATGAGGTTCAATTCATCGAAATCGTGCTGGTTGGGCTTTGTGCTGAGGTTGCTGCCGGCGTTGGCACCCGTGTTTGAGAAATAGTCCATGCAGGAGTTCTGCGACGAGCCATCGGTCGATTGATGGTCGAGCCCGAAGGTATGAGCAATTTCCTGGCACATGACGTGTCGCCGTTCGTTTGGATTGTTATAAGTGCTGGTGTTGAAGTAGGTGTCGTTCATCTTTGCCGAACCTTGCGTGATGTGAACGCCGCCCGTAATGTTGATGCTTGCCAAGCCCAGCCAACCATTGTTACCGTAAGTGCCATTGCACACCTGCGTGGTTCCGGAGACCATGGAGCAACGTTTGTTGGATGTGCCGGCGACGATGGCGGTGATCAAAGGTGTATTGCCTGAATTCCAATCCAAAGAAGTGGCGCTCAAGTGAGAAGTCCAATCCGCGCTGGAGAGATTGTTACCAAGTTTGAGTGCAAACGGGTTAGCTGTGCGGGCCCAATGGTAGCCACCCCATGAGTGAGTCGCCGAAGCAACGTTTGCAAGAAAGCCAACCGATATTAGCCCTGCGCACATCAGCAGTAGGTTGCGGGTATTGATCTTTTTCATAAAACTCCTAGTAAACGCTTCGCAAGGAAGTCGTTGAATTTTGCCAAATCCTAGCGTGAGTATACATCATGAGGCGGACTTTGAGGCCACAAACTCATTTTCAGAATATAGTACTCTCAGTACCCATAGGGCCAATGCAATCTCGCGGAGGGTCTTGTCGGGGACTGTGATCGTCCCTGGCATGATGTGCCGAAGGCGCTGAGGTTCGCAAAAGCCTGGTGCCACTTCCGGTTCCACCGTCATCCTTTCGTCATGGGGCTCAGCGCTTTGTCCGACTGCCGGAGATAAACGCGGCCATAGGGAGAACAATCGCGATCAGCAGCCATGAAGCTAGAGGCACAACAAGGAATACGAAAGAGGGCTGCGGCCTAAGCGGCCCCAAGGCGACATATCCATAGCTGGCCAAAGAGCTCAGCGTGAGAAGCAACATCACCCCATAGAGCGTGGTTCGGGTAAGAGCTGCCCATCGCTTCGAAAGCACATGGGCGCAAACGAGGGCCACGAACGGCGAGAGCACCCAGATTGTGAAGAGTCCTATGAGGATGAGTGAACTCTGGCGACGGCCTGGAGGAGCATCAAGGCCAAGGAGCACACAGCCCCGGCCAGAGCCGCTATGAGGGCCACTCGGCGGAGGATGCCAAGAATTCCAAAGTCTGGCTTTCCCCGGTTCGATTTAGAGGTTCTGTCACCGTGCACTTTTATGATCCGTGCCATGAGTGTTTCGTCAAGCTAGCTGAGCGGGTTGGGCAGTTTACGCGGCTGGCTTGTCCCCTTAATTAGATTGTCAGGCTTTGACGCGGAGCTGGATTCCCAGTTCGCGGAGGTTCTTGTCGGGGACTGTGCTGGGGGCTTCGCACATGAGGTCGGTGCCCTTGGAGGTCTTGGGGAACGGGATTACGTCGCGGATGCTGGTTTCGCCTGCGAGCATCATGATGAGACGATCAAAACCGAGAGCGATGCCACCGTGTGGCGGTGCGCCGTATTCGAGCGCGTCGAGGAGGAAGCCGAAGCGGAACTTAGCTTCTTCCATGGAGAAGCCAATCGCGGAGAAGATCTTGGACTGGATGTCGCGGCGATGGATACGGATCGAACCGGAAGCGATTTCGACGCCGCTGATCACAAGATCGTAGGCCTTGGAGCGGACACTGGCGGGATCGGATTCGAGCTTGTCGAGGTCTTCGTCAAAGGGAGAAGTGAAGGGGTGGTGCGAGGCCTGCCAACGCTCTTCTTCGGCATCCCATTCGAACATTGGAAAATCAGTGACCCAGAGGAGGCGGAGGTCTTTGGGGTCGAGTAGATTGTGGCGGTCGTTGAATTTCTGCGCGAGATGGAGGCGGAGTTGACCAGCGGCGAGATAGACGGTGTCTGAAGGACGATGGCCGGTTGGTTCGGATGGCCAGGCGGCGATCATGAGGGTGTCTTCATCGGTTGCGCCGGTGCGCTTGCGGACTTCGGCCATGGCTTCTGGCATGTCGCGGTCGAGACGCTTCAGATCGTCGAGAACACGTAGACCCTTTTCGACACCGAAGGATTTAGCGTCGTCACGCTCTTTGCGAGAGAGCTGGAGTTTGGGGATGGTGATGGCGACCATGGGGAGGCCTTCTGTGCCGAGGCCCTGACCGATGAAAAGGTCGGTGACGTTCACGAGCGGGGGGACGCGGAGGTCGGGTTTGTCGATGCCGTATTGTTCGATTGCCTGCTTGTGGGTGAGGCGGAGAAATGGCGCAGTAATGTTGAAGCCGGCTTCCGCGAAGATGGCGAGGACGAGTTTCTCAACGGTTGTGAAGATCGTTTCCTGTTGGGGGAAGCTCATCTCGATGTCGATCTGAGTGAACTCGGGTTGACGGTCGGCGCGGAGGTCTTCGTCACGGAAGCAGCGGACGATTTGAAAGTACTTGTCGAAGCCGGCGATCATGAGCAATTGCTTGAAGATCTGCGGGCTCTGCGGGAGCGCGTAGAAGCTACCGGGAGTCATGCGCGAAGGAACGAGGAAGTCGCGGGAGCCTTCTGGCGTGGACTTCGTCATGAAGGGGGTTTCGATTTCGAGGAAGCCGGAATCGTACATGGCTTTGCGGGCGGCGAGGGCGACCTTGGAGCGCAGCATAATGTTGTGCTGCATGCGGGGACGGCGCAGATCGACGAAGCGATATTTGAGGCGGGCTTCTTCGCTGATGTTGCCTTCTTCTTCCATCGGGAAGGGGGCGGGCTTAGATTCGTTGAGGATCCAGAGCTTGTCGACGACCACTTCGACTTCGCCTGTCGGGAGGTTGGGATTGATGGTGTCTTCGGTGCGCTTTTCGACGATGCCTTCGACGGCAACAACGTACTCCGGGCGGATCTGTTCGGCGCGTGCATGGACGGCAGAATGCTCATCCACGCGGAAGACGCACTGGGAGACACCGGCGCGGTCTCGCAGATGGATGAAGATCAGAGCACCGAGATCGCGTCGGCGGTGGACCCAGCCCATGAGCAGGACACGCTGGCCCTGGTTGGCAAGGCCGATGGCACCACAATCGTGAGTGCGCTGGAGGTCACCTAAAAAGTCGAGCTTCAAATCTTCTGACATATGTGTTTCTTCAAGTCTTCCCGTGGAACGGAGATCTGCTCTCCGGTCTTCATATTTTTTAAGCTGTAGAGTTGGCTGGCGACTTCGGATTCGCCGACCAACAGGGCGAAGCGAGCGCTGAGCTTGCTGGCAAGTTCCATGGAACGTTTGAGCTTGCCGGCGGCGGCGAGTTCGACAACGATGCCGTCGCGCCGGAGATCGCGGGCGATTAGGCTCGAATGACGAAAGCTGGTTTCGTCCATGGGGGCGATGAAGAGGTCGAGAGTATGCCCGTACTTGCCGGGGTGAGCTTCTTCGACCGTCATCACAAGGCGGTCTTCACCAATGGAGAAGCCGATGCCGGGTGCGGCAACGCGACTGCCAAGACTCTCGGCGAGGCCATCGTAGCGGCCCCCACCGAGTATAGAATTCTGGGACCCGAGGGCAGCTTCGTGAACGATTTCGAAGGTGGTGCGGGTGTAGTAATCGAGGCCGCGAACCATGCGCGGATTGACAGTGTAAGCGATGCCACGGTCTTCGAGGTATTCGCGGACACGGGCGAAGTGAGTCCGCGAATCTTCGTCGAGATAGTCGTGGATAGATGGAAGCGAGTCGATGTATGGCTGGTCTTCGGGGGCTTTGGAATCGAGGATGCGCAGCGGGTTTGTTTCGAGGCGGCGCTGTGAATCGATGCTCAACTGATCCTGGACTGGCAGGAGTTGCTCGCGAATTGCTTGAACGAAAGCGGGTCGGGACTGGGGAGTGCCGACGCTGTTGATCATGAGCTTGTAGCCGGAGACGCCGCAGGTATCAAGAAGCGTGCAGACCATCTCGATGACTTCTGCGTCGACGCTGGGAGAATCGCTGCCGATGACTTCAGCACCAATTTGCGAGAACTGCCGGTAGCGGCCTTTTTGGGGACGTTCGCGACGAAACATTGGACCGATGTAGAAGAGTTTTTGAAGGCCGGGAATCTGATCGAGACGGTGTTCGATGTAGGCGCGGATGACGCTGGCGGTGTTTTCAGGACGCAGGGTGAGACTTGAATCGTCACGATCCTTGAAGGTGTACATCTCCTTGGTGACTATGTCGGTTTCTTCGCCTACGCCACGAGAGAAGAGCGCGGTTTCTTCAAAGATCGGAGTGCGAATTTCCTGAAAATTGTAAGAGTTGAAGACAGCGCGGGAGACGAGTTCAACCTGGTTCCAGACAGAGATTGAAGGAGGAAGAATGTCGCGGGTGCCCTTTACGGCTTTGATCACGAAGGTTCCTCACGATAGATGGCGCGAGCATCAACATAGTGCTGGGCGTTGACACGGAAGCGTTCTGATTCTTCAGGCGTAACAGCGCGACGGATCTTGGCGGGGACGCCCATTGCGAGCATGTTTGCGGGGATTTGCATGCCTTCGGGAACGAGGGTACCAGCGGCGACGATTGCGCCTTTGCCGATGTGAGCGCCGTTAAGGACGATTGCGCCAATGCCGATGAGGGCGTCATCTTCTATGGTGCAGCCGTGGAGGCAAACCTGATGGCCGACGGTGACGCGGTTGCCGATTAGAAGTGGAAAGCTGGGGCCTTCTACGTGCAGGGTGCTGTTGTCCTGAACGTTAGACTCTTCTCCGATGTGGATGTGATGCACGTCGCCCCGAATCGTTACCAGCGGCCACACGCTTGAGCGTTCGCCGATCACGACGTTACCGATCACTTGTGCGCTGGGGTCGATGTAGCAGGACGAGGCGATCTTTGGCACGATGCCGCGATATGCCCTAATCATTGCGTAAGACTTCATTTTAGCATGGGCCTGACGGGAGCTAGAATGGGTTTGATGCGTTCTCACCTGCTATTTGTATTGCTCGCTGCAAGCCCGTTTTTGTTTGGCCAAAAGAAGATGCTGGATGCCGAGGCGATCTGGAAGATCCAGAGGATTGGCGAAGCTGCACTTTCACCGGACGGGAAGACCGTTGCTTTTACCGTGCGAACGTTTGATGTCGAGAAGAATACTTCGACGCGGCACATCTATGTTGTGGCACTGGATGGGGGGGTGCCGAAGCAGATTACAAGCGAAGGTAGCGTGAACGAGCGGCCGAAGTGGACACCGGACTCGAAGCGGATTGCGTGGGTATCGAATCGAGGGGGGAGTTCGCAAGTGTGGACGATGGATCCGGACGGGAGTGCGGCGAAACAGGTGACCACGATTGCGACTGAGGCAGGCGGGTTGCTGGTGAGCCCGGACGGGAAGAATATTGTTTTTCAATCGAGCGTGTATCCGGATTGTGCGGATGAGGATTGCAACAAGAAGCGGATGGCGGCGGAGGCGGCTTCGAAGACGAAGGCGCGAGTTTATACGGGGTTGCTTTACCGCCACTGGACCGAGTATCAGGGCAAGCGGCGGAATCATCTGTTTGTAGTTGGTGTGGGTGGCGGGAAGGTAAAGGATCTGACGCCGGGACCGTATGATGTGCCGCCATTTTCGCTGGGCGGGCCTGACGATTATTCGATCTCGCCCGATGGTGCGGAGCTTTGCTTTGCGATGAATACGGATGAGGTGCAGGCGACGTCGACCAACAGCGAGTTGTTTGTGGTGCCGATGGGTGGCGGCGAAGCGAAGAAGATCACTGTGAATGTGGCTGCGGACTTATCTCCGTTGTATTCACCGGATGGAAAGTATCTGGCGTATCGTGCGCAGGCGAAGGCAGGATTTGAGAGCGACAAGTGGCGACTGGTGGTGATGGAGCGGGCGACTGGAGTAGCAACTTTGCTGACCGAGGGACTGGATCGGGCCGTGGGTTCGATTGCCTGGGCTGGTGACTCGAAGCGCTTGTTCTATACGATTGAAGACCGTGGACGGGTGACGCTGCAGTTGACGCCGGTGGCGGGTGGCGGGTCTCAGACGGTGGTGTCTGGTGCGTCTCATCTGGACGATGTGCAGTTTACGCCGGACGGGAAGACGATGATCTATACAGAGCACTCGGGATCGAAGCCGATCGAGATTTATAAGGCTGCTTCGCGATCAACTCCGGTTGCACTGACGAAGTTGAATGATGCTTTGCTGGCAGAATATGAAGCACCGGCGTTTGAAGAGTTTTATGTGGATGGGGCTGAGAAAGCGAAGGTGCATAGTTTTGTTTTGAAGCCGTTTGGCTTTGATGCGAAGAAGAAATATCCGGTGCTGTTTCTGATTCATGGAGGGCCACAAGGGGCGTGGGGACAGAGCTGGAGTTACCGTTGGAATCCGCAAGTGTTTGCGAATGCAGGGTTTGTTGTTGTGATGCCAAATCCTCGCGGGTCAACGGGTTATGGGCAAAAGTTTACGGATGAGATTAGTGATGATTGGGGCGGAAAAGTTTACGAAGACATTATGGCTGTGGTGGACAAGGTGGAGAGTGAGGCTTGGGCAGACAAGGAGCGTTTTGCGGCGGCAGGTGGGAGCTATGGCGGCTACATGGTGAATTGGATGCTTGGACATACGAACCGGTTTAAGGCGTTTGTGAGCCATGCCGGTGTTTATGATTTGCGATCGATGGCAGGGGAGACGGAAGAATTGTGGTTTGTGAACTGGGAGTTCAAGGGGATGCCATGGGATCAGCCGGAGACTTATGCAAAGTGGAGCCCGAGCTATTTTGTGAAGGACTTTAAGACGCCGACGCTGGTGTTGCATGGGGAGCTTGATTATCGAGTGCCGGTGGGACAAGGGATGCAGTTGTTTACGGGGTTGCAGTTGCAGAAAGTGCCTTCGAAGATGGTGCTGTTTCCGGATGAGGGGCACTGGATTTTGAAGCCGCAGAATAGCCTGCTCTGGTACAAGAGCTTTATCGACTGGGTGACGGAGTTTACGCAGAAGAAGGGGGAGTAGCGGGTTATTTTTCGTTGATCTTTAAAAGTGGACCCCATTGTCAAGACCATTTTTGGCTTTCAATAAGCTAATCTGCGACGGGTCTGAATTAAGAGTTGGGGCGGCCTCGGCTTGGAAGCCGTCCCTTGTCATTCCAGCCCTCGAAGCGGCGCTCGGGTCGCATCGCTGCGGAGCCCTGTCTTCCGTTCGAGTCTTTCCAGTGTAGGGCCAACCATTCCGGCCCGAAAGCGATAAATCCCAGGGGTTCGGGGAC
>JANXLY010000419.1 GCA_025354885.1 Acidobacteriota bacterium | reverse complement strand
CAAGTTGGCCCGAACCATGCTTCGCGGCATTCGCGTCGCCAGCAAACAGGAACTGGTTGACCGCATCCATCTCTACTTTGCCGAGGTCAATGCCGACCCCGTGATCTTTCGCTGGAAGTACAAAATGGATGAGGCTGGAATTCTATAGCTATCAACAGAACGATCAACTAGGGGTGGTCTGGCTGCTTCATTAAATGAAATCGCTCGCAGCAGTCGCGTAGGTATAACCATTGAAGAAACCGCAGTGCCAATCAAAGAGCAAGTTCAATCCGCTTGCGAATTACTGGGCCTCGATCCTCTGCATGTTGCCAACGAAGGGAAATTGATTGCTATCGTTGCTGCTGAAGCTGCCAACCAAGTGCTGGCTGCGATGCGAAATCATCCAAACGGGCAAGACGCTGCTCGCATCGGAAGCATCAGCGATCAGAACCCCGGTTTGCTCACTTCCCGGACTTCGATCGGCGGTACACGCATCATTCCCATGCCGCTCGGCGAGCAACTACCCAGGATTTGCTAGCTGAGCACTTCGCGATAAGTGGCTTCGTCAAACCCCACAACCAGCGTCTTTCCCTTGCGGAAAGTTGGTGCCCTCAAATTGCCGGTCGGTCCAAGAACCACAGCAAGTACATCATCGAGGTTCGCTTGGCGCAGGTCGAAGTGCAACACCTTTTTCCCCTTGGCGGCATGTACCTCGTTAACCTGCTTGAGAAGCGTTAAGGCCTCATCCCGCCCAAGCGGTTTCTTCTTCGCATCGGACTGCTCAGCGACTTCTGTCTTGGTGCGCGCAAGAAACTCCTGCGTCTTGCCACAGCTTGTTCAGCCCTGACGGTGATAGTTCCAGTCGATCTTGCTCATGCTTCAAGCATCGCAGAAGTGATATGCTCCCGGTCATGTCTCGTAGCATCTTATTGTTCCTTCTGATCGGCTGTGCCGCGTTCGCCCAAACCCCAGCTCCACCCCAAATGCCGGCAGGCGTTACCTGGACTGGAAACATTGAATATTCCAATGTCGGCGGAAAAATGGAGATGGATATCGTCCGTCCGAAGAATCAAACTGGGGCGTCGCCCGCAGTTCTACTGATTCATGGAGGAGGCTTTCGCGCCGGCACAAGACAGAGCTATCTCGCGCAAGCTGCAAGACTCGCAGAGCGCGGTTATGTGGCCGCAACCGCAAGCTACCGGCTAGCTCCCAAGAACCAGTTTCCGTCCAGTCTGGAGGATGCAAAAGCAGCAGTCCGATTCTTGCGCGCGAATGCTTCTAAATACGGAATCGACCCCGATCGCATTGGTGCCTGGGGTGGCAGTGCCGGGGGGCATTTGGTTCTGATGCTCGGGCTCACCGCAGATGTTGCAGAGTTTGAAGGAACCGGGCCTAACCGCGAATTCTCAAGTAAAGTGCAGTGCGTCATCAACTACTATGGCCCGACGGACTTCACGCAAAGTTATTCAAAGAGTGTTGATGCTGCTCAAGTGCTGCCCTTGTGGCTTGGCGGCCATCTCGACCAAAACCGCAAAATCCATCAGAAGGCAAGCCCGCTCAACTGGGTCACCCCTAATGCTGCACCCACCCTCTCTTTGCACGGCACCAAGGATGCCTATGTTGCTTTCGAGCACAGCGTGATGCTAACGGACCGCCTCTTGAATGCCGGGGTCGAAGCAGAGCTCGAATCCTTTTCAGGTGCCGGTCATGGCCTGAAGGGCGCGGATGCCGAACGGGCAGAAGTCCTCTCGATTGCTTTCCTGGATCGCTACCTCAAGTCAAACCCGCCGCAGACCAGGCTTCTGCTCTCAGACCATGGTATGAAGGGCGAAATCATTTCGATGGATTGGCCTTCGGGCAAGATCTATTGGTCCAAGAAGAATGGCCGCGGACACGATGTGCAAAGTCTGCCAAACGGCCACGCCTTGTTTACCATCGCTCCGGAAAAGCGTGTCGTCGAAATCGATGATAAGCAGCAGGAAGTCTGGAGTTACGGCGTTGGCCTGGAGCATCCTTTAAGTGCCCAGCGGCTTGCGAACGGCAATACGCTGATTGGTGACGCCCGGCTCGGTCGAGTAATTGAAGTTTCACCCGACAAGAAAATAGTCTGGAAATACGAATCACTCAATCTTGCCAACATGCGGATGCGCCACAGCAACCGCACAGACAAAGGAACGACTCTAATTGCTGAGGAGGCCATCGCCAAGATCATTGAAGTGGATCAGGCTGGCAAAATCATTTGGCAATGGCAAGCTCCCAACGGAGAGCAGCGGCGCGCCTACCAGGCCATCCGCTTACCAAACGGAAACACCCTGATCAGCATTAGTGACCCCGGCGAAGTAGTAGAAGTAACACCTGCAGGCGCGATCGTTCGCTCCATTGCAGGCATAAAAATGGACCTTCAATTCGGCTGGGCATCTGGCATGACGATTCTGCCAAACGGGAATATTCTCATCGTCGACTACACCGGAAGACGGCTTGTAGAAGTGGATGGGAAAGGCAAGCTCGTCAACGAAATGCGCACGGGCGAGAGAACTTTCGCCAGTATCGACGTCGTCAAATAAATCAGGCTAACAATTTTTCCACAACTTGGCCGTGAACATCCGTGAGGCGGAAGTTACGGCCTTGCGAACGATAGGTGAGCTTGGTGTGATCAAAACCCAGCAGGTGCATTAGCGTGGCATGCAAGTCGTGCACATGCACTTTGTCTTCGGTCACATTGAAGCCCAGCTCATCGGTCTGTCCCATTACCAGTCCCGGCTTGATGCCGCCGCCAGCCATCCACATAGTGAATGCATTCGGATGATGGTCACGACCGTCCGTACCGCCCTGCGTCATTGGTGTGCGGCCAAATTCACCACCCCACACAACAAGCGTGTCATCGAGCATTCCGCGCTGCTTGAGGTCCGTAATGAGCGCCGCGCAAGCTTGGTCCGTATCTTTGCAATTCTGCGTGATGTCTTTCACTAGAGCCCCATGCTGGTCCCACGCTTCATGGAAAATTTGCGTGAAGCGCACCCCCCGCTCTGCCATGCGACGTGCCAGCAGAAGACAGTTGGCAAAGGACGGCTTGCCCGGCACGGCGCCATACATATCGAGGATATGCTGCGGCTCTTTTGAGATGTCCATCAGGTCGGGAGCGCTCGTTTGCATCTTGAAAGCCATCTCATAAGAATTGATGCGCGTAGCGATTTCGGGATCACCCACATCATCGAGCTTCATTTGATTCAGCCGCCGAATCGAATCCAGTGATTCTCTCTGAAGTTGCGCGTCGACGCCCTCGGGGTTTGAGAGATAAAGCACAGGGTCACCAGAAGCGCGGAATTGCACGCCCTGATGCACCGTCGGCAGGAAGCCGGAGCCCCAGCATGAGTTACCTCCCGAAGGGCCTTTTTTGCCGGTGGAAAACACAACAAACGCCGGCAGATCTTCTGCCTCACTGCCCAGCCCATAAGTCGTCCAGGCTCCAAAACTGGGGCGCCCGAAAATCATGCTGCCGGTGTTCATCAGCAACTGACCAGGCGCGTGATTGAACGCATCTGTGTTCATCGATTTCACGATGGCGATGTCATCCACTACTTTTGCGAGGTGTGGTAACAATTCGCTGAGCTCAGCGCCACTCTGGCCATACTTTGCAAACTTAAACTTCGGACCCAGCAGCTTTGAGTTGGGATTGATGAAGGCGGCACGATAGCCCTTCAACAGCTCGGGCGGCGGCAATGTGCCATCAAACTTCGCAAGCTGCGGCTTGTTGTCAAAGAGTTCCAAATGACTGGGAGCCCCGGCCATGAAGAGATAGATCACTCGCTTGGCTTTGGCCTTGAAGTGTGGTTGTTTGGGCGCAAGCGGACTGTTGTTCGGTACCGTTGCACCTTCCGCAAGTCCACGCATGGCAAGCGCTCCGAGGCCAACCCCGCAATCCTTCATGAACCAGCGTCGCGCGATAGAAAGTTTGTCTTGCATTGGGGTCACTATTCCTTTGTGATTGCTTCGTCGAGGTTCAGGATGACGCGAGCAAGCGCTGTCCACGCTTGCTCCGCAGGCAGATTCCGTGCCGCCTGCTTGTCGAGAAATGCTTTGAGCTCCGTGAGCTCCGCAGTCTGAGGCTTGCGTGAAAGTGTTCTCCGGAATGCATAAGTAATTCGCTCCGCATCGGTCTTGCCACCTTCTTTCAAAGTCTTGCCCGCTAGCGCTTTCGCGGCTTCAAGAAACAGCGGCTCATTCAAAGTAGTAAGCGCTTGAAGAGGCGTGTTGGATCGGGGGCGGCGTACACAGGAAACATCTCCGTTCGGTGTGTCAAAGTTGGTCAGCACGGGATAGGGAACACTGCGATAGCGGAAAGTGTAGAGCGCCCGCCGATAACGCTCGTTGCCTTTTTCTTCGGCCCATGTCTTGGGGCCATAGCTGGAAGGGGGTAGAAATAGAAAATCTGGTGCAGGCGGGAAGACGCTTGGCCCACCAACTTTTTCGTTCAACAATCCACTTGCCGCCAAAGTAATGTCGCGAACAATTTCACCCTCGACGCGAAATCGCGGGCCACGGGCGAGCAGTCTGTTGTTCGGGTCTTTGGCCAAAAGCTCGGCAGACACTTTGGAAGATTGACGATACGTGCTCGAAGTCACGATGACGCGGTGCAACTTCTTCATGCTCCAGCCTGAATCCATAAACTCGACAGCCAGCCAATCGAGAAGTTCCGGATGAGACGGAGCGCTCGATTGCCTGCCAAGATCTTCACTCGTTTCCACAATGCCAGTAGAGAAGTAGCTCTGCCATACACGATTCACGTAGGCCCGCGCCGTGGTGGGAGCATTGCGGGCCGTCAGCCACTTCGCAAAGTCCAGACGCGTGTCACCGGCATCGTTGGGCAACGGATTCAGGAAGGCGGGTACACCTGGAGTGACAGCTTTTTTGGGCTTGAGAAAATCTCCGCGTTCGAGCACGCTCGTAGTTCGCATCTGATCTCGAGAGCTGAGAACAAGTTGAGAAGACCCGGCAGGAAGACTCTTGTACAGATCATCAATCTGCGCATTCGCTTCGCTCCAGGCAGGCACAGTAGTCCGCCAATACGCGAAGACTGCTTGCACTTGCTGCGGCGTCCGCTGCTCTGCGGGCGCATTTAAGATCTCTCGCACTTTCATTGGTGCCGGATCGGCAATGGTTCTTGCATCATCGCTCACTGAAAGGCGTACTCGACCCAGATTCTGGTTCTGATTGTCATCGCTATTCCAGCCGCCATGCTTCTGGCTCAGGTAAACGTTGATTACGGTCTTGCCATCGCTGTTGTTGATGGGGGCAGCGAGATTGAAAACAGCTTTGCGAGGCAGATTGCGCAGGGTGGGCCCGGCATCATGTCCCCAGGCAGTCTCATCCTTGCCGTCGATCGCAAATTCAATAGGCCCAGTCACGCGGCGCTTCTCCGTCTTGTCGAAATACAGCTTGTCGAGCTCCCGTTCCGGCAGATTGATATCAGCGCTGGCGCTGGCAATTTTTAGCTTTTCTGCCTTTTCTTGCCCAGGCCGCTCTATCTCGACTTCGAATTCCGTCAATGCTCCAGTTCCATAGATCGAACGTCCGGGACCGCCCAGCGGGAGGTTCGGATCATTCATCAGCTCAAGACGGAATGACGCGATGGATTTCGTATCGGGCTTGATGGTGAGCTTCGCACGATGCTTGGTTGGCGCATAGCCAGCACCGATCATAGATTCATCGCTCTGTAGGATGTAACGCTGACCACCCGAGGAAATATCATCGACTACAGGCCTTACAACTTCCCAATTCGTAACCTGTCGACCCTTCGACTCCCACAGCGTCATCTGCTCGAGCCAGTTCGGATTTCGATGCTGCAAATCCAGCTCAATCGCTTTTACCTTTTCAAAGATGCTGGCCCGCTGCATCTGCTGCTGAGGCGTGTAGACTGCCGCTGTCGATTCGTTCGTGTTGTTGAGAAACGCAAAGATCCGGTAATATTCTTCCTGCCGCAGTGGATCAAATTTGTGATTGTGGCATTGAGCACAGGCGAGTGTTAGCCCGAGCACGGACTTGCCGACCGCATCAATGCGATCATACATAGCTTCCATCCGGAACTGCTCCGGGTCCACTCCACCTTCTTCGTTAATCATCGAGTTGCGCAAGAACCCGGTAGCAACCAGTTGTTCTTGTGTCGGATTCGGAAGCAGATCACCGGCAAGCTGTTCCGTGATGAAACGGCTGTATGGAAGGTCTTTGTTCAGCGCGTTGATCACATAGTCGCGATAAAACCAGACCTGCCTTGTCTTGTCTTTTTCGTAGCCGTCAGAATCTGCATAGCGCGCCGCATCCAGCCAATTCCGACCCCAGCGCTCGCCATAGTGTGGCGAGGCAAGCAGTCGATCCACCTGCTTTTCATAGGCGTTTTTCGACTTGTCTGCCAGGAAGCTGTCTACCTCACTCACAGTGGGAGGCAGGCCAATCAGATCAAGCGACAAACGGCGCAACAACGTGATGCGATCTGCCTCGCCACTCGGCTGCAACTTCTCGGCATCCAGCTTGGCCAGCACAAATGCATCAATCGGATTCTTTACCCACGTCTGCATGGACACGGTAGGTAAAGCTGGTCGCACCGGCGGGACAAATGCCCAGTGCTTTTTCACGTCGACAACATTTGCCCCTATGCCTTCAGGCCACTTGGCACCTTCGTCAATCCAGCGTTTCAAAATTGCGATCTGCTCGGTAGGCAGCGCTTTGCCACCCATCGGCATCCGCGCTTGATCTCCCGTTCCAGACACTCGAATGTACAGCGGCGAATCCACTGCATGATTAGGCTTCACGCTCGGCCCTGACACACCACCGCTAAAAGTAGTCGATCTCGCATCGAGTCGCAGTCCACCCAACTGCTGTGTGGCACCGTGGCAGCCCGCGCAGGAGCGCTTCAGGATAGGTTGAACATCACGTTCAAATTCAACTTCAGCCGCAGCTTGAGGCGCTGCTTGATTCTGGCCAACCAGCCCAAGAACAATTAACGCAGACAGTGTCGCAACAGAGATCGCAGATTTCACAGATACATTACCTGCCATTAATTTATCGCAGTCTGACGCCAGAGCATTTTCTAATCCAAGAATGAGCCTGAAGGGGTGAAGTTGGGCTGGCTGTGATTTTTGGGCTCCTTTCGATGGTTTTTGAGTTGGTTTTTTCGGTAGCAAGGGGGGCATCGTCGTCGGCGCGGTGGGAATGTGGAA
>JANXLY010000407.1 GCA_025354885.1 Acidobacteriota bacterium | reverse complement strand
CAAGTTGTTGAAGTAGTCGTTGTCCCACTTCACCGGGTTGCTGGTCCACGCCCCTTCGAGTCCGCTGGTGATCGCGTGGGCACCTGCGCCGCTCCCAAAGGTATTCTTCCATCCCAGACCTTGCTCTTCGATTTCGGCACCCTCGGGTTCAGGGCCCACATACTTCCCCGGATCCGCAGCACCATGGGCCTTGCCAAACGTGTGTCCGCCGGCGATCAGCGCAACGGTCTCCTCGTCATCCATCGCCATTCGGGCGAAGGTCTCTCGGATATCCACGGCCGCAGCCAGCGGATCCGGTTTGCCATTGGGCCCTTCCGGATTCACATAGATCAGTCCCATCTGAACTGCACCGAGAGGATTGTCTAGCTGACGGTCCCCCTTGTAGCGCTCGTCCGCCAGCCACTTGCCCTCAGGTCCCCAGTAAATGTTCTCTTCTGGTTCCCAGATGTCTGCCCGACCGCCGGCGAATCCGAAAGTCTTCAATCCCATCGATTCCAGCGCAACGTTACCTGTAAGAATCATCAGGTCGGCCCAGGAAATTTTCCGGCCGTACTTTTGCTTGATCGGCCACAGCAGCCGACGCGCCTTGTCGAGGTTCCCGTTATCCGGCCAACTGTTGAGCGGAGCAAATCTCAGCGCTCCAGCACCACCGCCACCTCGCCCGTCAGCGATACGGTACGTGCCTGCGCTATGCCACGCCATACGGACAAAGAATGGACCGTAGTGGCCGTAGTCCGCAGGCCACCAGTCCTGCGATGTCGTCATCAGCGTATGAAGATCCGCGATCACGGCATGCAAATCAAGACTCTTGAACTCCTTGGCGTAGTCAAAGCCCTCGTCCATCGGGTCGGCCAACGGAGAGTTTTGGTGCAGGATCTTGAGGTTCAGCTGATTGGGCCACCAGTCTGCGTTTGTTAGGGCACCGGCCTTTGCATGTGGACGAACGCCGTTTGAGAATGGGCACTTTGGCAACTCTTGCTCCGCATTGGCAGCTTCAGGCGCCCCCACTCTTGTGCTGAAATTACTCTCCATTTGTTTATCTTCCTTTGTATGAATTAATTAACTGTGACGAACTTCGAACTCATCTTGATTTTCACGTCCACACACCAGCGATACTCAACGCGAAGTACGCCGTGGAGCGCACTTGGAACAGAGTCCCCGAAAAATGACTTCGCACTCACGAACAATCCGCTTGTCGAGAGACACGGATGCCGGCTTCGGCACCTCGTACCAATCGATGTCCTCAACATTGCCGCACTTGTCGCAGATGAAGTGGTGATGTCGCATGCCTGTCGCATCGTATCGCGCCGCGCGACCCTCGATAGCTACTTCACGCACCAGACCAGCCTGCACCAGATCCCGCAGATTGTTATAGGTAGTGGCCCGCGAAGAGCGCGGATCCAGCCGATTCACGGCTTCAAAAATTTCAGCAGCCGTGGGATGCCGATTGTCTTCTGCCAAGAGTGCCATCACGGCGTAGCGCTGCGGAGTGCAGCGCAACCCGCTGCCGACCAACAACTGCTGAATCGCTTCGGCATCCATGAAGAATAGACTATATCTAATGTGAGAGTTTGTCAATACTCATGCACACGATGGCCTTGGGCTCGCACCTGCCACCGCAACCAATGGAGTCGACTAAGGATTCAGCAGTGGAATATCTTTGACTGGCGGCGCCGCAGGAATGGTCTTCAGAAAGGCGAAGATGTCGTCGATCTGCGCGTCCGATAGCACCTTGGCGGTGTAGGGCGGCATATTCCCGCTCGGATGACGCAAGTAGGCACGGATTGCCACAACCGGAAGTTTCACAGGAGCGAGACGAGGTCCATAGGATCCGACAGGCGCTGCCGAGCCGCCTTGACCTTGCAGTCCATGGCACTGGTAACACCCCACTGCGGCGTAAATCTTCTTTCCGCTCTCCGCATTGCCTGCCTTTGCGGCAGACTGCCCCGCCAAAGGAAGCACCAAAAACGTCAGAGCGAGCAGACTCATGATGGATAGATTCATAGCGGGATCTCCTTAGCGCGGCTGGGTCACAACATCGATCAATACGGGCTCTCCCCGCTTAACCGTCTCAACAGCACGGCGAATGGCGGGAGCCAGGTCCGCAGGATTCTCAATGGGCCCGATGCCCATCATTCCCATACTCTCCGCCAGCTTTGCGTAATTAATATTCGGATCATCGATGGTCGTTCCAATGTGCGCGCGCTCAATCCCGCGATTATGCTGGTTGGCGGCAATCTGCAACTCCATCAGTTCCTGGTGATACGCGCGATTGTTGTGCATGATCGTCAGCAGCGGAATGCGATGATGCGCTGCCGTCCAGAGCACGCCGGGAGCGTACATCAGGTCGCCGTCCGTCTGGATGTTAACGCTGAACCGACCATATTTTTTATTGGCCAGCGCAGCCCCCACTGCGGCAGGTGCGCCGTATCCCATCCCTGCGCCGCCGGAACTCCCGATGTGCCGGTATGGCTTGTCAAAATTCCAAAGTCGCAAGGGCCAGTTGCTCACAAAATTGCTGGATGCGTTCACCAGACTCCAGTCTTCATTCCTGATCTGCGCCCACAATTCCGCGCACATCCGCGCCGTGCTGACGGGAGAAGCCTCCCAGGCAAAAGAGGCATCAAGACGCGCCTTGTCCCAGATGGCCGCATGCTGTTGCCCGATCTTCGCGCCGCGAGCATCAAAGGCCCGCCGCTTGTCCCCGTTCATCCTCTTCTTGACGGCCTCCACCAGCAACGGCAGTGTCGCTTCGGCATCCGCCGCCAGGTCGAGGTCAACCGCTTGGTAACGCTGAAAGTCCTGAAAGTTACTCTTGGCAAGGCGGTCGCCAGATGAGATGGTGGCCAACTTCGCCTTGGTCATGAGCTGGGACGAGTATTCGAGTTGACGACTGATGCGATTCACCAGGCCATGGAAGTCAGGCACCTCCAGACCCAGAATCAAGTCCGCGTTCTGAACCAGCGCGCGCGAATTGGCAGACACGTTGAGTCGGTGCCGATTGGGGAAATTCATCCGCATTCCGAGATCCACCACGGGCGACTGCAGTAGTTCCGCAAGTTCAATCAGGTGAGCCATCCCATTGGGCGTGCGCGCATAGCGGCCGGCCACGATCACCGGATTCTGCGACTCCATGAGCATGCCGGCCAGTTCGGCGACCGCGGCCGAGTCCCCCGAGGGCGGGGAGGTGAAACTGAGCTTGGGTACAGTAAGATCCGTTCGTCCCACGATGGGAGTTTCGGCCAGGTCGGCATCAGCGACGAGCACCACGGGTGCCGACGGAGAGGTCATCGCTATTTTGTAGGCCCGTACGGACGACTCCGCGAATTGCTCGAGCGATACAGGGGAATCGTCAAACTTGGTGAAGTCCCTCACTAGCGAAGGTGCATCCTGCACGCTGTGAACCCAGTCGACGTTTGATCGCCTTGTGGCCGCATTCAGATTGTTTCCGAGTACGACGAAGACAGGCACGCGATCACAAAACGCATTGTAAATCGCCATCGAAGCATGCTGAAGTCCCACGGTACCGTGCGCAAACACCAACATCGGTTTGCCTTCCACCTTGAAGTAGCCGTGCCCCATGGCCACCGAGGATTCTTCGTGGAGGCAGGTAATAAATTCCGGCTTCGCATTGCCGCCGTAGTTCACGACAGATTCCTGAATGCCTCGAAACGCAGAGCCGGGATTCGCGCACACATACTCAAATCCGAGGGCTTTGAAAACGTCGATCATAAAGTCGGCGCCCGGGCGTTCCGTCGTTTGAACTTCCACCTTCGCGGACGCGGCGGATTCCTGCGCTGGGGCCGGTGCTGCAGCCAGCGCAGCCGGGGCAGAAACTGCTATGGCCGCTGCATTAGAAAGAAAGTCTCGGCGACCGCCTCTGGCATCTTCGGAATTGGGCATGGCGCTAGTATAGAACACCGATCCATCGAAAGCTTCCACCAGTTGCTTCGCCCAAAGCCAACTGGAGTCGCCTCTACTCGCGGATGATCTTCCACGCGCAACTTGCTCGTGGCGTCCCCAACCACGCGGATCATTTCTGGATGCGCCGTGATTCAGCAGCAATCCGGAAACGCGCCGCCTTCCCTGTCCTCACAGGCTCGCGTGGCAGCCCGGCTATCGCCGTCTTGATGGCTCCATGCCGCTTCTCTCGATCGCCGCTGTGGCGGCATCCGATGAAAAAAATGCGATTAGCCGCCTGGAGGCTTCAGCTTGTTTCGAACCAGCGACGATGGCGGCGGCATAAACTGTCCGATGCTGGAGTTCCGTCGGGAGCGTTCCGGCAAATTCGACGCCAGGCATGTGCAGAATCTCGCTAACGGGTTGAATCGAAAGCTGAACAACGCCACGGGCGACCATGGCGACGGACTCCGTCCCGCGACTGGGGATCTCTACCTCGATTTCACCCGAGATGCCGAGCCGACGAAGGACCTCGGTGAACCCCGGGGCGGCACTGCCTGGCACCGCGACCTTCTTCGCGCGTAGTAGTGTCTGTCTGAAGGCCTCGACTGTGCTGATATCCGGCTTGGGACTTCCAGCGCGCACAGCCATGCCGATGAAAGTCTCAGCCAGATTGACATCAGTCCCGGCAATGATCTTGTCGTCTGCGGTGAGTACGGTGAGTCCTTGCCGATTCAGGATCACCACATCGGCCAACTCACCGCGACCAAGCATGGCCCCGATAGTATCCGGCCCGGTTCCTTGCGACGCACCCGATGCAGTGGTCACCGAGATGCCGGTCGTCCGCTCGAACTCCGGGAGAAGCTCCCGATAGGCGGGCGCAAAGCCTCCAGAGATGATGACCTTCACCTGCGCAAGCGCAACGGTCGGCACGGCGAGGAAGGCCCCGATGGCGAAGACGACTCTGGCTGCCGCACGCAATCGCATTTCAGTGCCCCTGATTATGACAGAAGCCGCCTACTCCAGAATGGTCGGCCACGCGTAACTGGCTCGCGGCGTCTCCAACCTACGCGGATCATTTCCGGATGCGCCGTGACACACCCGGAGTTGGAAAAACACAGCACGGCTGCTGGCGGGTTGACGGAGCATTGGATCGGTACGATGGAGGTTGCCTTCGTCCGGCTGGAGGGCGATTCGCCGGTGGGTACGAAAGAGACCTGGTAATCTTTAGATGTTTTCCTGAGAAGTCCACCCGCGTTGCCGACCGGTCAGCCGGATGGGAGCGCTCAGTTCTTCCCGAGCATCCCGCGCCGTAAAAGTTCCCGGGCGAGGTTCAGGCCTTCTTCGCAATTCCAGAACTTGTCGTTATCTGCTGCATTCGTCAGAACGATGGCGCTGAGGCGGGCATCGGCGGACAGCACTATGCCGTTTCGGAATCCAGACCAGCAGCCTTCGTGTTGAGAGACCCGCTTGCCATCCAGGTTATCTATCCGCCATCCGAATCCATAGTTGGTCGGCTTGCCGTCGTTGGTGGAACTCGTCTGGAACATCCCCGAATGCGATTCGGCTGATAGGATCCCCTCTTTTCCGATAGCGGTCGCCCAGCGGGTCATGTCCTGAATGGTGCTTACAACCCCATCGTGTCCCACCATGAAGTTGAGCGGACTGTAGGAGATGTTTATCCATTCGCCCCGTGCCCATGTGTAGGCTGAAGCCATTCTGGCGATGGTGGCAGGCGGCTGGGGAATTACGAGCGAGTCTCTCATCTTCAAGGGCCCGAAGATTCGACGGCTCAAAAACTCGGCGTACGAGCAATCACAGGCCCGCTCGACCACCTGCCCGAGCACTAGATAACCTGTGTTGCTGTACTCCCACCTGTCTCCCGGCTCAAAATGCAAACCGGGTACCCGGCCGAGGACGCCAAACACGTCCCGAAGGGTAAACGGTTGCCTACGTGAGGCTGCGGAAGCGACAAAGAAGTCACGCTCGATCTTGCCGGCCAGGAGTTCCTCATGATCGGGCAGACCGCCCGTATGGCTCAGTAACTGGCGAATGGTGATGGCGCGTGCCGATGCCGGGAGTTCTGTCACAAAACGCGATGCTGCGTCATCCAACCGGAGTCGCCCGTCCTGCGCCAGCATCAGGACCGCAGTTGCTGTGAACTGCTTCGAAATAGAACCTACGAGAAACCGAGTGTCGCCCCGGACCGGCACGTTCGCTTTCAAGTCCGCGTATCCTAAGGTCCGTTGGTATACGACCCGTCCTTCCCGAACAATTGCGGCCGCGACGCCGGGCCGGTGTCCGGATTTCCACTTGGTTAACGCGTCATCGAACGAAGAGCCGGTGCCTCCGCTGGGCCAGGCCAGAACCAACGCAACAACAACGGCAAGAATAAGCCAAACCATTCGCAGCATGTCGTCTGATTGTACCCTCCCGGTTGATATCGCTCCCAATGGTCGGCAACCCGGAACTTGCTTTGCCAGCATCAACGGAGGCGCATAACTTCCGCATGCGCCGTCACTCTGGAACATGGATTTGGTAAAATCTACAGAACGTATTGGTTTCCCATGCGACCGAACCCAAGCCCAATCCATTCCAGTCGTGCAGGCTGG
>JANXLY010000384.1 GCA_025354885.1 Acidobacteriota bacterium | reverse complement strand
GCCCAACTCAAAACGGATGAAGCATCGCTCGGTAATGTTGTGGAGCAACGTCGCCTTGTCGAACTGCCCGTGAACGGTCGCAATGTCGGCAACCTGTCCATCCAAACCGCCGCGTGCCCCAAACATGACGCCCGGCTGCAGCACTGCCAGGTTGCCGACATTGCGACCGTTCACGGGCAGTTCGACAAGGCGACGTTGCTCCACAACATTACCGAGCGATGCTTCATCCGTTTTGAGTTGGGCGGCCTCCGCTGTAACCTGAATTTTCTCGCTCACCTGACCGACTTCCATCTTGAAATCCACACGTACTTTTTCGTTGATCTGCACTAGCACGCCATTTCGTGCTGCAGATTTGAAGCCGCTCATTTCAGCGCTCACCGTGTATTCACCGATGCTAATGAGAGGAAAAGTGTAGTCGCCGGAAGAGGTCGAAGTGGTTTCGGCCTTAATACCGGTTCGAGTATTCAGAAGTGTGATTTTTGCACCCGCAACCGAGGATCCAGAGCCATCAAGGACGGTTCCAAGGATTGTGGTGGAGGTTGTCTGAGACCAAACAGACGTGAGTGAAGCAAGTAGTAGAATCGAAAGGCGTTTGAGCATCATGTTGTGGATTCCTTAATTTTCGGGAGTACTACCGAATTGTGAAAATTGTATCACCTTCCAGAAGATCGTCATGAAAAAATTACATCCCCCAGGCCTTCCGCATCGGCCTCGACAGCATCTCATTCGCCTTTTCATCATTGAGAAAACGCTCTGTCTTCGGATCCCAACGCAAGTCTCTCCCCAGCCGCAAGCTGATATTCCCCAGATGCGCTACGGTAATCGACCGATGCGCATGCTCAATCGGAGCGACTGTCTCCTTGCGCGAGATCACGCAGTCAATAAAATTCGCCGTGTGATTGGCACTCCGGTAAAGTTGTATCTCATTCGGACCCGGCTCATAATCGAGCAGCGACATCGGACTCGCTTCAATGCTTCCCCGATTCACCCAAACCCAGCCTTCGCTTCCCTGAAACGTAACCCCGCCGCGCACACGACTCGAATAAATCATCTTCACGTCATTCGCGTACATCGCCTCAAACTGGAAGTCAGTCGCCGTATTCCATAGCTTCTCTTTGGCCCAGGTTGCCTGCCCATTGCGAATCGCAACCGGCCCCGACAATTCCATCCCCATTCCCCAATGCGCGATGTCCGGATGGTGTCCACCCCAATCCGTAATCTGCCCGCCAGAATAATCCAGAATCCAGCGAAAATTCACATGGCAGCGTCCCGGAGCATACGGTGCCTCGGGAGCCGGACCAAGCCACATGTCGTAATTGAAACCCTCCGGAACTGGCTCCGGATCCTGCCGGTCTTGCGTGCGTCCAAAGTCCGGCGTTCCCCCTGGCAAGCCACACAACACCGTATGCAACTTTCCAATCCGCCCATTACGCACAATCTCGCAAGCCTTGCGAAAACGCACATCAGATCGTTGCTGACTCCCGCATTGGAAAACACGCTTGTTGTCACGCACCGCATCTGACATCGCACGTCCCTCGGCAATCGTCAGCGCCAATGGTTTCTCGCCGTAGATGTCTTTACCCGCCTTGGCCGCCTGAATCACAGGGATCGAATGCCAGTGATCGGGCACTGCAATCAACACCGCATCAATGTCAGGACGCCGCAGTACATCACGATAATCTTCGTACGCGGCACAACCCTTATAGACTCCACTCCGCTTGTCCCGCCCATAGTGCCATTCCACAAAACTCCGCGCCGGGTCCCGCCCCGCAATGCCGCCATCCCAGTATCCGGGCGACATGCGGTTCAGATCACAAACGGCAACCACCTGTACGCGTTGCTCGCGCAGAAAGTTCTTCATGTCACCAGTGCCCTGGTTCCCCGTACCAATCACTCCTACGGTGATTCGCCTGCTGGCAGACACTTTTCCCTGATAGCCCAGGGCGGCAGCTGGCACAAACAAAGGTGCCGAAGTTTTCACAAAATCGCGGCGGAGCATAGCCGGAATCATAACCTAGAACTGATAGAGCCTTTGCGGATTATCAACCAGGATCTTCTCGAGCAACGCGGCATTGCCCACCCAGCGAGCAAAGCGATTCAGCATCCCCCCATCGTCAATCGCCAGGAAAGACGACACGTCAGTAGCTTTGCGTCCGGGATGCGGATCAGAATTGGTATGCGGCCAATCCGTCCCCCAGAGAATTCGATCTGGATTCGCTTCGATCAAAGCCTGGGCCAAAGGCAGGCCATCTGCATAGTCCGGCGGCTTGCCGGAGGGGATGAATCGATGAGTCACTTTCACATAGACCTTGCCCGCTCGCACGCCTGCAACGAGCCCATCAAATCCTGCCTGCGAAACACCCTTCGATGGCAACGCACCCGCAACATGATCGATCACGATCGGCACTGGTGCAGCGAGAATCAAATCCTGGACGCTCGCAATCAACCCGAGACTCGCAAAGATCTGGATATGCCAGCCGCGCCCTTTCATGCGCTCAATGGCAAGCTCAAGACGCCGCCGGGCCACTGGCGCATCGACACTCGCCCCTGTCGCGAGATTCAACCGAATGCCGCAAAAACCCGCCTTCCCCATCTCGTCCAGTTGAGCTTCGGTCGTCTTTTCGTCGATCACCGCGATACCCTTTGAAGTCCCCCTTCGCGCCTTCAGACCATAAAGAGTAGCCGCATTATCAGTCCCATAAATACTGGGCGTGACGATCACGACGCGCTCCGTGTGCAGGCTACGATGCAGAGCCGACATCTCGCGCGGCAGTGCGCTCGAAGGCGTGTAACTCCTCCCCGCGAACATCGGGAAATTTTTCAGATCTCCAATGATGTGGGTATGGCAATCGCACGCATGCTTCGGCATCGCAAAGTCGGGAGCTGTTGTCGGCTGCGATGCTTTTGCAAATCCACGCTGCCCACCCAGATAGGTTCCAACACCGATTGCCTGCACAATCGCCTTGCGTCTGCTCGAAATCATGCAATCCAGCTTACATCCGAATTGGAATGAAAAGCCATGCTTCCCATGAAGCGAATTCTGCTGTCTGCCCCATTCAAAATTCAAATTTACTTGGAATCTTCCCGACAAACGGCTAATCTCAAGCATATGCTTCACCGGCGTCTCGTTTTGCTCGCAGTCATTTTGACCGGAAGCGCTTTGTTCGCTCAGAATGCCGTCGTCTCCGGCTCCATCCTGGACCCTTCCGGTGCCTCCATTCCCAAGGCCAAAGTTGCTGTGCGCAATCTCGCCACCAACTTCTCTGTATCGACTACCACAAATAGCCAAGGCATCTTTTTCCTCCCTCCTGTTGCTCCTGGCAAGTATCAGCTCACCGCTAGCGCCCCTGGCTTTGGCGATTCCGAAGTGAATGAACTCATCCTCGAAGTAGGCCAACAACGCACCGTGACATTGAAGCTCGACACCGGACAGATCAAACAAACCATCTCCGTTGAAGCTGCCGCCCCGCTTTTGAATGTGCAAAATGCCGACCGCGGCTCCGTCGTAGAGAATCAGTTCCTCAAGTCCATTCCGCTCAACGTCCGCAACCCCATGCTGCTCCTCACACTTGCCCCAGGCGTCACCGGCGGGCTCAACGCAGGCATCAATACAGCATCGCAATCCACAACCAATAACTTCCGCATCAATGGCGGCCGTGGTGCCACTAACGAGATTCTCATCGACGGCGCATCCAACACGGGCACTTACAACAACCAGGTCTCGGCCATGCCTCAAGTCGATTCCATCCAGGAATTCAAGGTCAACACTTCTCCTTATGCTCCGGAATTCGGCCGCACGGGTGGCGGCGTGATCAGCTTCGCCATGCGCAGCGGCACCAACACCCTGCACGGCACGCTCCACAACTTTCTCCGCAACTCCGTGCTCGACTCCAATGGCTTCAATGCCAACCGCGCTAGCCAACCCCGTCGAACCTTCCGTCGCAACCAGTTCGGCGGCACAGTCGGTGGCCCTGTCATCATTCCCAAAATCTACAATGGCAAAAACAGGACTTTCTTTTTTGCCGCCTACGAAGGCCTCCGAGAGCGCAGCATCGGCTCCTTCACCGGCTCCGTATCGACAGAGCTCGAGCGCGCAGGCAACTTCTCCCAATCCACACTCCAGAACGGCAGCCTCATACAGATCTTCGACCCTCGCACCACGCGACTTGACCCTGCCCGCCCTGCCGGCACCACCCGCTACATCCGCGACCCTTTCGCTGGCAACATCATCCCCTCCGGTCTCCTGGGCCCGGTTGCCACCAACTCCTTCAAATACTATCCGCTGCCCAATCAACGTGGAGACGGCGGCAGCAACATCAACAACTTCTTCAGCTCTGCCCCCAACTCCCTCGACGGCGATCGCATCGACACCAAGGTCGACCACCAGTTCAACAACCAGCACAGCGTCTTCGCCCGCTGGAACTGGTTTGAAAACCTCAACGCACAACCGAGCGTCTTCAATAATTTCGCCTCGCCCGTACAAACCCCCAATCGCATTCCGGGCATCAACTGGGCTGGCAATCACGTCTGGAGCGTGAAGCCCACTTTCCTGATCGAACACTTCTTCGCCCTCAACCAGAGCGAAACAAACCGCATCCCCCTCAGCCTTGGCTTCGACGCTGCCACTCTCGGCATTCCCTCAAGCGTCGCCTCGGCTCCACGCCAAGCCTACTTTCCTGTTCTCAGCATTGGGCGCATGACGGGCTTGGGCCCCCAGGGCACCGCCTCCAATTCAGTCGTCTCAAAGACCTTGCAATACCAGATCAAGGCCACGCAACAACTCGGCAAACACTCCATCAAGTTCGGCTATGACATCCGCCGCTTCCGTGTCTCCATTGATAACCCACAACCTCTCGGCATCAGCGCCAGCGGTTCCTTTACCGGCGGCCCCAACCCGCAGGCCCAGGCCGCTGCCTCAGGCCACGGCCTCGCCGATCTCTTCCTCGGCGTCGCCAACGTCAACCACAACATCCGTCCACGCGAAGAACACCAGCATTACTACAATGCCTGGTTCTTCCAGGACGAATGGCGCCTTTCAAACAAACTCACCATCACCGCTGGCCTTCGCTATTCGATCGAAACCCCTCGCACAGAATCGAAGAACCAATACGTTTTCCTGGACCTCAACTCCGCCGTCCCACTGACTGTCCCCACCCTTCAGCTCAAGGGTGGCCTCGGCTTCGTCGGCACCAAAGACATCCCCGGACGCCGCACTCAGCTAGTCGAGCGCAGTAACTTCGACCCACGCCTTGGCATCGCCTTCCATCTCAACTCCAAAACAGTGCTTCGCAGCGGCATCGGAGTCTTCCATCACCCGCTCGTACCCAACACAGATCTGGCCCTCGGCTTCTCCCGCAACACCTCATCACTCGTAGCTCAGGCCGATGGCGTCACTCCCAACTTCAACCTCAGTAACCCTTGGCCCACGGGCCTCCTCCAGCCCACCGGTAACGCCCTGGGCCTCAACACCCTTCTTGGACAGGGCATCAGCGGCCCACTGCGCACCCAGGGCCTCCCCTACCAGTTGCAATGGAGCTTCGACGTCCAGCGCCAACTCCCCTGGAATTGGGTTGCGGAAGTCGGCTATGCCGCTAACAACGCCTATCGCCTTCCATCGAGCGTACAGTACAATCAGCTCGCCCCCGACATCGTCGCCAGCCTGGGTAGTGCCGTCAACCAAACGGTTCCCAATCCTTTCTTCGGCATCATCACAGACCCCACCAGTTCGCTCAGCCTGGCCACCGTTCAGCGTGGCCAACTCCTCCGCCCTTATCCCCAATTCACCTCTGTGGCAGGCTCTCAAGTCGGTGTCGGTCAATCCAGTTACCACGCCCTCCAGGCCCGAGTCGAACGTCGCTATTCGAGCGGCCTCGCCGTCCTCTTCGCCTACACTTTCTCGAAGACGATCGACAATACTGCCGAACTCGGCGGCTTCCTCGGCTCTTCTCCCGGCTACCAGAACAACTACTGTTACAGATGCGATCGCTCGCTCTCCTACCAGCACGTTCCCCACGTAGTCCGTCTCTCTACCCGCTATGACCTACCCAAGCTAACCAGCAACAAGTTTCTCAGTCAGATCGCCAACGGCTGGGGCATCGGCAGTTTTATTAGCATCGAAAGCGGCACCCCGGTTGTTGTCTCCTCACCCAACGATTCCTCGTCCTTTGGTGGCGGTAGCGGTATGCGGCCCAACGCAACTGGCCAGAAAGCCGGCCTCGGCAGCGTGGATCTCGTCGACGGCGTTCAATATTTCAACTCTGCCGCCTTCTTTCGCACCCCGCAATTCCAGTTCGGCAACGTCAGTCGCACTCTTCCCGACGTCCGCAACCCTCGCCAGTGGAATTGGGACGCTCTCATCGAAAAGCGCTTCAAGTTAACGGAACGCTTCAACCTCGACTTCCGCAGCGAGTTCTTCAACCTCACCAATAGCGTCGTCTTCTCAGGGCCAAGCACCTCATTCACGGCCGGAGATTTCGGCCGCATCACTGCGCTCCGTCAGAATAATACGCCAAGGCAATTGCAGTTTGCCCTACGCCTGAGCTTCTGACTAACGGGCCTGCAGCGTCTTTAGATAATCAACCAGCCGCCTGACCCGCACGAGCCCCATATCCTGATCCTTCTCGACACGCATGAAAACTGGGCCCCACACGGGCATCTCGCGAGAGCCATGGGCTGCGCGCAAATCGCCTTCTCCAAGAATCAGCTTCTCCAACTCTGGAACGGGAAATTTGCCGCCGCGCCGCTTCTCGATCCAGCGAAGGTTGGGCACTTCCACCTTCAGTGCCGGTGCCACGGGCCCTTTGCCCATGGCGTCCATGCCGTGGCAAGAAGCACAGTAGGCGACAAAAAGATCCTTGCCGTCGAGAGAAGCAATCAACTTGCGCGGAGTCGAGGTCTGTGCCAGTCCTGCCGCCGCAATCGCCATCAATAAAGCTAGCTTCGGGTACCACATAAGTAGGCCTCCACCTCCATCATAATTCAGCGCTTGGGTTCTGGATCCTCATCTTCGAGGTCGTCTTCATCAAAGTCTTCATCATCGTCCTCATCGAGCACTCCTTCTCCCGAAAAAACCGCCTCTACTGCTTCTTGTACCCGATCGAGCGCAACGTCCACCGACATTTCTTCTGCATCAAGAACTTCCAACTCCCCATCCCCCCAGGGAATCCAGCGAATCATGAATCGCTCATTCGGAAAGCCACGAAACAGCAGCAGACCCGGTATCCCCAATGCACACGCAGCATGCCCGCCAGCCGAGTCATAACCAATATAGAGCTGGCTCGCGTTGATCTCACTGGCAAACTCTTTGAAGCTCCCGTAGTAAGGGGTAACGCTGCCGCTCGCACCTGGCTTCACTTCCGCAATCGCCCGGTGCACGCGAGCTGCTTCTTCCCCGCCAGCTCCTGTATCAACAAGGACACGCAACCCGCGATCCACCAGCATCTGCAGCAGGCGTGGCTCAAACGGCCACGGTATCGACTTCTCAGGATTTTCACCCACGCCCAGACTCAGCGTCACATCAAAGCCCTCGAGCCGATCCTCAACCGCGACAATCGGCACATGCAGCGGAACATCAAAAGTCTGTTCCACCCAGCGCTCGGTCATCTCACCCAGAGGCATGTCTTCATCGCTCCACCAGCTTCGCGTCTCAAAGAAGTAGTAATTCTCTTCTTCGCCAAGCGGCAAGAGTCCAAGCTGGCTCAACCGGCTATCCGGGTCGATGATCAGCGCGCCTTTGACTGAAAGCGCTTCTTTCAACTGCGGGTAAACGCTAAGCCGCTCGCGCAGGTTTCCGGTACGTTTGTAAGAAAGCTCAACCAACTCCAGCCCGATCTCCGGCTCGAATATCTCGTAGTTCTTCCGCGGCCCCACAAAGTGGATCTTCGCATTTGGAAAATGTACAAATGCTGCCCGCAAGATGCGGCTCGTAATCGCGATGTCAGCACCAATCGTGATGCGCGACAACACAAACACATGCTCCACCGATTCCGGATTCCCCAAATACTTGCGCGGCTTGCGGATCCGCATAAAGCGTTCGATCAAATCAGCCGCATCCAGATCCGGTAGAGCCGCCTCAATCACGCGCGCAAATATGTGAGTATACGAATTTACAAGGCGGAATTCAAAATTGTCGGCCAGCGGTTCAACCAGGTCGCGGAACAGCGCCGAAGACCCTTCGTCAGAAGCCAGCGCTTCGGCGATCACTGCTTCCACCAGAGCTTCTGGTTCAAGCTCATTCGCGAGGATGAGTTCGGCCAGACGGCTAGCTGAAGTATTTTCCAACGATAATCTCCAGCTTTGCCAGCGTCTCCGCCGGCACTGTCTTTTTGTCTGTGATGATGGCGTTCTTCAGTGCGTTCTTGCAGGAACAATCACCCGGCGCGGGCATCGCCTCAATCGCCAGTCGAATCACCTTCGCCGCGTTTTCCGCGTTCTTCATCAGCGTCGCAATAATCTGATCCACAGTCACTGCATCATGATCTTCATGCCAGCAGTCATAGTCGGTCACCATCGCCACCGTTGCATAGCAGATCTCGGCCTCACGCGCGAGCTTCGCTTCCTGCAGATTCGTCATGCCGATGATGTCCATGCCCCAAGAGCGATACACATTCGACTCAGCCTTGGTTGAAAACGCCGGGCCTTCCATACAAAGATAGGTGCCACCTTTTTTCGACACCACACCAGCCTTCTGACAGGCACCATGCACTACATCCATCAGGTTGTGACAGGTCGGTTCAGCAAAGCTCACATGCGCCACCAGACCTTCTCCAAAGAAGGTCGAGACCCGTCCCATCGTGCGGTCAAAGAACTGATCCGGCAATACGAATTGCTCTGGTGCATGCTCTTCTTTCAGGCTCCCCACAGCAGACAGGCTCACAATTCGCTCCACCCCCAGCTTCTTGAAGCCCCAGATGTTCGCGCGAAAATTCAACTCGGTAGGCGTAATCCGGTGCCCCCGCCCGTGCCTCGCCAAAAACGCAACAGGCTTGCCCGCAATCGTCCCCACCACATAAGGATCAGAAGGATCCCCAAACGGAGTCTTGAGTACAACCTCTTCGGTCACCTCAAAACCGGGCATCGAATAGAGCCCGCTGCCGCCAATAATGCCAGTATCGATCTTCAAAGTTTAAGAATGCTCCTCAATTAGTTCTAACAGCACGCCGCCCGTGGACGCTGGATGTACAAATACATATCGATGCCCACCAGCTCCAATTCGCGCTTCGTTCAGGATTCGCGCCCCACCAGAACGCAACCGCTCCACGCTCAGGTCGAGGTCGGCCACCCGCAGTGCAACGTGGTGAATGCCCGGTCCGCGCTTCTCCAGAAATTTTGCAATCGTACTCGTTGCATCCGTTGGCTCCAGCAATTCCAGACGGCTCTCGCCAGCCTGCAGCATCGCCACCCGCACCTTCTCGCTCTCCACCGTCTCGCGCATTGCCGCGCCCATGCCAAGCCCGTCCTGATAGAAGCGCAGCGCTTCATCAATGCTCCCGACAGCAATCCCCAAATGATCAATAACAAAGCTTGCTGCAGCGGCCACGACTACCCGACGTGGCAGGCTCTCGATGTACTTCCACACCTCGGCAACCCCCTGCCCCGTTGTTGAAACCGTCTTCAGAATTGCCTTCTCCCCGTGCACTTCCGCTTCGATTTCCTGATACAGCTTCTCGGCGCCCGCCTGGTCGCTCTTGTTGATCACGAACAGATCCGCGATCTCCATGATCCCCGACTTGATCGCCTGTATCTCATCTCCTTGACCGGGCACCAACAGCACCGCAACGACATGTGCAAGTCGCGCCACTTCAATTTCGTCCTGCCCCACGCCCACTGTCTCAACTACCACCACATCAAAACCGGCGGCATCAAACACTGTGGTCAGCGCAAGCGTTGTAGGCGCAAGGCCACCCATCTCTCCACGCGTTGCCATACTCCGAATAAACACACCCGCATCCTGATGATGCCGCTGCATGCGGATCCTGTCTCCCAGCAGCGCGCCGCCCGTTTTCATGCTCGAAGGATCGACGGCAATCACAGCCACTCTCTTGCCCTCCGCCCGAATCACAGCAATCAACTGATCGGTAAACGTACTCTTGCCTGCACCCGGAGGCCCCGTAATTCCGACTAGCAAAGCCTTCCCCGTATGCCCCCCAAGATCCCGCGCAATGCCCTGTCCCCGCCCTGCCTCAAGCAGACTACACGCTCTTGCAATCGCACGGCGATCTCCCGCCAACACTGCTGCCGCAATCTCGTTCATCACGCTTTGAGCAACTGCCGCGCGATCACCATACGCTGAATCTCGCTCGTCCCTTCTCCAATCGTCATCAACTTTACATCGCGGTAAAACTTCTCCACCGGATAGTCTTTGATAAAGCCATAGCCGCCGTGCACCTGCAATGCCTCGTTGCAAACCTCAACCGCAATCTCACTTGCAAACAATTTCGCCATCGCCGACTGCTTCGTCACTGCCTTCCCTTCGTCCTTCAGCCACGCCGCCTGCAACGTCAACAGCCTTGCCGCCTCAATCTTCGTCGCCATGTCCGCCAGCTTGTGCTGGATCGCTTGAAACTCACTGATAAAACGGCCAAACTGCTTGCGCTGCTTCGAGTACTTCAGCGCCTCTTCATAAGCGCCCTGTGCAATCCCCACACTCAACGCCGCAATCGAAATCCTGCCGCCGTCAAGGATTCGCAAAGAATCGACAAAGCCTTCCCCCTCCACGCCCAGCAGTTGCGTCTCAGCAAGCCGACAGTTCTCGAAAATCACTTCACCCGTCGCTGAACTCCGCATCCCGAGCTTGTTTTCCTTCTTGCCCAGACGATACCCGGGAGCACTGCGCTCAATGAGAAAGGCCGAGATCCCGTGGTGGCTCGACGCCCGATCCGTCACCGCCATTGCCACGCAAAGATCTGCGTAATGCGCATTCGTGGTGAAGGTCTTCGCCCCGTTCAACACCCACGCCCCATCCGCTCGCACGGCCTGTGTCCGCGTGCCGGCAGCGTCTGATCCAGCTTCCGTCTCGGTCAGGCTCCAGCAGCCAATCCATTCGCCAGTGGCGAGTTTTGGCAGATAGCGACGCTTCTGTTCTTCACTGCCTGCGACATAAAGGTGATTGGAGCACAACGAATTGTGTGCAGCCACGATCAGCGCAAAGCTCGGATCGACGCGCGCCAGTTCCTCCACCACAATCGAATACTCGATGTAGCCCATTCCGGCACCACCGTATTCTTCCGGAAAAATAATGCCGAGCAGTCCGAGGCTGGCTGCTTGCTTGACGGCTTTCAAGGGAAACTCCTGCGCTTCGTCCCAGGCGAGGACATGGGGCTTGAGTTCCGCGGTAGCGAAATCTCTCACCATCTTGCGCAGCTCGTTTTGCTCTTCGGTAAAGGCAAATTGCATGGTTGTTTCCACGATACAAAATTTGCGGGTAGCCTGGCCTGATAAAATCAACGATTCAGCATGAGAGTAGAAAACCCGGCGACGCCAACACAGTTGGCAGAGCTAATGCGCGATTGCCAAAACAGTCGCCAACGCATCGAAATTTCCGGAGCACGAACCAAAGTCCGCATGGGTGGGCCCGTCGTCGATTCCGACATCCGCATTGAAACAAAAGCGCTCAATCGCGTTTTGGCTTACAACCCGCGCGATCTCACCATCAGCGTCGAAGCCGGCATTCGCTATGCCGACCTGACCGCCGCTCTTTCCGAACACAAACAATTCCTCCCCATCGAACCGCCCTTCGCGAGCGAAGCCACGATTGGTGGCGTCCTCGCTACGCATTCGAGCGGCTATCGACGCCGTCTCTTCGGTACCGTCCGCGATCTCGTGATCGGCATGCAATTCGCTACCCTCGAAGGCAAGATCATCCAGTCTGGCGGCATGGTTGTCAAAAACGTCGCCGGTCTCGACTTCGCCAAGCTCCTCACCGGCAGCTTCGGTACCCTCGCCTGCATCGCCGTCGTCAACTTCAAGCTGATGCCCCACCCCGCCGGTGCCAGAACATTTCTCTATCAAAATGTTTCAGCCCGCGAAGTCTTTGCTCGCCGTGACGCGATCCTCAAAAGCGTTCTCCAGCCCTCAGGTATTGACATCCTCAATCCCGCCGCCGCCAGTCGTCTCGGCCTCGAAGCCCAGTGGAGCCTCCTCATCGAAGCGCTCGGCAGCGACACCGTTTTGGCCCGTTATCAGAAGGAACTTCCGGAATACAAGGTGATTGACAACGAAATCTGGCTCCGTGTCCGCGACTTCACCCCAGCCTGGCTTGCCGAATACGCCGAAGCTCACGTCCTGCGCCTCAGCTGCCAGCTCATGGAAATGGAATCCCGCATGACCGCACTGCCAGCCGACTCCGCAACTATCGGGCGCGGCGGAAACGGCATCATCTATGCCCACTCACCCGCAAGTGCAGACCTGCCCGCCGGTGCCAAAGGCCTCATCGATTTTTCGCCCTCATCACGACCCGCCAAAGAACGTCTTTGGCCAGGTCCGGGCAACGACTTCTTCCTCATGGAAAAGATCAAGCACCAATTAGACCCGCAAGCTTTGTTAAACCCAGGGAGGTTGTATGGCCGCATCTGAAACCGCACTCCGCGTGCTCGGAGGCCGCCACCCGGACGCCCCGCAACAAAAGGATCTCGACAAGTGCGTCCATTGTGGCCTCTGCCTGAACGCCTGTCCCACCTACCGCGAACTCGGCGTTGAAATGGATTCCCCGCGAGGCCGCATCTATCAGATGGTGCAAGTCGCTACCGGCGCAGCACCCATGGATGAAGGCTATCTCGAGCACATGGCCCTCTGCCTCGGATGCCGTGCCTGCGAAACCGCTTGCCCGTCAGGCGTCGAATACGGCAAGCTCATCGAGGCGGCCAGAACCGAAATCCAGGCCCGTGTCAAAAAGCCATTCCCCTGGCAGCAAATCGAAGACTTCGCCTTTGGCACCCTCCTCGTCACACCCTGGATGCTTCGCTTCATCGGCTTCAAAATGTGGCTCTACCAGAAGAGCGGACTCGAAGGCCTCGTTCGCTCCAGCGGTCTGCTCAAACTGCTGGGCCCTCTCGGGAAAATCGAGCACCTCACACCCGAAGCGCAGTTACCAACCTTCTTCTCTAGCTACGGCAAAGTCTTCTTCGCTCAAGGCCCGCGCAAATATCGTGTCGCCATGCTCGGCGGCTGCATCGCCAATGTCTTCTTCGCCCGACTGCACGAGGCAACAGTCCGCGTCCTGCAGAAGAACGGCTGCGAAGTGGTCGTACCCGCAGCGCAAGTCTGCTGTGGTGCCCTCCACGCCCATGCCGGCCGTCGCGAAGAAGCCCGGGCACTCGCACGCCAAAACGTAGATGCGCTTCTCGCCACCAACTTCGATGCCATCATCTCCAACACCGGCGGTTGTGGCGCAACGCTCAAGGAATATCACGAGATTCTTGAGCACGACGCCGCCTATCACGATAAGGCTAAGCTCTTTGTTGCAAAGCTCAAGGATGTCAACGAATTCCTCGCCTCGATCGACCTGAACATGAACATGGGGCGCATTGATCGCCGCATCACGTATCAAGACAGTTGCCACCTCTGCCACGGTCAGAAGGTCAAGGCCGCCCCGCGAAAACTCCTCAAATCCATCCCCGGCCTCGACTTCGTCGAGATGCCCGCCAGCGACGTCTGCTGCGGCTCGGCCGGTATCTACAACGTCATTGAAAACGAGATGGCCGAGCAGATTCTCTCTTCAAAAATGAAGAACGCCAACTCTGTTTTTCCTGAGCAGATCGCCAGTTCCAACCCGGGCTGCATGATCCAGCTCGCCGCTGGCTGCAAGCTGCACGGCAACGAAAAACTCAAAGCTAATCCCGTCCCGGTTATGCACGTTGTCGAACTGCTCGATGAAGCCTATCGCAACTCAGCCAAAGCCTGAAGCCGCAATCTTCTCGAGCAGCACACGGAACTTGCCCGTCGGGCTCCAGGCCTTGCCTGCAACATCGATTGCCTCCCGCGCACGCGCCTTTGCGGCGACAACCTCACCGCCGCGTGAGAGACAAACTGCTTCTACGCCCAGCCGATTCGCCTTGAATAGAGTAGGCATCTTCCCGCCGGTCTGTTCGTCAATCGCCTTCAACAGCGGCGGCACAGCCTCGCACTTGTCAGCTCGCATGTAAGTGGTTGCAGCATCCACAAGAATCATCCACCGCGTCTGCTCCAGATCCGCACCCGCAAGCTTCACTTGTTCAAGTGCCTGATCTGCCAATCGGATCGCCAGCGCCTTGTCCCCTGCTTCGGCAATCCGCTGCCCCGCCATTACCTTGAAGCGGATCCGCTCAAACGGAGTCGATACGGTTTCAGCTAACTCTGATGCCTTCAAAAGCGTGCGCCCCGCACTCGCCACATCCCCTCCTGCATATTCAGCAACCGCTCTGCTATTCAGCAGCGCCACCTGCACGCCACCGCTGTCAGCCACCCCGTTCACGAATTGCAGCGCCTCGTTAGCGCTTCGAATCGCCTCAGCAAATTTCTTCTGTCCTGACAATACGCGCACATGAGCATTCAAAACCAATGCCTTAAACAGCCGCGCCGGCATCGCTGTTTCGCTACTGTCATCCGCGATC
The DNA here is from genome assembly GCA_025354885.1 of Acidobacteriota bacterium. Lineage (GTDB taxonomy): Bacteria > Acidobacteriota > Terriglobia > Bryobacterales > Bryobacteraceae > Bryobacter. The sequence continues at coordinate 16,783 of JANXLY010000384.1, read as the reverse complement.
TTTGGCAACAACGCCACCGCCTGTTCGATCAGCTTTCCACTCGAATCCTGTTCGCAAGCCATTCGCAGCCCGTCACGAGAAACCAGAAATGATGCCTGATCAACAATCGAGCGCTCGCCGTGATCTTTCTTGAGCCAGGCATCCACATCTGCGAAACTTCGAATCGCATTTGGGCAGTCACCTCGACTCAGATATGCGCTTCCGAGGCCGATCCCGGTAAGAACTCGCGCCGATTCATCCCCGCTCTCAATCGCCCTCGATCTCGCTCGCTTCAAAGTTTGAAACCCGTTCGCTTCCCGTCCGGATCCAAACAGGAAACCTCCCAGCATCCCTTCCATTTGGGCCGTAGTTCTTGGGTCCTTCAGATCTCCTCGCGCCAGCCGTTGCTCGGCGCGCTCTACCATTTCCACGACCATAAGCTCTTTACGCCCTCCATACATCGGGCTCGAACTGCTGATCATCCACTCCAGAAATTTCACCGAAGACTTCGCCCGCAGCCCTTCTTCAAGTGCCACCTGCTGCTGCCGCCACGCATATGCGGACGCCGTCACCAGCCCGACAAGCAACACACTCACAACTGTCAGAACTTTCCATCGCCTCATCGCATACTTGCGCGCCCGATATCTAAAAGTCTGCCGCCTCGCAAGCACTGGACGTTGTTCAAGATAGCGCCGCAGATCCTCGGCCAGAGCCTGCATCGTCAGGTATCTTCTGCCTGGTTCAAACGAAAGCGACTTCGCAACGATGTATTCAATGTCACCTGATAGTTTCGCCCGCAATCGATCTGCACTCAAAGCCCTTTGCCGCGCCGCCTCAGGGCTGATCTTGTCAGCCATGCGTCGCATCGTACTCGCTCCACTCGCCCGCTCCGCGACAGAGGCCAGCGTCGCGCCATCAAACGCTGGCGCTCCAGCCAGCAACTCATAAAGGATCATCCCCATGCTGTAAATGTCGCAACTGGTAGAGACAGCTTCGCCGCGCAACTGCTCGGGGCTCGCATAGAGCGGCGTGAGTTGTTTTGTGGTTGTTAAACCACCCAGCGGGTCCAGCAATTTCGCAGTGCCAAAATCAAGCACCTTCAGATGCGACTCCACATCCACCACCAGATGTGCTGGCTTCAAATCAAGATGCACAATCAAGGCGCGGTGCGCTGCTGCCAGGGCCTCGCAAGCCTGCAGAACCAGCAGAATCCTCGCTTCCACCCCAAACTCGCGCTCGTTGCAATATACATCGATCGGCTGCCCGTTCAATAACTCGAGCACAAGATACGGCTTGCGTTCCGCAGTCAGTCCCCCGTCAAGCAATCGACAGATCCCGGGATGATCGAGCCGCGTGAGAATCTGGTGCTCTCGCTCAAATCTCTGCCGCTGTTCTTCGCTTGTAAAGAAGGAATGCAGTACCTTGATTGCCACCGGCCTTGGCTGCGGAAGATCTTCTCCCACCTCGCGCAGGCCTTCGTAAACACTGCTGGTGCCACCTTGCCCAATCACCCTCGTCACCCCGTAACTCCCAATCCTTACCGGCAGGGATAGCTCCTGCATCCCCTCACCCCTTACATGCCTGGCATTTGCTTCTGCCTCGCGCTCGGTCGCCTCGAACAATGCAAGCACCGCCTCCCGTATAGACAGATCCGCCTCTTCAGCGGCAAGCTGAAACTCCCGTTCTTCAGGAGAAGCTTCTTCCATGTTTTCGAAGAGTTCTTGTATTCTTGCCCAGCGCTGTCCCGGGGTCATTCCAACTACGTTACCGCCTTGCACCCATCACCCCAATATCCGCTACGCAAAGCCACGCCACATCAGCCACAGCGAATAGCCGCTCATGAGCAACAACATCATGGGCACCAGTCGCAACAGCCCTCCGCCCGCGGACAAAGTCGCTAATCCGGAAATCAGCAGCAGCATTCCCATCAAAAGGCTTCCCACCACTCGTGCCCAGGTCGCGTTCACTTCAATGCCCCTCGCGGTAAGGAACAACAAACCTGCAAAGATCGTGCCCACCAGCGACACCACCGTCAATATCTGGATCAGCCCTTCGGCAACTCCCAAAATCGCGCCCAGTACCTTCCCCACCCAGCCCGCCATTATCACCACTACATTTACCAGCGAATCTGAAACCTTTGCGCCAGCTGTCGAATCGCTTGTCGGCTTCTGAAACCAGAGCACAAGACTCAAAATTCCAAATCCGACAAATCCCAATACCGAAGGCACTCCCACCAGTGCCGCACTTCCATAAAACATCCTGGCTACAAGAGCTGCCTGCGCATTCATCTAGAAAAATCTTTCCTGCTTCCGCAATGTCCCGAAGGACCCCAGATTCGCGATCGCAAACGCAACCCGAAACTGGTTTTCATTCCGAGTGCCAAAACTGAATCGCCGGTACTGCACCGAGAACCCGCAACAATCCGTGTTGTATGTGATTTGTGTGTTCGCATACTGCAATACTCTGATCCGGTAATCATAGATCGCGTTAAAGGCTGCATTCCAGCCTCGCCGATTGTCTGCGCCCCAACCCAGCAGGCCCCGAAACTGATTGTTCTTCGGCGAGAGCACCGTCGACGAATCCACCTGCGTATGTCCAGCCGAAGCAAACCACTGATTCACTCGCCCGTCCACAGTAAAAGAACTGTTCGTCACGTTCCCACGCAGTGGATCATAGTCGAGACGCCATTCCACACCCGTACCGGGGAGCGGCTGCATTCGCACAGAACTCGCCACCGGCGAATATGCCCGAGGCCTGTCCAGAAACGCAAAGCTCGAAAAGTCCACACTCGACTGCACCACGTTCCGCCGCCCCGCAATCACTGCTCCTCCAAAGTCCTGATCAAAATACCGCCGCTGCCAGATCTGCCAGGAAAGCAGCTCCTGCGTTGTGCCACCGCGCTTTACATAAAGTCGATTGGTCAAACTCAATTCCACTTCTTTCGTGTTCGTCAGCAGTTCCGTCTCATCAAACCGGATAATGCGCGAAAAATCATTGATTCCGCTCACGTAACGAAAAGAAGCTCGTGGTTCAATCACATGCTTCATCTTTCCCCCACCCATCCACTTCGGAGACTTCTCAAAAATCTTCGCGAATGCAGGTGCAATCAACTCCACAGACACATCCCGCGCACTCCGCATCACATTCTGCCCCTGCACCCGGTCGTCTTTCCTCGAACTCCCCCAATAGGATTGGTGCAGTCCGATACTCGGCACCAGGCTAAAGCCCGCAACCCGAAATGCCGTCGAGATCCGTGGCGAAACATCAGCCCGCTCCACAAATTGCCTGGTTTGAAATAACGGCTGATTTCTGCGCACGAGTCCAGCCGAAGATTCCAGTGACACCCATACCGGCAGCTTCTTCCAGATCTGCGTGTCCCTTCTCGTGTACTCGACCTGAGGCAGTTTCCGCACTGTAATCGAATCGCCTTCAGCCGCCGTTTGAAAATTCTGGCTTCGTGCAAGGATCACTTGCACATTGTTTCCGCGCCACTGCTTCTCAACAAAGCCCACTGAATTTACTTCCGAATAAATCGCCTCATTAAAGCTCTGCGTGAAAGCCTGCCGGAACAGGAACGAGGACAGATAATTCACAGTTGCTCTTGCTCTCCAGCCCTTGCCCAGTTCCGACTTGCCGCGAAAGCTCATGCTGTATCCACCTTCTTTCACCCGGCTCCCGTCAGTTAGCAATCGCCCTTTGTCGCCCACTCCAAACAGCGTGAAATCAAAATCTGACCCTTCTTTCGGCTTGCCACGAAAATCAACGTGATGTGCAAATCCTCGTGAAGTATAAAGCTGCGGCCGGTAAGTCAGATCATAAGACCGGTTGATCGCCCAGTAATAACCCAATCCGACAATCTGCCCGAAGCGCGAAGAATTACCAAAATTGGGAGTCAAAAATCCACTCCGTCGAGGCTGCTTCTCGAGCGACTTGTAGAAGTACGGAAAATAGAAAACAGGCAGTTTCCGTACCCGGAATATTGCCTGCTGTGTAATCGCCCGCTGATTGGGCACAATGTCGAACTTCGGTGCCCTTAAGGTCCACCAGGGCCGGGGATAAGAACAACTCGTGATCGTACCTTTGTACAAAACGTATTTGTTCTGCAATCGCTCCGCCCACTCCCCTTGAAACTGAAACGGATTGGATGAGGTCAGAATCCCCGGACGCGCATCAATCCGCGCCGCAAAAGTCCCGCGTATGTTGTAAAACTTCCCCGTCGTATCCTTCGTGTTGTAATCCGCTTTGTCGCAGTAAATCTCCTCGCCCTCTTCATGGTTTTTGTAATGCACATGGCCCCGCGCATGCGCTTCCCCAGTCTCTAGGTTGTAGTCGATTTCGTCCGCCTCAAGCGTCGATTCGTAAATGTCCACCACTGCGTTCACGCGCAGCTTCAGCCAATCCCCCTCCACCGTCTGCGATCCCTGAGCCTTGATATTCACCTTGTCGCGCGGTGGTGCGTCCGGCCTTACGAACGGAAGTTTGATATTCGGGTTCTGCGACGCGGCATTTCCTACCCCCCCAGGACGCTGCGTCCCCACGAACACAGGAGGCTTATACTGGGCAAAAAGCGGAATACAAAGAAAGAGCGAAACCCAATGAAATGATGAAATTACGTGACAAATTACTCGAATCGTGTTAAGCAAAGAGGAGTACTTCTTCGGTGTAATAGGCTGTCGGGTCAAGGCTCAGGTTAACAAGCTAGCCATGCCCGACACAAGCAAAGCTTACTGGAAGTACAACTACAGAGACTGTGAAAGAAGGGTGTGTTACGGCGAATGAGGTGCGGCCATTGCAGTAGCGACAATGCGGCGGAAGATCTCCGCTGCCAGCTTTGCGGTCGCCGCTTGTCCAATTCCGGCCCCATGCTTGTTGCTGACGGTTACAGTAACGCTGTCCCCAAAGTCGACTTGCGCGACGAACACATCGTCACAGAAGACCACCGCTTGCGCCAGCCCATTCAGACACGCCTGTTCCCTGTTCAGGAACCCAAGCGAGTCATTCCTTTCGAATCTGTTTCCGTAGAGACCGCCAAAGTGGTTCGCTCCACGCAACAACGCAATGCCAGGGCGCGAAACAAGATTCGCCCCGATGATACGTCAAGGCTGGGTGGAGATTTGGACGATTCCCCTGAGGTCCAGAACGCCCTCGATTTTCGTGATGAACACATGGAAACGCGCACTGTCGAACGCGTTGTCTACACCAACGCGCCTGTCGCCATGCCCTCGCACCGCGCCATGGCCGCTGCTTATGATTTCGCAATGATTGCCATGGGCGTCGGTATTCTCGTTACGATTTACTACTTCGGCGGTGTCCAGTTCGGGCTCGCAAAACTTGATCTGAGTACTTACGGCGTTGTAGCCGCATCGGTCGCCCTTCTTTACAAGTTGCTCTGGGCTCTGAGCGACGGAGATACTCCCGGCATGGCGGCCGTCAAATTGCGTCTGATCAATTTTGATGGCTACCGTCCCAATCGCGAAGAGCGACTGCTCCGGCTTCTGGTCAGTATTGTAAGCTTCGCGGCCCTCGGTGTCGGCCTTCTCTGGTGCCTCTTTGACGAAGAGAAACTCACCTGGCACGACCACATCACCAAGACCTTCGCCAGCCCCAAATCCGAAGACTGATTAGCGCAACGCCGCCTGCGCGAGGATCGACAGTTTCTCCCAGGTAGGCAGCCGATGCCGCCCCTCAAGAACCTCATAGCCTGAAGCCTCAATCCGCCGGAACAACCGCGAATAGATTTCAATCAGCGCCCATAAACTCGATCGTGAATCGCGGTCCACCAGTTGGATCATCGGCAGAGAAAACGCATAATATCCCTGCGCCCGATGCCCCAGATCGCTAAGCAGCTTCTGCAAATGTGGGGACACCTGCTTCTGTTTCAAATCCTCAGGCGACACTTCGTACTTCTGCATCAACTCGAGCGGAAGATAACTCCGCCCCAAACCCGCATCTTCGCCAATGTCCCTCAGGATATTCGTCAGTTGAAACGCAATTCCGCACTTCTCAGCCATCTCCAGTGCCCGTACGTGTTCAAACCCGAAGATGTGCGTGATCGTTAAGCCCACCACACCCGCCACCCGGTAACAGTATTGATACAGATCCTGAAACGACTGCGGTTGCTTAAAACTTAAATCGCCCGTCACCCCTTCGATCATGTCGTAGAGATAAGCCCGGGGAATCCCGTAGCGCGCCACGGTGTCGGCAAAGGCAGGCCACAGCGGATGCATCGGCATATCGCCGTCCAGCGCACGATCCATCTGTTCGCGCCATTGAATCAGTGCTTCCTGTGTCGCCCCCGCTTCATCAGAAAGATCGTCACATTGGCGCATAAATGCGTAAACCGCGCACATCGCCAACCGCTTCTGTTTCGGCAGAACGAGAAACGAATAGTAGAAATTTTTCGCCCGTGCGCGAGCAATCGCAACACAGTGAGCATAAGATTCGGCAACAGAAATCACAATCAATCGATCCAACGGCTAGTATCTCTCGAAATCGCCCTTTGCGCCTCTCGCCTCATTGGCCAGAATCAACCGCTTCCGCTCAATCCCCCAGCGGTACCCTCCGAGTTCGCCGTTGTTCCGAATCACACGGTGGCATGGAATCGCCAATGCCACTGGATTTGCCGCGCAGGCCCTCGCCACGGCTCTTGTGGCCTGCGGCCGACCAATCCCCTCGGCAACCTCGGAGTAAGCTTGCGTCTCGCCTTCAGGAATCCGGATCAGATACTGCCAAACCGTCGCCTGAAATGCAGTAGCTCGAATATCCAGCGGCAGCCCAGTCTTCAACTTCCCACCCGCAACAAATCCGCAGATCGCCTCATGCCAGACTCGCAGCGCCTCAGGATACGGTGCCGAAGTCTCGCGTAGCTCCGCCGCCGGATATTCCACTGCCAATGCCTCCCGCAACTCACTCTCCTGATCTCCCAGTTGCAACCCGCAAAGGCCGCGATCCGTAGCGGCAATCAAAATCTTTCCCAGCGCTGTCGCGAGGATCACATAGGAAATCTCCACGCCCCTGCCCTCCGCCTTGTACTCTGCTGGCGTCATGCCAAGTTGCGTATCCACCCGCTCATAGAGTCTACTGGAGGATCCAAATCCTGCCTCATACAACGCCTCTGTCACAGTCTCTGTTTTGCGCAGCGACTGTTTTACCCGCTCCATCCGGCAACGCGCCTGAAACTGCTTCGGCGTCACTCCCAGCGCCGCTTTGAATTTTCGCTGCAGATGAAACGAACTCAACCCCGTAATGCGGCTCATATCCGCAAGCGAAACACTGTCCTCGGAATGATCCTTCAGATACTGGCTAAGATAGGCGATCGGATCGATAGGCATCATGGCTTAGTCCAGCTCCGTCGTCTTCCAGCCGCCCAGTGCAGTGCCGATGATCAGACACTCTCCATCAGACCCTTCAAAATGAGCCTCGCCCGCTCTCACAATAAAAAACTCCCCCACCTTCAACTCGATTGTTTTTGTCTTATCGAACACCTTCCCATACCCTAGCCGGATCTTGCCCTTCACTACCATCACATGCGTCTGTTGCGAATGGAAATGCGGCTTCACCCAAACGCCTCCGGGCATCCAGAATGCATAACTGAAGGGCTGTCCTGCGAGTTCCCTGTCTCCATCAAGCACCGCGTACTTCGTCCCATCTGATTCCAGTCTTTGCCAGACAATCCTGTCCTCTCGCCATATGCGTTTTTCAGCAGCCTCACTCATGGCAAACGAGAAAACAAGGAATTGAAAGATGAGTTGTTTCATGCTTCGAGCTTAGGGCTCACACCCCCTTCCCGAATATCCGTTTCTTGCTCCAGCTAAAAATAGTTCGCAACAGCAAAAGCACCCGCTCCGCCTTCTCGATCTTGGGCCGCGCATCGAGCACCCGATACCCGCAAGTCTCGATCTTGTCGAGGATCGCTAGCCCACCCCTCGAGAACAACTCAATGTCGAGCGACAGCCGCGCATCCAGCGTTGGAATCAGTGGCAGCCCTCGTTCAAATAGCACCCTCGCATAATCCACGGCTTCGCACATCGCCGCCTCAAACTCGACGCTGTGCCGCAATTCCAAAACATCACTTTCCGCAACCCCATGCCTCGCCAGCAAATCCAGAGGCAGATAGATCCGCTCCTTGCCCACATCCACCCGTACATCCTGCCAGAAATTCGCCAGTTGCAATCCCGAACACGTAAAGTCGCTCAGCACCGCGCGCGCCTCGTCGTGATAACCACCCAGTGCCAGCACCAGTCGCCCCACCGGATTGGCCGACTTCACACAGTAGCGCATCACCTCGTCCCAGTTCGCATAGCGCGTCACAACTTGATCCTGCTCAAACGCCTCGATCAGGTGTGAAAAGCATTCCATGGGCAATCGCCTTGCCTCAATCGTTGGCCGCAATGCAACAAACACCGGATGCCGGGCCGCCTCACTTGAAAAAAGCAGATCCCGCCACCATCCCAGCAGCCGCAACGATTCCCCCGTGTCCCCAATCTCGTCACCCAGGTCATCGGCCCAGCGGCAAAACGCATAGACATTGTAAAAATCCTGATGCAGTTCTTTCGGCAACAGAAAACTGACGACATGAAAATTTTCGTAGTGGTGTGTGGATAGCCAGCGCGTATACGCTAGCGATTCCTCAAGCGTCCAGCGCCGGTCCATCGACGCTGCATCAGCAACAAAAGCCGCCGGCTCAAGGAATGATGGCAGTCTTGATGGCGCCATTCGTGTGCAGTTGGTGCGAAAGCACTTCGTTTAGATTGCTGAGAGGCTCTTCACCCGTCACAAAATCATAAGCCGTAATGTAGCCGGCATTCACCGCTTCAAGAGCCTTGCGAACATGCGCCGGTGTGTGGTGAAAACTTGCCGTACAGGTCATTTCCGAATAGTGCATCAACTGCGTATCCAGTTGCACCACCGTATCCGCCGGACATCCGCCAAAGAAATTCGCAGTGCCACCTCGGCGCAACATACTGATCGCCTGCTGCCAGGTTTCAGTCGTTCCCACCGCTTCCATCACAACATCCGCCCCATACCCGCTCGTATGGCTGCGCACAGCCCCCACAATGTCTTTTTCATCGAGAATCGAAAGCGCTACCTGCGCACCCAGTTTCAGTGAACGATCCAGTTGCGGACGTCTCCGCCCGATTGCAATCACCTTGCATCCACGTAGGCTCAACAGTCGCACAAACATCAATCCGATCGGCCCCACGCCCAGCACAGCCACCGTATCGCCAGCCCTCACTTGAGTTTCGTCAATTCCTCGAATCACACAAGCCAATGGCTCTACGAGCGCCGCATCCTGGTAAGCGACATGTGCCGGAATCTCATGCAGGTTCCGCTCCACAATCCTCGCTGGTATCCGTATGAATTCCGCGTAGGCTCCGTTGTTGAACAACAGGTTCTCGCAAAGATTTTCGTTATTCCGTTTGCAGTAGAAACAGTCTCCGCATGGAGCCGAATTCGCCGCAACCACTCGCTGCCCCACCTTGAATGCCTTAACACTCCCACCCACTCCAACAATGTCGCCTGCCAGCTCATGCCCAAACAAGGCAGGAGGAACAATCATCCGCGCGTGATACCCTCGACGGAACACTTTCACATCGGTCCCGCAAGTTAAAGCCGCTCGAACGCGAACCAAAACGTCTCCATCGCCCAAGGCAGGGACGGCAACCTTCTGAATCTCGACGTGTTCTTTGCCGTACAGTACGGCAGCAAGCATTTCCTGCTTCACGAATTGTGTGTCTCTATTCCCGTTCTTTACAACTGTTGAGGCAATATTACTATCTTCAACGATTTCTCGTCCGGATGGGTGGCTAGTTTCACCCCTTCCAGAATTTTCGTCAGCGGAAAGCTGTGGGTCACCAGATCGCCAACTGGGATTTCCCCCGTAAATACTAGCCTAGCCGATTCTGACTGCAAATCAACATCTGCTGAATATGCTCCCATTATTACGCGTTCATCTTTACAGATGTCAGCCCCTGACACCTCGATTCGCTCATTATCGGAAGTTTGCGCAAATAATAGAATTCTCGCTCCGGGCCGACTCGCCCGAATCCCCTGCTCCACAATCCCGGGAGCACTCGCCGCAACAAAAACAACATCAGCGCCACGCCCTTGTGTCCGCGCTCTCGCTGCGCCAGCCACATCATTTTCGAGTGGATGCAATGCCTCAACCGAACCAAAACGCAATGACTGCGTGCGCCGCGTCGGCATGACATCGGTCGCAATCGTTTCGATCCCCCGCGCCTTCAACAGCATTGTGAAGATCAAACCGATCGGGCCCTGCCCCAGCACCAGCGCCAGATCGCCTCGTTTCACTTTTGATTGCTCCACAGCTTTCAGACAGGTATTCACCGGCTCAACAAAACTGGCCTGCTCAAACGACACCCCTGCCGGAATTTTTTCAACTCCCTGCTCGACAATCCACGGCATCACTCGAACATACTCCGCGTATCCGCCCCCGGCTGCTTCAAATCCGGCAGTGATCCCCACTCGCTTGTAGACCCCGCATTGGGCATACAATTTCCGCTCGCAATAAAAACATTTCTTGCACGGAATGTGGTGAAACGCAATCACCGCATCGCCCACAGAATACTTGGTCACCCCTGCCCCGACAGCAGCCACGATCCCGGCCGTCTCATGCCCGAAAATCCGCGGCGGCTCGAGCAGTCCATATTCGATTTTCTTGAGATCCGTATGGCAAATGCCACAGGCCTCCACCCGAATCAGGATCTCTCCTGCGCCAATCTCAGGCACTGGAACTTCTTCAATTTCAACACGCTGCTTGCCCCGGTAAACGGCGGCCCGCATGATTTCAGGTAATGTTTGCGAGAGATGCGTCAATCGCTGCTCCAAGTTGTTGCGCGGCCTGATCCGACTGTCGCTTCAGCCGGATCAAATCCACTATCTTCATAATGCCAGCAAATGCGATCCGGGCGTTTTGAAATCGACCTTCCGCGTCGCGATAGCGGTTAAAATCCAGCGGCAGATCCTCGCCCGCCAGATCGCTCACTGCCTTAAGACACGCAAAACCCAATCCATGTTCTCGGCACACTGCTGCCAGCGCAGCCGCCTCCATGTCCACAATCGAAGCCCCTTGCTCAAACAAAACACGCTTCTCGGCAACAGTCACCGCAATCCGGTCCTGAGAACACAACACTACACTCTCAGCCTCCAAAACATGTGGCTCAAAAACTCCCAGCGGCGACAGAATCTTCGAAACGGTTCGCACATCCCCAATGCGCAACTCCGGATCAAGTGCCCCGCAAGTCCCCACAGAAACAATCCACTTCGGCTGATAGTCTGCAATCGCCTGCTCTGCGCTCCGCTTCGCTGCCCGAAATCCCACACCACACTTCACCACGCGGTAGCCCTCCGGAATCGCTCCCGCCTCCAGTCCCATCGCACACAAAATCAAAACGTCCTTCATCCCTGCCCCCGAAACCACTCCACAGCCCGCCGCAACGCATCGTCCACTGCTACCGGGCGGTATCCAAGCTCGCGCTCTGCCTTCGCCTGGCTCACCCACATCTTGATATTCGCGTATCGCACTCCATCCAGTGCAATCCCCGGATGCCTCCCCGTCAATCCCGCAAATCCCGTTGAGCAATACGCCGCCGCATACGCCACAAAGTAAGGAATTTGGATCGTCGGTGCCACACGTCCAGACTGCGCCGCCAGTCGGTCCAGCATCTGTTTCAGCGTCAGATTCTCACTCCCCAGAATGTAGCGCTCCCCCACTCTGCCCTTCTCCGCCGCCAGCAAATGCCCTTCCGCCACATCCAGCACATCCACATAATTCAACCCCGTATCAATGTATGCTGGAATCCTCCCCGCAAGAAAGTCCACAATCACTTTCCCCGTCGGCGTCGGCTTGAAGTCGTGGTCTCCAACCGGCGTCGTCGGGTTTACCACCACCACCGGTACTCCCTCCCTCGCCGCTTCCATCGCAACCTCTTCCGCCAGAAACTTCGACCGCTTGTAATGCCCCTTCATCTCATCCACGCTCACCGGCGAATCCTCATCCGCAATCAGCCCCTTGCGCATCCCCACCGCTCCCACCGTCGAGCAATACACAACACGCTCTACACCCGCCTTCATCGCTGCTTTCATCACGTTGCGCGTACCCTCAACATTCGATGCATACATCTCCGCCGGGTCCGCCGTCCACAGCCGGTAATCCGCTGCCACATGAAAAACATGCGAACACCCTTCACACGCCGCCTCAATCGCCGCTAAATCCCGCAAATCCCCACGCACCGTTTCAACATCCAGTTCTTGTATTGCCTGCGAACGCGAAAGAGCGCGGACTTCCACTCCGCGCTCTTTCAACTTTTTCGCTACGTGCCACCCCACAAAACCGGTGGCCCCACTCACCAGAGCCCGGCGCACTCTTACTTCAGCATCCAGCTTAAGTAACTGAAAGCGTCCTGCCATTTCGAATTGATGCCCATCGCAGCCGACGGCTCATAGCCGCAATGCACCATGCAATGATCGCAACGCGGGTCAGCTCCGTGGCCATAATTCTCCCAGGGCGTCTTCGTCATCAAGCCCTCAAAACTGTCGTGATGCGCGTCCGTGATCAGATAACACGGGCCCTTCCAGCCCTTGATGTTGTAAGTCGGATTGCCCCATGCAGTACACGGCAGTTCGCGCTCACCTTCAAGAAATTCCAGATACACCGGCGAGTTGTTGAACTTGAACTTCGCAAACTTCTTGTTGAACCCGGCAAACTTCTCGAGAATGTCCTCACGTGTCATGAAGATCTCGCGATCATTCACCGCCGAATATCCATAGGCTGGCGAGATGCTGTGGCCGTCCACCTTCATCGTCTTCAGCAATTCAAACATCTCGACCAGTTCGTCCATATCGGTTTCTTTGTACACGGTCGTGTTCGTCGACACTTTGAAACCGCCAGCCTTAGCCACACGGATTCCCTCAATCGCCGCCTTGAATACACCTTCGCGCTCTACAGCGATATCGTGATTCTTTTCCATGCCGTCCAGGTGGACGTTAAAGAAGAGGTTGTCATTCGGTTTGTACTGGTGCAGCTTCTTCGCAATGAACATGCCGTTCGTGCAGAGAATCACCAGCCGCCCGCGCTGCAGCAGCGCCTCTACCAGTTGCGGCAGTTGCGAATACAGCATCGGCTCGCCGCCGCAGATTGCCACCACCGGCGCTCCACATTCGTCACTCGCCTTCAGACATTCTTCAAGACTCAACTGCTGCGTAATCGTTGACTCATATTCGCGGATACGCCCGCAACCAGTGCAGGTCAGATTGCACGCATGCAGTGGCTCCAGTTGAAGCACCAGCGGAAAACGCTTCTGGATCATCGGATGCGGCTGCTTGTCCGGTGATTCCCCAAAACGGGCACTTACAATACGAAACGGATTCGAGGAATCATATTCCGTCTTCACTGTCTTCTGCCACTCGGGCTTCGGACTGATCTTGTTCTTGGCAATATAAGTCGCCAATGATGCCATCGTCGAAACAGTAAAACTCATTTCGCTTCTTTTCCTCGATTCAGATACATCGCCAGCGCCATCATCGGAAATGCATTGCGATACATGTGGTAAGTCAGATAAAACACTTTCGGGAACCCGGTTCCCGTCGCCAGTTCTTCGTCCCAGTTTCCATCAGCGCGCTGGGTCTCGATCAGATGCTCAACACCCTTGTGCACGCTCTCGCTCGTGTGATCCCCGCCAGCCAGCAATCCCATCACCGCCCACGCCGTCTGGCTTGCCGTCGACGGCCCGTTCACGTAGCAATGCTTGTCGTAGCTTTCGCACGATTCGCCCCACCCGCCATCCGCATTCTGGATCGAACGCAGCCATTCTCCAGCTCGCAATACATAAACTTCCCGATCACTCACACCAGCCTGACGCAATCCCTTCAGGGCCAGGAAAGTCCCGTAAATGTAATTCACTCCCCAGCGTCCGTACCATGATCCATCGGCCTCTTGCGAGTCGATCAGATATTGAATCCCCTTGCTCATCGCCGGATGATTCGCCCCAATTCCATATCGCGCCAGAGCATCAATCACTCGCCCCGTGATATCCGGACACGACGGGTCCAGCATCGCGTTGTGATCCGCAAAAGGCACATCGCTCAAAAAATCCCAGTTGTTGTCAACATCAAATGCTGCCCAGCCGCCGTCTTTGCCCTGCATCCCGATCAGCCAGTTCACGGCCCGCCGCGCCGCTGCTTCCTGCCCCGTCAGATTCTTGGACTTCGCTTTGTCCAGACCGATCAACACCATCGCCGTGTCATCAATATCCGGATAAAACTCGTTCGCAAATTCAAAATACCAACCCGACGGTTCCAGGTTCGGACGCTTGATCGCCCAGTCCCCTTTGCGTCGGCATTCCTTCGTCAACAGCCAGTCCGCGCACCGGCTCAGTGCTTCCTGCACGTCTGCATTCGCCGGGCTTGCTTCCACTTCTGCTAACGCATAAGCCGCAATTGCCGTATCCCACACCACCGAGAAACAAGGCTGAAAGTAGAAGCCTTTTTCCTCGTCATCCACCATCAGGGCTTCAAAATGCTTCAATGCATCCACACGCCGTGGATCATCTTTTGCATAACCCAGTACATCCATCGCCATCACCGAATACATCATCGGCGGATAGATCGCTGCCAGTCCGTCCGAGTAAGCAAGTCGCTCCAGCATCCACGCCTCACAGCGCCGGATCGACATCTTGCGCACCAACCCGGTCAGCGGTGATTTTTCATAAAGCTTCAACAACGAATCCGCAGTGTAAAAGAAGTTCTTGAAGCTCCAGAATTTCTCTGCCGGCCGGAAGTCAAAATTCTGACCCGGCTTTACAATTTCGTCCAGGCTAAATCCCTTCGGCAACGGGCAACGAACATCCGACGATGCAATGATCGACAAGGGAATTACAATCGCTCGCGACCAGCTCGACATCTCGTACGTAAACCTGCTGAACAGCATCATCTCCGGCGGTACGCTTGGCACACAATCCCGTGGATACAGCCCAAACAGGCTCAGGTTCAGCTTCGTATAGCTGTTCGCTGCCTGCAATCCGCCCAGTGCAAGAATCCGCTCCCGCAACCGCATCATCCGCTCATCCGTCGTCGCATATCCCGACAGTTTCAGCGAGAAATACGCCTTCACGCATGCTGAAATATCCGCTGGCCCCTGCGGATAAATATTAAACCCGCCATCCGGCAATTGACGTATCAGGATCGATGCTGCCGCACGGTCAATCGTTGCCCGCGTCGGTGGATTCCAAACCCCTTGTTCCACCCGGTACAGCCAAAGTTGGAACAGAATGTAATCCGACTCAAGCGTTGTATCTGCCGTCAGATCTTCCCACCAGAACCCTGCCGCGTGCTGTCGCCGCAGCATAAAATGGGACGCCTTGCTTACAGCCAGTACTGCGTTCGCTGTCACCGGATCCGCGATTTGCAGTTTTGGACTCATCCCTTGGCGCTCACCGGCATGGCATTCGAAATCGTGTGCAGACGCATCGCACCCTCGCTCAGCTCATTCGGCAGAGTGAAACGAACATCTTCCTCTTTGATTTCCATCTCCACCATTTCTCCAAATCCATGATCGACTCGAAGATATTCCAGTAGTTCATCCACAAGATTCTCCGGCGCACTCGCCCCTGCAGTGATCGCTACATTTTGGACGCCCGCCAGCCATTCCAGTTTCACTTCTGATTTATCGTCCACCAGATAAGCGGGCACGCCAGTCTTCTCGCATACTTCAACCAGCCGTCGCGAATTCGAGGAATTCTGGCTCCCTACCACCAGCAGCAATTCGCACAGCGGCGCAACTGCCTTCACTGCAATCTGCCGGTTCTCCGTCGCGTAACAGATGTCCTGTGCGGGCGGCCCCTGGATCAATGGATACTTTTCTTTGAGCGCAGCAACAATGTCGCGGGTCTCGTCGAGCGATAGAGTCGTCTGCGTCAGATAAACAATTTTGCTCGGGTCAGGAAACTCGATCCCCTCAACATCTTCCGGCCGTTCCACCAGAAAAGTGCAATCCGGTGCCTCGCCCATCGTCCCCACAACTTCATCATGATTCGAGTGCCCCACCAGCGCAATAGAAAAGCCCTTGCGCGCATAGCGCACTGCTTCGAGATGCACCTTCGTAACCAGCGGGCAGGTAGCGTCGATCACATTCAACTTGCGTTCCGCTGCTTCACTACGCACTGCCGGAGAAACACCATGTGCGGAAAAAATCACTCGCGCCCCACTCGGCACATCGGCAAGTTCATCCACAAAAATCGCCCCGGCTTCTTTCAGCTCATCCACTACGTGTTTGTTGTGAACAATCTCTTTGCGGACGAAAATCGGAGCGCCGTAAAGTTCCAGCGCAATTTTCACTACATCAATCGCGCGGACTACACCAGCGCAAAACCCTCGAGGAGAAAGGAGGATAATTTTCTTGTTGCCCGCCGAATTCGCGGAAACACTAGGGTATGGCATCAGAAACTTTATTATAGCCGACATTTATGGTCTTGTTTGTAATTTGCCCTGAATTCCCAGCTTCGACCGGATCAAATTCATCAACCCGCCGGGCAGCACCACTCTCTGTTCCAAAACAAAAACACCCCGCTGATCCGGCAGCTTCACCGCATCTTTCGCCGTCGTAAGCAACACCTCACCCCGCGCCCGCAAACGCTGCAAATCCCCTTCGCTGTATTCATGATGATCCGCAAACTCCACCAGTTCAACATCCGCCATTCCCAACCGGTCCAGACTCTGCCGAAACGATCCGGGGTTCCCCAACCCACAAAACGCCAATCTCCGCCCCTCCGGCAGCGCATCCAGTTGC
>JANXLY010000362.1 GCA_025354885.1 Acidobacteriota bacterium | reverse complement strand
TCCGCTTTGAAGAAACGCAAGAAGGCGTCGAACCAATCAACCTGGATCGTCGGCGCAGTCCTTCTCGCCTTCGTGATCTATATGATCTGGGATGAGGGGTTGGTCAACTTCCTGTCAGATTTGCTTTAAGATCGATTGCTTCTGGAATCCGGAAAGCGCAAGAGTTGTCTCAGCACTACCAAAAAGTTTGAACATCCTACTGTTGGATCATCAGATCCATCGTTACAAAGCCCAATGCCTTGTTCGCGCGCCTGAGCGAAAAAACGTGACACACTTTAAAGCGCTAGAATGCGATCAAGTAGAAATTATGACGATAACTCTACCAGACGACCTCCTCGAATCGACCAAACTAACTGAAACCGAATTAGTGCGGGAACTCGCCTTGACGTTATTCCAGAGTGATCGGCTTAGTCTGGGCCAGGCGGCCCGGTTGTGCAGCCTTCCGCAATTGGACTTTCAGCGGCTACTTGCAAGCAGACAGATTCCAATCCATTACGGGGCGGAAGAAATGCAGCAGGATCTTCGCCGTGTTGCGGATCTGGTTTGGCCTTGATCGTTGTATCGGATACTTCTTCAATTCTCAACCTTTATGCAGTTCAGCGATTGGAACTGCTGAAGGATTTGTAACAGCAGATTGTGATTCCTTCTTCCGTATCCTCGGAACTGAACCAGAATGGCATTCTGCTCACGGCAGATTGGATACTGGTGAGGCCGCCCCAGGATCAAGCCGCAGTGCAAGAGTTGCGGGCAGAACTCGATGCCGGCGAATCCGAAGCAATTGTACTGGCTAAAGAATTGAATGCCGCGCTGCTTCTGATCGACGAAAGGTTGGGGCGTCGGATCGCCATTCGCTGGGGTTTACATGTAACTGGTCTTTTAGGAATTCTCGCCGAAGCGAAGACACGTGGATTCATCCCGATGTGTGCTCCTGTTTTGGACGAAATGATCGAGCACGCAGGCTTCTGGATTGGTGAGCGCCTCCGATCCGAATATTTGTTGCAGCTCGGCGAAATTGACGGATCAGCCGACCACAACGAGAGGTTGTCCTAATGCCGAAAATATGGGGCCGCGAGCGAAAGGCTCTAAGCAACAAAATCCTTTCTGCAATCAGAACCACAAGCAGGCACCAAGTATGAGCAAATATGCGCCCTGACTGCATGATATGATTCCGCATGTTCCATGTATTTCCATGCGATTATCGCCCTGCTCTGTCTCAGCTCCGCTTTATTGCAGGGTGCCGATCAGCTATTCGAAAAGGAAATCGAACCACTGCTTCGTACCCGTTGCTGGAAGTGCCACGGCACTTCCGTCCAACTCGCCAAGCTGAATCTACAGACTCGCGAGAGCACTCTAGCTGGCGGGGAACACGGTGCAGTAATCGTACCCGGCAATCCCGAACAAAGCCGTCTCTATCGCATGCTCACGGGCAGCGAAAAACCTTCCATGCCGCTCGACGGCAAACTCAGCGCCGCCGAAATGGATTCGATCCGAACCTGGATCGCCGCAGGCGCAAAATGGGGCACTACTCAACTCCTAACAGACGAGACAGCCCAGCGTTCAGCCCTTGAAGACATGCCGCTTCCGGCGAGCGCGCGCGACTGGTGGGCATTTCGTAAACCTGTCCGTCCCGAGATTCCGGCGAACACAAACCCGATCGACTTCCTCGTAGAAAATCGTCGTGGCAAGATCCCCTCTGCCCCACGGGCAAACCGCAACACGCTGGTCCGCCGCGCTTATCTCGACCTCCTCGGACTCCCTCCCACGCCTACGCAAATTGCCGAGTTCGTGAACGACAATTCCCCCAGCGCCTGGACCAGGCTCATCGACAAACTCCTCAGTTCCCCTCACTATGGTGAACGCTGGGGACGTCACTGGCTCGACCTCGCCCGCTACGCCGATTCCAACGGCTACGAGCATGACTTTGATCGTCCCAACGCCTGGCGCTACCGCGACTACGTGATCGCAGCCTTTAATGCCGACAAGCCCTACGACCGTTTTCTCCTCGAGCAGCTGGCCGGCGACGAAGTTCCCACCCCCAGCCCCGAAACTCTCACCGCTACCGGCTTTCTTCGCAACCACGCCAAGGTCGGTTTCCGCGAGAAAGACAATCCCGAATTCCGCTACGAATATCTCGACGACATGATCGCCACACTCGGCCGCGGCGTCATGGGTCTTACCATTCAATGCGCCCGCTGTCACAACCACAAATTCGATCCGATCGCGCAAAAGGATTACTACCGTCTCCAGGCTTCTCTCTATGGCTATGTCGAGGTGGACCACCCGCTTGTCCCCGCAGCAGAGGCTCTCGAACACAAAACGAAAAATGAAGTCTTTGATGAGAAGATCAAGCCGCTCCGTGCGCAAATCCGTGCGATTGAGCAACCCTATCGCGATCAACTCCTGCCTGCAAAATACCAGCGCTTCCCTGAAAACGTCCAAGCCGCCATCCGCACTCCAGAGGCCGACAGAACGCCCGGCCAGGTGTTGCTCGCCAATCAGGTCATCCGCAACACTGGCGTCTCTGGCGCTGAGATCGATCGCATCGCAAGCAAAGCGGACCGCACCCTGAAGCAGACACTGCTCGCGCAAATCGCCACTCTCGACAAGCAACGCCCCGCGCCCCTTCCTCTCGCGATGGGCATCACCGACGGCGACTACCGATTCACTCCCGACGGCCCCGGTGACGAACCAGCCCCGGGTAAAGGCATCCAGCAGCTAGGCATCACCGGGAGCTTTCTCCACCAGGGCCCCGAGCCTTACCAGGCCCCCGCATCCTACTTCCTCATTCGCGGCGACGTCAATAGCCACGGCTCTCAGATGCAACCCGGCTTCCCTGCTGTGCTCCTCAACGGAGAGATTCCTACGGCCATTCCGCCTGCCGACGGAAAAACTTCCGGCCGTCGTCTCGCACTCGCACAGTGGCTCGGTTCACCCGAAAACCCTGTAACGGCACGTGTCATGATCAACCGCATCTGGCACCATCACTTCGGCACCGGCATTGTGCGCACGATTGACAATTTCGGCGTAATGGGCGAAGTCCCCAGCAACCCCCAACTCCTCGATTGGCTCTCCACCGAATTCATCCGTCAAGGCTGGAGCATCAAGCAAATGCACCGCCTCATCATGAGTTCTGCCACCTACCAGATGGATTCGCATTTCGACAATCCAGCGAGCAACACAGCAGACCCGCGTAACACTTCGCTCTGGCGATTTCCGATCCATCGTCTCGACGCAGAAATCGTCCGCGATTCCATCCTCGCTTCTGCTGGTACTCTCAACACAACGATTGGCGGCCCTGCCGTCTTCCCTGTTCTCCAGCCCGACGCCCTTCGCGCCATGACCCACGGCATCTGGAACCAGGATCAGGACGGCCCCGCAGTCTGGCGCCGCAGTGTCTACGTCTATCGTAAGCGTGGTCTTCCCTTCCCCATGTTTGAAGTCTTCGACCTGCCGGATCAGAACATTTCCTGTGGCGCACGCAACGTCTCCACCGTTCCCACGCAGGCTCTGACGCTGCTCAATAACGACTTCGTACTCAAACAGTCCACTCTCTTCGCGCGCTATCTCGAAGAGGCTCTGCCCGGCAATCGCAGAGCTCAAATCAAGCTCGCCTATGAGCGAACCCTGGCCCGTCAGCCAAGTCCGAAGGAACAACAACTAGCCCAAGACTTTTTGAGCAGTCAACCGCTCGAAGCCTTCACCCACGTCCTGCTGAATCTCAACGAGTTTCTGTACATAAACTGATGCAAACCAACCGCTCACGCAGAAAACTTCTCTTCGAAGCCCTCGGCGGCTATAGCGGCCTTGCGCTCACTTCGCTCCTTGCAGAAGGCGCTCAACCCAACCCGCGCGCCAAGAGCGTGATTTCGCTTTTCATGAGCGGCGGCGTAAGTCACGTTGATAGTTTCGACCCCAAACCCGCACTCTCCAAATACGCAGGCCAGCCTCTCACGGGCAAAGGCGAGGTTGTCGTTCGGCAAGGCCACCCTGGGCCGCTCATGCCCTCTCCCTTCACTTTCAAAAAATACGGGCAGTGCGGTATGGAAGTCTCAGAACTCTTTCCCCGCATCGCATCGCACGCCGACGACATCGCCCTCCTCCGCTCTGTCTATTCGAAATCCAACGATCATGTGCAGGCCCACTTTGCGATCTCCACCGGCATGATCCGCATGGGCTTTCCCAGCATCGGGTCCTGGATCAGTTATGGACTCGGTGCGGAAACGAAAAACCTGCCCGCCTTCGTCGTGCTCTACGATGCCCACGGTGCGCCATTCGGAGGGCCAGCCAACTGGAGTGCCGGCTTCATGCCCGCCACCTACCAGGGCACTGTATTCCGCGCCAGCGGCACGCCCATCATCGACCTCAATCCGCCAGCTTCGATCGACGCCTCGCAGCAGCGCGCGCGTCTCGACCTCCTTCACCAATTGAATGACCTCGATGCAGCAGCCCACCCAGGCAATTCAGAACTCACCGCCCGCATTGAATCTTACGAACTCGCCTACCGCATGCAGGGAGTCGCACCAGAAGCTGTTGACATCGCACTTGAAAGCGAAGCTACAAAAAAGCTCTACGGCCTCGACAACCCTGTGACAGAACCCTTCGCCCGACAGTGCATCATGGCCCGCCGTCTCATTGAGCGCGGCGTCCGAATGGTGCAGCTCTATCACGGCGGCCTCGGCAATCAGAATACAGATACCTGGGATGCCCACGACGACGTCAAGACCAACCACACCAAGCACGCCGCCGAAGTGGACCAGCCCATCAGCGCTCTATTGACGGACCTCAAGGCCAGAGGCCTCCTCGATTCGACATTGGTCACCTGGCAGGGTGAATTCGGTCGCATGCCCATCTCGCAGCGCGGTCTGGGTCGCGACCACAATCCAGGTGCCATGAGTATGTGGATGACCGGTGCAAAAATCAAAGGTGGCCAGGTCATCGGCACCACCGATGAATTCGGCTACAAGGCCGAAGAACAGCCCATCTCAATCCACGACTTGCACGCCACAATTCTCAATCTTCTCGGTCTCGATCACACCAAGCTTACTTACCGCTTCAATGGTCGAGACATGCGCCTCACAGATGTCTATGGGGAGATCATTCCCCAAATCTAAATTCCAATGAAAAGAAGCACCTCTATGAAACAACTCGCACTAAGCCTCGCTCTACTGGGCGCAACAATTCTGTCCGCCCAGGAAGCCCCCCCAGACAAACCCGGCCGTATCTTCAACACGGTCAAGACCAAGCTCGCCGCCGGCAAGCAGGTCGTTGGAGGGACAGTGGAAGTCCCCAACATCACCACCTACTGTGCCATGGCCAGCTCTGGATATGACTACATCTGGATCGAAATGCAGCACAGCCCGATCACTTATCAGGACGCCGCAAACATGATTTTCGCTTGCAAGGGCTCTCCGGCCATGCCCTTCGTTCGCGTTCCCGACGCCACTGAGGGCGACATCCAGAAGGCAGTCGACATGGGCGCGGCAGGCATCATCATTCCGATGGTGGAAGACCTGCAGAAAGTCCGCAACGCAATCAAGTTCGCCAAATACCCACCTGTCGGCAAACGCAGCCAGGGCGGTGGCAACTATAGAGCCATTTGGGGAGACGACTACCGTCAAATCGCCAATGAAAACATCATGATCGTGGCGATGATCGAATCCCCGGCCGGTGTCAAGCTGGCAGAGGAAATGGCCGCCATCCCAGGCGTTGATGTCATCTTCATCGCCAGCACAGACCTTGCCTCATTCTCTGGCCTCAAGCAGGGAGATGCGGGCTATGAAGCGCTGGTCACCAAAGTATTCGATGCCACTCTCAAAGCGGGCAAGAAGGTTGCCGGCCCGGTAGCATGGCAGTCGACGCGCAAGGGCTACACGTTCTTCCAGGCACCCACTGAAGCAACCCTCATCAAAGCGGCAGTCAAAGCCAGCATGGGCGGCACTCCGATGAGCGGCGAGAAGAAGGGCATCGCGCCAACGGAAGGCTCCGAGAAGCACTAAGCCTGAAAGAATGATTCGCCTCTGGATCTCACGCGAGTCTTCCATCTCGATTCGAGAACAGCTCAGTTCCCAACTGCTACTCGGAATCCTGAGTCGAAGACTCGCGGAAGGCGAAAAGCTGCCCAGCGTCCGTGATCTGGCCCGCAGACTCGAAATCCATGGCAACACCGTCCATGCTATTTATCGCGACCTCGCCAGGAGAGGCTGGGTGCAGGCGCGACCCGGCAGTGGTGTCTTTGTCGTTGAAGCGCAACAGCCAAATACGGATCTGGGAATCGACGAAATGGTTCGCAACTGGATCATCGAAGCGCAAGAGCTAGGTCATTCGATTGGTGACATTGAGGCTTCACTGCGACGCCATTCGCAGCCTGTACAACCGCAACATCTCCTGGTCGTCGACCCCGACCCCGAGCTGGCAAAAATTCTTGCCGCAGAGCTGAGCGAGGCCATTGGCTGTCCAGTTTCATCTGCTTCCTGCGAAGCTGCGCCTCTAGAATTGGCCCTCTGCGCCCGCGTCATCGCCACGCAGGGCCACGCTAACGAAGTCTCCGCTGCCACCCAAAACAAACCCCTCCACCTCATCCAGTTAAAGTCCATGCAGGACGTCCTCAAAGGCCAGAAGCGCCCTCCTTTCCTCATACTCATCACCATCGTTTCCCGGTCAAAGTCCGTATTGGCCTGGGCGTCCACACTACTATCGGCTTTGGGCTTCGGACCCGAAACTGTTTTGCTCCGCAACCCCCTGGATGAAGGCTGGACACAAGGCCTATCCATCTGCACCATCATTGCCGCTGATCTCGCCGCAGCAGATGAAGTCCCTGCTCAATTTCGCCCCACCGTTTTCCGCCTCATTTCTGAGGCATCTCTGGCCGAAGTCCGGCAGCTTGTTACGGTTTAGAAACTGTCACAAGCAACCCCCCGCTTGGCGGACAGGCGCTTTAGCATTGGGCTATGCGAATCATCTTGCTCCTGCTCGCAAGTCTCCAGCTTGCACGATCCCAACCTCAATCGCTATCGATATACTGGCAACATTCAGTCGAGGCATTGGCCGGTCAATTTACCCAAGTCAAGCTAACGGACGGTACCCGCATCGGAGGTTCATGGGCAGCAGTTACTCCAATTACTTTCACAATGAAAGTGGAGCAGACCTCAAACAGATCCAGGCTGGCGAAAGGCCTCCAAACGATACCCCGCGCTTCCATCCTCGAAATCAAAGCGGGTCGGCGGAGAGCGCGCGGCCGTGTGATTGGCACGCTCGCCGGCTACCTCGGCATAGCTGCAATCGCTGCGCTTGCCTCTGGTGCAGAAGCAGCACAAGGGCCCTGGGGAATCGCAATTCTGGGTGGTGGAGTCGCTGGTTACTTCATTGGGAAGTCTGTCGATCACGCCACTCGCACGATCATTTTTCTGCCGGACGCCCCCGCTGCCCCAGTCGCTGCAGAAGATGCTTCTTGAACGCGGGACCGGCGGTGTGACAGTAAGTCACCTTCCGCGCTGCCCCATCGAGCGCTCGCACCAATAGATAAGGTTTTGTCCCTGGCGATGTATCGCTCACTGCCGACTCAATGCTAGCGCCCATCGAAGTGCAAATCAGATCCTTGCGGTCAACCATAACCCCCACCGCCAGCGCATCAAATGGATTAAATCCTGAGGCGCCAAATCTCGTCTTCCAAAACGCAATCCAGTCCACAAGAGATGGCAGCATCCATTCCATTGCGGCACTATTCCTGCTTGCCTTTCGAATGTCGCTCTCTGTAATCCAAACCGCAGAAGAAATTTCCCAGGGAGCAAATATGATCGCAACCCTGGACGTGAGCAACACCGCAAACGCCTCGGGATCCAGTTCAAAATTAAGATCCCGAAACGGCACCTCCTGCGTATGGCCGGCAGCAAATCGCTGCCCAGGTCGACGCCCCGCAACGGCGATCACCGCAACGATTCGGTCTCCAAGTTCCGGATGATTTTTCAGCACCGTGGCAACGTTCGTCGCCGGGCCCAACACCAGAATGGTCAGCCGTTCCCGGCGCAACGCATTTGCCAGTGCAAGGCTAGCCTCCGTCTCTTGCCCAAGCGAGTTCGCCGAACCCGCTCCAACAAACACAGGCATTGCGCGAGGACCAAACTTCCCCACAAACTCTTTCGCAATGCGCGACGCGGTCTCGAGATCGGCATTCCCAAACACAACACTCACCCCGCGAATCTGAATCTCGCGCGAGGCAAATGCCTGCACCAATGCGATCCCGTCATCCACCTCATGCCCACCAGGCGCCATCGAAGGGTCTGTATCGATCCATACCGGAACCTGCCCCGCAGCCGTCAGGCAAAACAACAACATAAAAACACTCAAGCGCATACGAGTTCCCTCGAAACTTTAAGCCACTGTTGCTTCTGATCGAGATCCGCACGAAGCGGAAGCTGCGCCACGCCGATCAGACGCCGCATCAATTCCGCGCCAGCGTAGCGCCTCGCCAAGGCCCAATCAAGCGGCCTCGAATAGCAAGTCTCCACAACACTCCAAAGCTCGCGTGCATGCAGCAACTCAAGGTGAGCAAGAAAAACTCCGACGTCATATTCCGCATCCCCTGCATAACAGAATTCCGGATCAATGATCGCCACCCCGCCCTTTGCCCGCAGCCAGCTTCCAGGAAAGTAATCTCCATGCAGCAACACATCTCCATCCGAAAGGTAACGCTTCCCCAATGCAGCAATTCTCTGGCAATAGTCCCGATCCTCTCTGAGTGCCCCGGCAACATCGGCATAGCCACTCTCTGGCCGCAAGGGAAGCTCGTACTGGTGCTGATAATTTAGGGCTCGCATCGCCCGATTCCGCAACTGCTGCTTCGCCGGCTCTGGCAATACAAACCCGTGCAGACTCACTAGAAATTCCGTCAGGTTACGGCACGCCACAACCCCGGGATTTTCACCCTCATAGCAATCCATGAAGTCAACGGCTTCTCCCAGGTCTTCGAGCCAAAGCAGATGGGCAGTCTCAGAAAAACCCAACAACTGCGGCATCTGAGAGCTCACGCCGGCTACCCCCGCTGTCACCCGATAAAATTCCGCCTCCACTGCCGCCCGCTCAATCGGCGCGGCAATCTGCGGATACTTGACCACCCAGGGCCGCGCCTGCTTGAGAACAAAACTGCCATGGTCCATCCAGATCCGAACCGTAAAATTCATGTTGCCAGCGCCGATACGCTCTGCCCGCATAACACCATCACGAGCCATCCACCCAAGCCCCCGCAAGCAGCGATTCAAGGCCTCAAGGTTCAACGGGTCAAGAACAAAGTCCTGCCCATCCTGATCTGTAAACTCCATGGCTGCTGAATCGTCCTCCGGTCGAGTCTCAGAGCAGCACCACCAAGGCAACTGCCTCCTGCGAGCATCTCATTTCTTCGGGTCCAAAAGATCGGATTGGGCAAAGGGCAACTCAAGACTTCATCATTTCATCCCAGCTGACCTCGCGGCGAAGGTCCATCGCCATACGACCAAGAATGGCCGTCAAGGTGCTTTCGGCCCCACGCACGCCGGTGTTTTCAGGCTTGCCGTCCTGGATGCGCTGGATAAAGGCCGCAACGGAATCTATCGTAATATTGCGAGGTGATTTTTCAAGACTTTCATCCTTCGGGCCACGAAAGTGACGCCAGTGATTCTCTGAGGTCTCAATCATTCCTTTGGCGCCGAAAAATTGTTCCACCACTTCGCGATAACCGGGCGAGGCAAGAGTGGTCCCGGAAAGTTGACCTTGCACACCGTTCGGGTATTCAAAGGCAACGAAGTTGTGATCGCGGTTGTCGCCGCTCTTGGGAAGCGTGGCACCTCCAGAACCGATGGCGCTGAGCGGACGCGCTGCAAGAAACCAGTTCAGCACGTCAATCGAGTGGACGTTATTTTCGACGATCAGGTCGCCGGAAAGATTCTTCCATTGACCCCAGTTTGCAATCCGCTCCATTTCGGTCTTGGGCAGAGGCAACTGCGGACCAGAGCGGCTGAGGCCTTCGCTCTTGATAAATCGCGCGAAGCCAAGATGAATCTTTCCAATTGCGCCCGAATCCGCGAGCTGTTTCGCCTTGAGATACACCTGCCCGTAGCGGCGTTGAAAACCGAAGCTGATGTTGATCTTGCGGTCTGCGGCATCCGCTGCGCGCATAATTCTCTTGCATCCGGCCACGTCCATCGATGCTGGTTTTTCGATATAGATATGCTTACCCGATTTGACGGCGGCTTCGAAGTGTTCCGCATGCAGGAACACGGGCGTGGCAATCAGGATGGCATCGATATCACTCGCCAGCATCTTGTGGAAGTCAGAATAGAGCTGCGGGGTTTCGACACCGATCTCCTTCTTCGCCTGCTCCAGGTGTTCCGGCACAACATCACAGAGTGCAACAACGCGACCAGGAGTATGCTTTGCGAGCATCGATGCGACGAAGGTGCCTCGATTGCCGGTACCGAGCACACCGATAGTTACTGCATTGTTGGCCGCATTCAGACGCGACATGGCGCTCGTCGCCAAAGCGCTTGTCAGTATTCCGCGTCGGGTGGTCACGCCATTTCTCCAGAGGCGCGCAACAGTGTTTCGTGCAGAAGCAGTTCGTGATCGTAGGAATGCTTCAAAGCTTTGCCCTGCTGAATGGCGCGGGCCAGTTCTGCAAAGTCGGGGATGAAGCGAGGTTGCGGAGCGATGGTCAGATCCTGCCAGCCGACTTTGTAGGGTCCTTGCGCTTTGCGCATGTAGACGCGCATGCGGGGCGGATTCGATTCCGGATGAACCAGAATTGTCCCGTCGGTACCGATGATTTCGAAGGAGCGGTGATCCCCGGAACCGGCCATTTTTGCAGACTGCGTGATGACCGCGAGCGCGCGATCAAACTCAAATACCGCAAGGTTGTTGTCTGCGAGTTTGTCTGGCGCACTGGTGTCATGGCGGAGCCAGCTTTTCACCGTCCTCGGGCGGCCGAGCAGTTCAACAACGCGATCAATAACATGGCCACTCAGCTCGAACAATCCGCCGCCTTTGAATTTTGCTTCAGTGGCTCGCTGCTCGGCGTCCCGATCCGAGTTCATCGTGCCTCGAACCATATAAACCTCGCCAAGCCATCCTTTTTGGGCAGCTTCGATTGCCGCCATAACACCCTGGTGCCAACGCCACAAATAGCCGGTTTGCAAAAGGAGTTTCTTGCGGCGGGCTTCTTCAACGAGGTCCTTGAAAGGCTTCCATTCGTTGCCCGCAGGCTTTTCGAGATGAAGGTGTTTGCCTGCGGCGATGACCTTCTTGCCCCATGCTACTGCTTCCCAAACACGGCATTCGACGACGATGAGCTGGATCGAAGCATCATGCAGCATTGCATCTTCATCCAGCCATTGCAATGCCGAGTATTGGGGGTCCTTTTGTAACGCAGCTTTGGCAGCCGCGTTGTTCTCAGAAGCGCCAACGATTTCATAGTCCGGCGAATCCAGCATCGCCTTGTACTTGCCTGAGAAGTGGCTGTGGCCGGTGCCAAGCATCCCAACGCGGACTCTTGGGCTGGCAGCCGAGGCAAGCATCGCGGCTCCGGTTGTTTGAAGTAACAATCGTCGATTCATCTCGTGGCTTACGATACTACAAAAACGCACCTCGCGGTGAGGATAGGTTTCTTCACCATTTGAACCGCTTCAGCTTGACCAATTCCACCTACGATAGAAATGGTGTTCAGCGGCAATCCAACACGAACAAAGGTTTGAAATACGAC
Source organism: Acidobacteriota bacterium (assembly GCA_025354885.1). GTDB lineage: Bacteria > Acidobacteriota > Terriglobia > Bryobacterales > Bryobacteraceae > Bryobacter. The sequence goes on along the minus strand of JANXLY010000362.1, from coordinate 36,083 downwards.
AATGGCCATCGCACGAAGAGATTTCCTCGAGACTACCGGCTTGGCGGCGGCAGCCAGCCGACTGGCCGCACTTCCACCCAAAGCGCCGAACATCCTGTTTCTGTTCCCTGACCAGTTGCGCCATGATTTCGTTGAGCCGGGCAACAACATACCAGTTCGCACGCCTAATTTGAAGCGACTGGCCGCCGAAGGCATGCAGTTTACGAGGGCAGTGACGCCGGCACCCTTGTGTGCGCCTGCCAGGGCTTGTCTCGCGGCGGGCCTCGACTATGACCGTTGCCGCGTCCCCTCCAACAACCAGAACTATCCGCTCGATCAGCCCACGATGTACCAGCAGTTGCGCGATGCCGGCTATCACGTGATGGGCTGCGGCAAGTTCGATCTGCACAAACCGCAGCTCGACTGGGGCCTCGATGGCAAGCGCCTCATCCGCGACTGGGGCTTCTCCGATGGCATCGACAATGAGGGCAAGCACGATGGCACTCGAGCCTTCATGCAAGCCGGCAAGCCGAAGGGCCCTTTTCTCGCCTATCTCGACAAACTTGGCCTCGCTCACGCGCATATCGAAGATTACGAAAAGCGCAAGGGCAAAGGCGCTACCTTTCCGACACCGCTGTCGGATGAAGCCTATGGTGACAACTGGATCGCCCGCAATGGGTTGGCTCTGCTCGATGCCGCGCCTAAGGACAGGCCCTGGTTCCTACAGGTGAACTTCAACGGCCCGCATGATCCCTGGGACATCACAGCCACTATGGAAAAGCGCTGGCGAGGTGTAAAGTTTCCGCAGCCAAACCGCTGTCTCACCTTGACTCCTGAGATCCATGATCTCGTGCGCCAGAACTATGCGGCGATGATAGAGAATATCGATCGGCGAATTGGCGATTTTCTCGCCAAACTACAGCAGCGCGGCGAAGCAACAAGCACCCTCGTCGTAGTTTCAAGCGACCACGGCGAGATGCTCGGCGATCACAATCTCTGGGCCAAGCGGCATCCTTACCAGGGCTCGGTTGGCGTGCCCCTCTTGGTGCGCGGGCCAGGTGTACAGAAGGGCGTGACCAATCACGACCCTGCCTCCATTCTCGACCTCACAGCGACCTTCCTCGACTACGCTGCATTGCCACGCCCGGCGATCATGGATAGCCGCTCTTTGCGTCCGCTTCTGACAGGCAGGACAAGGGCGCTACGCGATCCTGTATTTTCTGGCATGGACCAATGGCGCCTTGTGATGCAGGGCCCCTACAAGTACATTCGTGGCTGGGATCAACAGCCGCTGCTTTTCGATCTGAACAAAGATCCGCAGGAAAACGAAAACCTCATCACGCAGAAGCCGTCTGTTGCAGCTCGAATGGCAAAGCTGCTCGAGCCAGTCCAACCAGCGCTTTCGCGCTGAGAGTGGTGCCGCTCTCTCGAATTGCAACTCCACCCGCAACTTTGCAGTAACATGGTCCGCATGCGATTCGTGGCTTCGTTAATTCTCTTGGCAAGTGGTTCGTGGGCAGAAGTTGCGACACCATCATTTACGCTTTTAGCAGACGGCAATGTAGTGTTGGCCTCAACGACAACGGGCGCTATGATCCGCTACACCTTCGAGGAGAAAGAGCCTGATCGTTCGGCTGGGGCGTATCTGGCTCCAATCCACATTCCATTCGGTCGCACGCTCAGAGCGAGGGCATTCTCGAGCGACGGAACGGAGCAGAGTTTGACACTAGTGGTGGGGGCACAGCCATTACCATCCACCCTGGTGGAGCTAACTCAGAATCGCGACTGGAAAAATTACGACTGGGTCAAGCGCCACGAAGCGATCATGGCGTTGGGGAAGTCACGTCAGCCGGAATTGTTGTTTGTCGGAGATTCGATCACTCATTTTTTTGGCGGTGAACCTGCCGATGCACGCCTTCGAGGTCCAGAGGTTTGGGACAAATACTATGCCCCGCGAAAGGCTCTAAATCTCGGCTACGGTTGGGATCGCACAGAGAACGTGCTTTGGCGGCTGCACCATGGGGAAATCGATGGGCTCACACCAAAAGTTGTGGTGCTAATGATCGGCACGAACAACGCCGGCATAAATACGGTGGATGAGATTGCTGCCGGGATCGAAGCAATCTGCAAGGAGTTACATGTAAGACTGCCCGCGACGAAGATCCTGCTCCTGGGAATTTTCCCTCGCGGCGCCAAACCAGATGCACCACGCGCGAAGGTAATGGCAGTCAACGAGCGGATCGCATCGCTCGACGGAAAAAATGCCGTGACCTATCTCGACATTGGCAAAGTGTTCCTTGATCTCGATGGCAGCATCGCTCCTGAGATCATGAACGACTACCTCCACCCTACCTCCGCTGGCTATGAACGCTGGGCCGCAGCAATGGAGCCCACCTTGAAGAAGTTACTCGCGGAGCCTTAGAACGGCTTCTACGGCAATTGCACCGGAACCGAAGGCTTCGTATCCCCGGCCGCCTTCTTCAGCACCGTGGGATATTGAATCCCAAGCTGCTCCAGATAAGTCCCATACTTACTCGGATCGTAGTAATACTTCTTCATCCCCTCGCGATAGCGCGCCATCTTCTCAACATTCAGATCAATCGCCGGCTGATCGCTATCCGAGATGAGCGGTTTATACTGCAGATCCTTCGTCTGCACTTCCCGAAAGTATTTCCATGCCTGCTCCACAAGTTCCGGCCTCATAAGAAAATCAAGAGCCGTCGTCACCTGCACTTTCGCCCCTGCCGCCGAACCCTTATGTGCGATCGGCGTCGCCATCGACACTGCATCCGCCCAATGATGTCCTGGCAGATTCGGGATGTTCGCGGGGTATCTCAGGTAAGTCATCGGCACAACCCACGAGATATCGCCGACGTCGTCAGACCCTCCCCCCTTCCAGTCTTTGGGCGCCTCCAGTTCTTTCACCTTGGTTGGCAGCGGATCTACCTTCGCCACACCCAATTCGCGTTGTAACTCACGTGCCAGCGTCTGATCCGCCTCCGTCCAGGTCGGCAATCCCACTAACTCCATGTTTTTGTGCTGGGTCTCCGCAACTGTCTTGTTGAAGTGGTTCGGCCAGGCCGATCCCACCACCTTCTGCGTATAAGTCGTCCCCGACGCCAGTGCCGCCGCCTTCGCCATCGTCATCCCAAACTCATGCAGTTCTTTGATCCGCGGAAAATCCTGCTCGCGAAAGAAATACCAGACCGTCGCTTCCGACGGAACCACATTCGGCTGATCCCCACCATTCGTAATCACATAATGCGAACGCTGCTCCGGCCGCAAATGTTCGCGCTTGTAATTCCACATCACGTTCATCAGCTCAACACCATCCAGAGCGCTCCGCCCTTTCCAGGGTGCACCCGCCGCATGTGCCGCCTCCCCCTTGAAAGTAAATTGCACCGACACCAGCCCGCTATTCACCGCCGGCTGTCCAAATGACGTCGCCAGTTCGCGACCCACATGGCAACCCAGCATGATGTCGATGTCCTTGATCAACCCTGCGCGAACGTAAAACGCCTTCGTCGCTACCAGTTCTTCCGCCACTCCGGGCAGAATCTTGATCGTCCCCGCTATGCCATGCTTCGTCATCAATTCCTTCAACACAATCGCCGCCACTAAATTCACCGCATTGCCTGAGTTATGCCCCTCGCCATGCCCTGGCGCACCCTCAATAATCGGATCATGATAAGCCACACCGGGCTTCTGTGATGCCTTTGGAATACCGTCAATATCGGTAATAAAACCAATCACTGGCTTTGATTCTCCCCAGGTGGCAACCCACGCCGTCGGAATCCCGGCCACACCGCGCTGCACCTTAAAACCGTTCTTTTCCAGAATCCCTGTCAGATACTTCGAGGTCTCCACTTCCTGAAACCCGAGCTCGCCAAAACTGAAGACGGTATCCACAATCTCCTGCACCATTTTTGATCGCGTATCCACGCCCGCAATGGCATCTTTCTTAAGCTGTTCGAGTGTGGGCTTTTGCGCCTGCGCAGCGCTCGTAAGAAAAAAAAGAAACAGGATCGTTCGGAGCTTCATAGCTCATTAGTATACTCGCCGAGCCACTCCATCAGAGCAGGGGCAAACGGCCAGATCCCCTTGTATCGCAGCATCGCTTCCGGACAAGTTCGCAGCACCCCAAGCAAAATCCGCTTCTGCTCCCGTGTCAGGCTCGCAACAGTCTGCGTGTAAGTCCGTACCGTGAACAACACGCAATTACTCCGCTCCAGCCGCGTCAGCGTCTGACGCTCCGCCCGCATGAAACAACGCTCCCCGGCATTCCGCGCATCCACCTCCCGGTTCCACTCCGCCACCTTGCCATCCCATCGCGAGGTCAAATCGAGCTGCCCCGTACTCTTCACCGCCCAGTTCAATCGCCCAACAGGCCTTCCCACTTTCAAGCGCTCGAGTAGCTTCTCACTCGACGGCCCAATCGTCGTCGGAAACTCCGGCACCGGCCCATGAATCTCCATAAACGACCGCCCCATCTTGTCATCAAGGCACCATGCATTCGCAAAACACAAATGCCCTGCAATCAACGGCAAGCCAGCCTGTCCGCAGTCGAGAATCAGCAAGTCCTCCTGCACCGCGTCTCCAGCCGCTCGAATCGCAAACTCCCCATCTGCGCCCGTCATCGCCAACACCTCACGCTGCGCCTCTTCAGAGCCCGCCAGTTCCTGGCAGTAATAATGCGCGTCGTAATCCATGCACGCCCGCTTCAACGCCAACTCCTTCTCGTATTCGTCATCCCGCTCAAACACCAGGTCAGGCGATGCAAGCGGCAAAGCACCAATCTTCAGCTCATAACGCGGCTCCACAAAAGGAAAGCAATGCGCCGGAATCATCCCTGTTCCTTTCCTACTGCCGCGATCCCGAACAACGCCAGAAACAGCGTCAGCACTTCTGAATCTCCCAGATTGTGTTCAAACAATCCGCTCGCCGCAATCCCCGCCATCGACGCCAGCGCAAAGTAACGCAGCGGCGAAGCATGCAGGATCCACGACCTCACATTGATCCCAACAAAAATCAGAAAGCAGACCAGGGCTGGAATTCCCCGCTCCGCCCCATACTGCAGATAGAGGTTATGCAGATGGCCATAGTAACCATCCGGTAGCGGCTTCGCCTTTCGCTTCTCACTCAGATACTCGCGAAAATGTTTCCCCGGACCTTCCGGCCCAAGCCCCAACAGCGGATGCGCGGCAATCATTCTCCACCCCACCTCACGCGTCACCTCACGATGCGCATTCGAATCGAGCTCCCCGTGCGGCCGCACGATGCTCTCCATCCTGCTCCGGATCGGCATGGGCGACAGCACATAAATCAACACGGCCAACACCGGCAACCCCGCAAGAGTCCAGGGCCGCCAACACGCAAGCAACACTGCCACAGAACATCCCACCCCGAGCCAGATCGACCTCGTCTGTCCCAACAAAATCGCCACCCCAAACACCGCCAGCAACAAGCTCAATCCCACACGCCGGGCTACGCTCTGTCTGGTAAACAGCAACACCGCTCCCGCCAGCGAAAACGCAATCATCATGTGCGCGCCAAAAGTCATCCAGTGGCTCATAAATCCTGTAGTCCGGCTCGCCACGTAAGCAAGATAAAAATCCTGATGCGCCGCTGCCGCCGCCTGCCACTTCGCGTAGTATTCGAAAAAACTCCACACTGCCGAACACACGGACAAGAACAACATCGGCCAGACCAGTGCTGCACGAGAAAAACCGCCGCACAGTAAACTCGCCCCAAGCGGTAACAGCGTCCAGAGATACAGCTTCTTGATCTGCGGCAGTGCCGTCCTCGGCTCCCCGCTCACAAGCGCTGCCACCAGCGTCAACACAAGAAACGCCGCTGCCCAGCCCATTCCCTCTGGCCACTCCGGACGCTCCCGCAACGACAAAAACAACACCAGCGCCAGCCCCAGACAAATCTGACTCGCGGCAATCGAGCAGAACACCAGCACGATGGAACAAGCCAAAGCCGTCGCCGCCAATTCTCGTAACGAAAGAGACACAGCTTTCATCGTAGTATTGAAGGACAGGGATCGTACTAAGGCGACATGGAACTTTATCTCTTAAGACATGGAATTGCTGAAGATGCGGCAATCAGCCGCCGGGATGCAGACCGCGCCCTTACGCCTGAGGGTAAGAAGCGGCTGCGGGAAATTTTGAAGGTTGCTCTCGAAGCCGAGCTCCGTCCAACTCTCATCCTCAGCAGCCCCTATAAACGAGCCAAAGACACTGCCGCTATTGCTGTCAAGTCTCTCGGTTACACTGCGGATGTCCTCGAAACCAATGCGCTAGTACCCAACGCTCACCCCAACGAGCTTTGGGAAGAAGTCCGCATGCACAAGTCAGAAGCCAAGCTCCTCCTCGTCTCTCACGAACCCCTGCTCAGCATGGCTGCTTCTCTGCTCCTCAATTCCAGCGGCCTCCGGGTCGACTTCAAAAAAGGTGCCATCATGCGCATCGACCTCGAAGGCTTCTCGGCTCAACCAGCCTCTGTGCTCAAGTGGTACCTCACCCCGCGCCTCGTCCCCTAACGAAATCAGCAATGGACCACAGCAAGCCAGAAATCGTAAGCGAAGACGGGCTGATCGAACGCGCTCTGACTCATGCCTTCACTGGCCCCACAACCCTCTATCCCCATTCAGATCAGACAAGAAAGTTTGAGATCAAAATCCTCAGCGCCTTCAATCGTCCTGAGCACGGACAAATCTCTCTCGGCACCATCGGACTCTGGCGCACCCCTCTCATCCCTCACAAAAATGCCGCCCCCACTCGGCTCGAGCTCTTCGGCATTTTTGCTGCCGGCAAAGAAGGCTGCATCGACATCCTCTCCTCTGCCGCCTTCCGCATCATGCGCACTCACGAATCCATCGAGCCCGGAACCGTCTTTCTCGACTACATCCACCCCTGGTATCCAAAGGCAACGGTCGCTCATCTCTACTTCGCCAAGCCTGGCAACCTCCACACAATCCAGCTCGACGAGATCCGCATGGGCAACCTCAATGTCCGCTTCCTCGAAGTCATCCCCATCACGCCAACTGAACACGATTACCTTCTCAAGCACGGTGCCGACGCGCTTGAAGGTGCTCTCCTCGGTAGTGCTGTCGATCTATCCGACCTCAAGCGCAATCCGGCCGTCTAGCAACGATTCCACCATTTATGCGACTCCTCGTCTTCGACCCCGGCTTCGTCTTCTACGAACCACTACTCCGTAAACTCGTCAAGACCCCTTGGGACATCGAAGGCGAATGGGGCGACGAGGGCTGGCTCCGTCAGGAACTGCGCGGTGCCGATGCATTACTCAGTGCCAACTTCAAACCGGAATGGCGCGGGCTCGCCCGCAACTTAAAGGCGGTCTTCTACCCTGGACCAGACCTCGCACAAACAGACACTTCCGATCTCCCCGCCGGCTGCTTTCTCTCCAACGTCTTCGAGCACGCTGCGCCCATCGCCGACTACGTTTTCTACAACATGCTACGTCACCTTACGCGCATCGAAGAACACGCTAGTGCCTTCCGTCAAGGCTATTGGAGCGGCAGCGCCCGCGTTGCCAGTCAAACTCATGGCGAGCTTTGCGGCAAGACCATTTCACTGCTCGGCTATGGAACCATTGGGCAGCAAATTGCCCGCCGCGCCGAAGCCTTCGACATGAAGGTCCTCATCAAACGCCGCAACCACGAAGACTCCGGTTTCTGGACCGATTGCGACTTCCTTGTCATCGCCTGCCCACTCACCGAAGACACGCAGCGTATGGTAGGCCGCTACCAGCTCGAATGCCTTCGCGATGGCGCAATGCTGATCCATATCTCCCGTGCCGAAATCGTCGACGAAAGCGCTCTCTTCGCGGCTCTCTCCGGCAGAAAACTATTCGCCACGCTCGACACCTGGTACGACTATCCAACCGACATCGGCCAACGTATGCATGGCTCCCGCTTGCCCTTTCACGAACTGCCAAACGTCGTGGTCACGCCCCAGCTCAGCGCCTGGACCGGGAGCATGATCGAGCGCCGCATGTCGGCCATCGCCGCCAATCTGGACCACCTCGCCCTGGGCCAGCCGCTCGAGCGCGTCGTGCTCAAAGGTACCTGGTCAACCTGAAATCTTGTACAGCTTGAGCGCATTCTCCCAAGCCACTTTGCGAAACACTTTCGCGCTTGCCTGCTTGCTGAGTATGCTCAAAGTTTCTCGCGCCACACATTTTCCAGCCAGCCGACGCTTCGAATTCTCAGTCCCTCCTCCACGTCCATCCGTACAAGGGCAGTCACACCCGAACATCAACTTGTCCTGATGCCGCACAAGAAAAGCTTTCGTGAACTCCGGGTCCCGAGACAGCGCATTGTTGCCGGAATTCGCCGACGTGTCGCCATACAGATTTGGATAATCCGAAAGCAGCTTGTCCGTCACGCCGCCCGGCTTGATAGGGCCGGCAGGATAGGGAGTCTCGTTGTTGTAGTCCGCGCTGACATTCGCCCAGAACGCATCCGCATGACCCACGAAATTCGTCTTGGGAAATTCCTTCAGCACCTTCGCAAATTGCTTGAAGCCCGTTGAGAAAGTGCCCTCTCCAGGAAACTGCTCCACCTCCGCAAAGTGAATCAGGATCGGCACCTTCAGGTCGGCCGCGAGCGAATACATCCGACGCATTTCCGGCCCATCCGCGGCAACGTGAAACTTGATCTCGCCAAAGGCCCGGGCTCCATCTTTCACCGCGGCAGTCAACACCTTCTCTGCATCCGGTTTGGTGATATCCGCACTCACCGACCAGATGAACCGCCTTGGATATTTCGACGCTTTGGCAATAGCCGAGTCCTTCGCTTCGACTTTAGTGAGCAGCACGGCCCGGGTCACGCCACATCCATCCATGTGCGCGATATTCGCATCAACATCCATGCTGAGATCCTGTCTCCAGTGGAGATGAATGTCGATCACCGGCGATGGCCACTTTGGCACGTCACTTGGCTGCGTCTGAGCTGCAGCACTTGCAGCAGCACTCAGGGAAAGAAAACTCCGTCGATCCATCATTGGTCACTATTCCTCTGTTTCAAAGCTGGCATCAGTATACGCGACCAGTTCCTCACAAAGTCTGATAAAATTGAGTCACTTGAATGCTGGCTCTGGGTCTTTCTACCATGCGCGCTCTGTGCATGGAGCAATGCACCCACACAAACTGGTGGACATGATTTGATTCCAGGAAGAAACAAAGGGGGAGTAAGCTTATGCTGACTCGAATTATCCGGCTTGTGTTGCTATCCACAATGTCGGCGTCTTTAACTCTATTCGGTCAAGGCTTGACCGGATCGATCTCAGGCAACGTGACAGACCAGTCCGGCAGTCCGGTGCCCGGCTCAGAGGTGGTCCTCACCAACGTGTCCACCAACCAGACTCGCTCCGTGCAATCCGACTCCTCGGGGGGCTTCGTTTTCACGCAGTTACTGCCATCCACCTATAAAGTCGCAGTAAGTGCCAAAGGCTTCAAGCGCTACGAGCAGACCGAAATCATCCTCAGCGCCACCGAGCGCGTCGTCCTCAAACGCATTGACTTGCAACTCGGTGAAATTTCGCAAACCGTCGAAGTCACTGCCGAGACTGCACGCTTGCAGACACAGTCCGCAGAACGCAGCGGCCTCATCTCTCTAGAGCAGACACAAAACGTACCACTCAAAGGCCGTGACTACCTCGGTCTGGTCAAGCTTCTTCCAGGCGTCATTGATACGGCAAACCGCAATGCCCCAGGCTGGAATAACCTCGGTGGCATCACTATCAATGGCAACCGCCAGGGCACGATCAATCTCACCCTGGACGGCATCTCCTCGCTCGACACCGGCTCTATGGGCGGACCTTACCTCGCACCCTCCGTCGACGCCGTCGCTGAAGTTAAAGTACTCCTTACCAACTACCAGGCGGAATATGGGCGATCCTCCGGCGGTACGATCAACACCGTCATCAAGTCCGGCACCCGCGAATATCACGGCGGCGCATATTACTTCGTCCGCAATGAAGCCCTCAACGCGAACGAATTTTTCCGCAACCGTGACGGGCTCCGTCGTCCCCAATACCGCTTCAACTACCCCGGCTACTTCCTCGGCGGCCCAGTCCCAATGGGCAAGCTCAACAAGAATCGCGACAAGCTCTTCTTCTTCTGGAGTCAGGAATTCCTGCCCCGCAAGTACCCGTCCTCCCTCCAGCGCCGCACCTTCCCCACAGCGCTTCAGCGCAACGGCGACTACTCACAAACCTTCGATACCAACCGCACGCTAATCCCCATCTGGGATCCCCTCAACAATCGCGTTCCCTTCCCCGGCAACGTCATCCCGTCCAACCGCATTGATCGCAACGGCCAGGCCCTGCTCAACATCTTCCCGCTCAATAATGCGGTCGACCCCACATTCAACTTCAATGCCCTGATTCAGGCCCCGATCACGCAGCCTCGTCGCGATTCAGTCCTGCGCATCGATTACAACCTCGGCTCCAAGACCCAGTTCTACTGGCGCGGCATCCAGGACTACGAAGCCTATAAAGGCGACTTCGACTTTGTGCTCGCATCCTCCTCCTGGGCACAGCTTCCCATCAACTACCAGATCCGCTCTGTCGGCTCGGTAGCCACCCTCATCCACACCTTCTCACCAACGCTGGTCAACGAGTTCACCTTCGGCATCAACCGTGCCAAGCAGACCGTCGACCCGCTCACCCAGGAAGGTCTTGACCGTAACAACCGCGCCAAGGTCACTCCCAACCTTCCTCAGTTCTTCCCTCAGGCCAACGCCCGCAACCTCATCCCACAGGCCAACTTCGGCGGCGTCCCCAATGCTGGCGTACTCAACATTGAACAGCGCTTCCCCTTCTTCGGAACCAACAACATCTGGAATTGGTCCGACAACCTCTCGAAGGTCATGAACCAGCACAACCTCAAGTTCGGCATCTACATTGAAAAGACCACCCGCAACGCCGCTCGTGGTTCCGCCTTCAACGGCACTTTTAATTTCAATCGCGACGTCAACAACCCCTTCGACACCAACTTCGCTTACTCCAACGCTCTCCTCGGCAGCGTCCAGAGCTACACAGAAGCCAACAACAAACCCGACGGCCACGCTCGTTATTTCAACATCGAGTGGTTCGCTCAGGACACCTGGAAGGTCACCCGCCGCTTCACCATCGATGCCGGCGTCCGCTTCTACATCATCCAACCCACCTCCAGCGCCGGCGACCAGCTCGCTGCCTTTGATCTCGCTGGCTATGACCGCAACAAGCAGCCCGCGCTCATCCAGCCCTTCCGCAATGCAGCTGGTGCCCGCGTCGGCTTCGATCCGGTCAGCCGCCGCGAAGTCTCCCCAGCCTCCATCGGTCAATTCGCTGACGGCGTCGCGCCTTTCCAGGGCATGACTGTCTATAACGAAAAGATCCAGAACCGCCCCGGCATCCAGGTCGCTCCCCGTCTCGGCTTCGCCTGGGATGTCTTCGGCAATTCCAAGACCGCTGTCCGCGGCGGCGTCGGGGTCTTCTATGATCGCTTCAACGACGATCAGGTCTTGATCCACCGCGAGCTTCCGCCCAACACGGTAACCCGCACTGCCGTCAACACCACAATCGCTGATCTCCTCAGCAGCCCCTTCCGCATCAGCCCTCCCGGAGTCACCTCCATCCAGCGTGACTTCCGTCCCCCAACGGTCTACAACTGGAGCTTTGGCATCCAGCAGAATGTAGGCTACGGTGCCGTCCTCGATGTCGCTTATGTCGGCAACGTCGGTCGTTTCCTCATGCAGCGCCGCAGCTTGAATGCCCTGCCCTATGGCACGCGCTTCAAGTCCACCAGCATCGATTCCACAACCGGCAGCCCCCTGCCTGACAACTTCCTGCGTCCCCTGCCAGGCTATGCCGACATTCAGTACATCGAACTCGCCGGCACCTCCAACTACCATTCACTCCAGACCCAGATCAACAAGCGCTTCAGCAAGGGTCTGCAGTTCGGCCTCGCCCACACTTGGTCCAAGGCCCTCACCATCGTCAACGGCAACGGCGACGCGGTGAACCCTTACCTCAATTACCGCATGCGCAACTACGGCAAAGCTAGCTTCGACCGTACCCACAACCTCATCATCAACTACGTCTACGACATCCCCAAGCTCTCAAGCCTCACCGGTGGAAACGTCGTGGTCAAGTCGATCTTTGACAACTGGCAACTCTCCGGTCTCACCTCGCTCACCTCGGGCGCTCCCCTCGGTATCGGATACGGTCTTGTTAGCGGCGCTGACATCGTCGGCGCATCTGGTGCCGGCCTTGACAGCCGCATCAACGTCCTCAAAAACCCGATTCTCCCCAAGGGCGAACGCACCGAGCTCCGCCATTTCGACACCTCAGCCTTCGCTCCTCCCACCCGTGAGGAATTCGGCATCGGCAACGCTCCCAAGGACGTCGTCCGCGGCCCTGGCCTCCAGGTCTGGGATCTCACTGTCCTCAAGAACATCCCCATCGGCAAGAGCGACTCAAAGCGCCTGCAATTGCGCTTCGAGTTCTACAATCTCTTCAATCACACCAACTTCGTCAATGTCGACACCACTGCCCGCTTCGATGCGCTGAACCGTCAGGTCAGCGGCACCTTCGGGCAGTACACATCGTCGCTCGACGCCCGCCGCGTAGTCCTCGGCGCGAAGTTCTACTTCTAGCCAACTCCAACCCGAAAAGCCCTGCCTCCCCAGGCAGGGCTTTTTTTATTCGACTGCCAGGCTCCGCTCGACGCGATTGCCAAGACGATTCGGCTCATGGCACGAGATGCAGACGAACTTCACTTTCGCTCTCGCCTCCGGCTCATCGGCCCATTTCTTCGCCACTGTCGCATAAGGCGTCTTCGGCATTCCTGCCTGAATCCGTTCCAGCGTCTTCAGCATCTCCGCTTCACGACCCGTTCGATAAGCCGTCGCCGCCAGCCCCGATAGACTCTCGCCCTTCATATGCATCGGAAATCTGTCCACTTGAGAACTTTGAAGTTCGTCAAGTTTCGCATAGGCCTTGTAGGCGCGTTCCCAGGAACCGCGCCGAAGCGCTTCTGGCATCCGCTCCGCAAGAACAGCCATAGTCGCCCCTTCAAAAATTTCTGGAATGGTGGCATTCTCTCCGCTCGAAGCCTTACGACTCTGATCAAGGTAAGTGAGCGCCAAGGCATAGTGGCGATTGAAAGAGACGTTGTCTTTGGCTTCATGCGCCCATACCGCCTGCACAGCCTCTGCCGTGTATCGCCATGCAAAAACAGTGCCCTCCGGATAGTGGCGAGCAACCGCGTTAAGAGTCTCTAGACCCTTGGCAAACCTCACTGGATCATTGTCTATCAATCCCGCGAAAATATCCTCGCGGACCAGCCAGCCGATCGTAAGCCGGTTCGGGTTGGGCTGAGCGGCAAGGGTCAGTGCGGCAAAGAAGAAATAGAGGTAGCGCATGACACAGATTTTAGCAAATCGAAAGTGCACTTACGGCACCTGCATCTCATTGCTCTCCACGCCCCCCACCCGAAGCCTCACCCGCAGCGCTCCCGTCGCTCCGGCTAGCACACGCACATTCACCTGATACAGCCCCACAAACCCGGGCACGAGCCCTGCAAACTGCACTTCCGCAGCACTTCCATTTACAAAGGCCTCCGTCGTACGAGTTACATATTGCAAGCCATTCCGTTGCTCGACGCTGCCAAGGCCAGTCGCGTAGACTTCAACATACTCACCCCGCCGCAGTATCGCATTGAAAAAGATCCCCGGCTGCACTGGCTTGATCGCGACCCGCACAGTGCCGCTCGTCCCCAACGGCGTATTTACTTCCACCGTCACATCCGTACTGCTGAACACATCCGCAAGATAAAAATTGATCTGGCTGTCGCTCACATACACCAGCGGCTGCGGCCGTCCATTTACCAACACCTCCACATCGTTGATCCTGCCCGGCCAGGGGGAAGTCGCCGCCACCGTCACCCCGCCTGCAAGATTCGCGCCAAAGATTGTATGCAAGCCGAAAGGCGTCAAGCCAGCCGCAAACGAAGCAGCATTTACCACTGCCGTGGAAAGCAGGTAGGGCTTGCCCAAGGCAGTCGCAGATGCGGTCACAGCCGCATCCACGCTGAAGTCGATCCGATTCAAAGGCGCCGCTGCCGGCTTCCAGCGAAAGCTCGCCAGACCATTCTCATCCGCCACAGCGCTCGCAGGCTCTACAACACCGTTGCCCCCAGCCACTGCCGTAACACGCACCCCCGGATAGGCCAACCGGTTCACATCCCTTACCTTTACAAGCAGCGGCTTCGAGAGAAAATCAAGCCCCGTCATTTGAGCATCTCCGCTCACCACCTCAAGCGCCAAATTCTTCAAACTCGCCTGCACTTGCACGCGCGCCTCAACGCTTTCGTATGCAACATCGGCAGGCGTCACTTCAATCAGATCCACACCGGTCTGCAACCCCCTCACAGCAAAACTCGCAGTGCTCTGTCCTGCCGCGACACTCACTGTCGCCGGCACTTCCACTAACGCGTTTCTTGCCCGCACTGCAAAGCTCCGCGCAACGCTTGAAGCAGCACTCAACCGCAAACTCGCAGTTGCACTCTGCCCCGCAACCAACCCACTCGCAGGCCAAAGGCTCAGGGCCACGCTCTTCCTGAGGCTTGCATCTGCCGTCGCCCGCTGCCCTGCTGCCCGAAAGTAAAACTCCTCAAAACGGCTGCGATACGTCTCAACCTGGCTCACCCAGGCCGGGTCAACGTTGACTCCCTTCGGCGTAATCAGCACAAATCCGAAACGAAACTTCTTCTGGCTCACTGTGTGATCCGGGGTCCGTCGGCCCATCTCGGCAATCACATCCTCCACACTCACATCGCGTCGTTGCCCGTCAAAGCGGACCCCAATTTGCGGCGGTGGCGGAAAGAGACTATTGATCCCCGCACCGCTTACATAAAACAGCGGCGGCACTTCTTCCTTGGGCCGTAACCCCATCAGGTATTGATCGAAAGCCGAATAGGCCTCCGTTACAGCCACCGTTTCAAAACGCGGAGAAGCGCCTGAGCCCTTGTCCTGAATTCGATTGCCTTCGAGCAAGCTTGCCTCACTGTTGAAGCTGAAATTCCAGTGTGCCGTTTGCCTTCCCAACATGGGACGGCTTGTCGGATTGTTCGGATCACGCACACTCGCAAAAGCAAGAAACAAGTGCCCCGCCTCATGCGCAATGACAGTTACTGGCGTATCCCGCGAACTGAAACGCTGCGGCAGAATTGCGTTCGGGTCTACAGGATACTGTGTGATCGGCCCCAGATTCAGAACAGCCTGCAAGCGGCGCGCACTTCCATACTCGGGCCCCGCTTCTACGATTGTGTCGCCAAATCCGGTCCTTTGATTGCGCACCGTCACCTCATAGGCGACCACTCCCGTCCCGGCCGAAACTCCCAGTACGTTGTAAAAAACGAGGTAGTCATAAGCATCCTCATGCGTCTCAAAAAACCGCTGCGCCGCACTCACCGTGTCCAATTCCTCACGATTCGTAAAGCGCTCTGCGATAGCAGCCGGGTAACTCTGTCCGCTCGAAGCCGTAAAGCTCACCACACTCGAAGCGCCCGTGAGTTGGCCCGGCGAAATCCCAACAACACCCTGCTCGGAGTTGATATCCTGATACGCAATCTCAATCGTCCCCGTTGCGAACAGAGTGATCTGAAAAGTATTTGCAGCCCCGGCACCAAAGTCTGTATACTCGGGCACTGCCTGCCAGGCCACCACCAATCGATCAGCGCTCGAACGGACGCCGACGGAGCCAGAGCGCGAAGGATCAAGGTCATCAAACAGCGCTGCCACTCGCGGCAGGCCACTCAACAGCCTCCCCAGACTCCGCTCTCGCGTCGAAGAATCCGCTTCGTCAAAGCTCAAATTGCCATCGCTGTTCACAAACACCGAGCGGTAGCTTTTCCCAAAGAAAGGGAAGGCAAACGGCATTGTCACAGCGCGGGAATCATCGTCGCCAAGCTGGAGCGCCTGAAGATTCGACACAGTGCCAGCATCGATTCCCGCCAGCTCAACGCGGTACCCCGCAGCCACAGGTACAAAGCGCAGCGTCTTCTGATTCAGGTTGAACAAATTCCGCCTGCTGATGATCCCCGAGTCTTCTTCAATCACGGCGATGTTCCCGATATCCCGCGCCACAGCCCTTGGCTCTTCGCTCGCTTCCAACCCTCCAAGCTTGCGAAACACACGCTCCAGTTCCCGCCGCTCCACATTCAGCTTCGCCCGCAGCAGCTCTTCTTTTACGCGTTCCGGGTAGCTTCCGCAAGTCTCCTTGGCACCTTTGCCCAAAATGGCCAGGCACAAGAAGACGAACAAGAAGGGAACTTTTAGGGTGCGCATTGACGTAATTCTAGTAACATTCATTTTTATGGCCTTTTGTACAAACTGCGGAGCACAAATCGAAGACGCGGCACGATTCTGCCCTAAATGTGGGACGGCGATGGAGGGAGTTGCTAGTACAAGTTTTAGCACACCCGGCATGGTCGCTCAGGAGCCACTCGACTATACGATTCAGGGCGAAAACTTGCAGATCATTCGCTGCAAAATGAAGCCCGGCCAGGAACTCTACGCCGAGGCTGGCAAGATGGTCTACAAGACCGCCAATGTCAATTGGGAAACCAAAATGCAGGGCGACAGCATCGGCCAGAAAATCTGGGGAGCCGTCAAGCGCAAGTTGATGGGCGAAAGCCTCTTCATGACCTATTTCCGCTCAAATGGCAATGGCGAAGTAGGCTTTGCCGGCAGCTACCCCGGCCATGTCCAGGCCTTTGACCTCAAGCCCGGTCAGTCAATCCTTGTCCAGCGCGACAGCTTCGTCTGCGCCCAGACCTCGGTACAGCTCAACATTGCTTTCGTTAAGAAATTCGGATCTGGATTCTTCGGCGGAGAAGGCTTTATTCTCGAAAAACTCACTGGCCCCGGCCTCGCCTTCATTCACGGCGGCGGCGACTTTGTTGAGTTTCAGCTCGGCCCCGGAGAACAACTGCAGGTCGACACGGGCTGCATCGTTGCCTTTGATGAATCGGTCAATTACGACATTCAGATGGCTGGCGGCATCAAGACCGCCATCTTCGGCGGTGAAGGCTTCTTTCTTGCGACGCTGACCGGCCCTGGCCGCGCCATCATCCAGTCGATGACCCTCGAGAAGATGCGACGTGAACTAAGCGCTGGCAGCCCTGCCTCCGGTGGCGACCAAAACAACCCTCTCGGCGCCATAGGCCGTATCTTCAGCGACGACTAGTTCAAAGAAGGCAGACCGAAAGGCCCCCAGCGGCAGCGCTATTTGCCATCCAGCGAAAAGGCTAGCAAAACGTTGCCCGGTAAGCCGCCCCAGATTCCATAGCCTGAGCCGACAAACAACATGCCACCAGCAATGGCCGGCCCTGCGCCGTCCATCGATCCGCCTTTTGCGGACCCTCCATTCACAACCGCAAACTCGCGAGCCGTATCAAAATCCCAAAGCACGGTTCCGTCGCGGGTCGAGTACGCTCGCAGCCTGCCATCCACGCCTCCTGAAAACACAACTCCGGGAATCGCTGTCACCGCAGCCGACTGTGCCGGGCTACAGTTGGGACGCTCGCCGCATTGCGGTGGAGGAGCAGACCAAACCTTGGCTCCGGTCATGAGATCAAGCGCGTGTAATCCGCCGCCCGCTTGTGGATCTACTCCAAATTTGCGCTTACCATCCACCAATTGAGCAGATTTAAAGCGGATGTCCGAGACAGCGGCATAGACATTCTTGCCGTCGCTGGCGGACCCCCATTGGATGCCTCCAAGCGTGCCACCCTCGCCCGGACGTGCCTGCCACAAAATTTCGCCATCGTGATCTGGATCCAGCGCGTGAACGTGTCCGGACTTCTGACTTCCGATCAGCACACGTTTGCCATCGGGCATTTTTTCGAGGATGAGTGAAGCCCCAAAGTCGAAGTCGGGTCCATTGGGGTCGGGGCATCCGGGCGGCTTCTCGCTGCCACGACAAATGGGATTCATGTTGAAGACGTCGTTGGCGGTAAATTGGCGGGTCCATACGATCTTGCCGGTGCCCAGGTCAAAGGCGATGATCGCGTCGCTCGTCTTGGTGGAGGGCTTAGAGAAATTGTCTCCGGTTGCACCGTAGATCAGTTTGCGTTCAACGTCGATGGTGGGCGCGGACCAGATGCTCGCACCAGACGGCCCCCAGGTGGGGGTTCCGGCCCAGTTGACCCCGGTTCGTTTCGCTTCTTCGGTGATAGTAGGGGTCTTCCAGATTTGCTTGCCTGTCTTCGCATCGAGTGCCGCGATACCGCCGCGAGCGGAACAACATTCGTATTTGGGATCCAGTTGTGGACCTTCTTCAGCCGCAGTAATCGGGACGTAAATGCGGCCGTCGTGGTACACTATTGAGCCCGCAATCCTCGATTTGGGGTGCGGGTCAACCTTCACTGCCCACACCAGTTCGCCGGTGATCGAATCGACTGCGTAGGCCGTCGCCTTTAGATCTCCAAAGAATGCAAGGGAGCGCCCTTCGACACTCGCGATGGTAACTGCGGTGCGAACGGGAGCTTCGGCTTGAAACGCCCAATGCTGGCACCCGGACTTGGCGTCGAGCGAATAGACATTGCGATTCGCGCTGGCCACAAACAATCGCCCGCCAACGACAGAAGGTTGACCAAATGCCACGAATGTTTCTTTGAAAGCGAATGCCCATTTCAACTTGAGACGAGAGAGGTTGGACGCTGTGATGTCGGTGTCTCGTTGAAAGCGGGCGTTATTGGATGGGCCTGGGCTCCAGCCATTCCAGGCTTGTGCAAGAGGCGGGCCTGTTGTCGCGCATAGGCCTTGTGTGGTGATTGGCTCCGCTCCCGCTTTGGCTGCGAGAAATGCGGCCACAGAGTTCCGCTGGGCTGCACTCAGTGATGCGCCCTGTTGCTTCATCACCCCGGATTCAAGTGCCTTCACGATGGCTTGCGGTGACATTTGCCGCATGGCGGTTGGAGCCGGCGCACGGGTCTCGCTCGAACGCTCATGGCAAATTGCACACTGTTGCTTGTAGATCTCTTCACCCAGAGGGATCTCCGCTGCTGACAAACTCAGTGCGAAAGCAAGAGCTACAAATCGAAGAAGTCCGTTCATATGTGCTGCATCTTATCAGCAGATCCTTGGTGGCCTGCTCGTCGCACCTCCCGATAGACATCATAGAGCTTCAGGTCGGGGATCGAAACGAGTTTCTTGGGGCCTCTCGACTGCGATCATGACCTCGGTCTAGTCTTTGAACCGCTCATCCACGGGAACACGGTAACCGGCAACGAGACGATTCGTCTCGTTCGCCATTCCGACAACGGCCATCAATTCGCCGAACATACCTTCGCTCATCCCCTTCACTCGCGCTGATGCAGTATGGGAGGCAATGCAATACTCGCAGCCATTCGTGACGCTGACGGCGATGTAGAGCAACTCCTTGATCAGCGGATCGAGCTCCCCTGCCCCCATCACCTGCTGAATGCTTTCCCAGGTGCGCTTCAGCGTCGCCGGATCATGCGCCAGCGCTTTCCAGAAATTGTTGATGTAGTCGGTCTTGCGTTTGGTCATGATGTCGTCATAGACAGCGCGAACCTCGGCATTGGCATCGGCGTATTCAATCAACTTCATTTGCCCTCCAGCAGACTTACGATATCGGCGTGGCCTTGTTCGCGGGCGTGATCGAGCGGAGTCTTGCCGGCAATATCCTTCTTGTTCCGATCCGCACCGCGGTCCAGCAGCAGCCGGGCCGCTTCCATTTGGCCATTCTTTGCCGCGAGCGAAAGCGGTGTATTTTCCCGTCCATCGATCGGATCCACTTTTGCTCCCCGATCCAGCAACAGCCTTACCATTTCGGGCCGCCTCCGCAGGACAGCATAATGCAATGGCCCCCACATTTTGGGTGGCGAATCGATCTTGGCACCCTTGTCGATTAGCATCTGGGCCATCACTCCATCGCCATTTTGAATCGAGACCATCAGAGGGTCGGAGTTCGGTCCACGGCCCGCATTCGGATCTTCTCCCTTCTCCAAATGTTCCTTCACATCCTTCATACGGCCCTCGCGAACAGCCGAAGAAAGAGAATCGCCAAAGCGTTCATTCCAGCCGAGAAAGGGTGGCACGATCAACCCTGCCACAATCAGGACTGGAACTGCACCCCATATCTTGGTACCCAGCCGAACGCGCTCTCCCACTTTTCCCTTGTCGGATTGGTAGCGCCTCGCGACTGCTTCATCGCCTTCTCCAAGACTGAGCCGGGTTCGCTGATACAGCAGATTCCATGCGAGTAGGAATGACCCATAAATTGGCATGAAGCTAAAGGAAGCAACGCTCAGCGCGTTTACAAAGCCATCTCCAATCGTTTCCCGGAAGATAATTCGCAGAGGAGCCTGCCCAATGATGAACACGAGCGGAATGTAACCAGCCACCAGGCACGCTACGGCGACCCTGCGTACCAGCAGTGCCATCACCAGATGCTTGTTGCCCACCAGGAGTTGCGCACTGCGTCGCTGTGCCGCCGCTCTCGGGAGACCTTCAAGCAGGACGATAATATGCGCGAGGCCATGATCGAGTGGCCGGATCGTGAAACAGCACGCCGAAAGCCCAGCAGGATAACATCTCCAGCTCGTCCACATTTGCCGGAACCAGGCTTTTGCGCTGGCCTCATTCTCTCGCAGATACACCATCCAGGAGGTCATGGCAATATCGGCAAATATCATCGCCATATAGGCCAACGCAACGTGGACTATCAGCACTAGGCCAAAAGCCTGCCAATCCAGCAACCAACCTCGATCCAGAGATGTGCGACTCAGCATTCGGAACGCATTCAGAATCGCCGCAGCTGGCAGGATCGACAGGAAGAGAATGGCAAACCAGATTCCAGAATTTCCGGTCCCAAGCGAGCGGCTCTCCTTCAACAGATTCACTTCGCCTTCAACCGAAGCTCGAATTCTCGCAACAAAGCTGCGACAGCTCGGGGCGCGGTAATTCGGATCCTTAGCCAAACTTTCGAGAATCACGCGAGAGACAATGTCGCTGAGCTTTGGGTTCCGGCTATCGGGAGATTCCGGAGTAATACTGATCTGCTGTTCAATCAGCTCCCTTGCGTTGCCTTTGAAGGGCAATTCGCCCGCAAGCATCATATAGGCCATCATGGCGAGCGAATAGAGGTCCGACTTTTCGTCGACAACTTTGCCGCCGCATTGCTCAGGAGCCATAAACGCAGGCGTACCGAGCGTCGAGCCAACCGTAGTCGTAAAGCCGGAGGCCTCAGAAAACGCGCTGGTCAATCCCATTTCTGTGGGCGCGATCCGCTGTGTGGCGTTCTCATCCTCTGTTGGCTCTTCAAGATTCGGTGCCGCTTCCAGCTCGGGTAATTCCATAGAAAGCGCCGAAGGATCGGCCAGTTTTGCGATACCGAAATCAAGCACCTTGACGATGTAGCCACCACGCCCGTCGGGCTGCAGCCAGATGTTCTGTGGCTTGAGATCACGATGCAGAATTCCACGGCCATGAGCTTCGGTAACACCGAGAGAAATCTGCTCCAGAATGTCTACGGCCATGCTGGGAGGCATCAGCGGCTGCTTCTGCAAATACTCGAAGAGGGTTTCGCCATCGAGATATTCCATGACGAGATAAGCAACGTGAGTGCCTTCGATCAGTGTGACTCCAAAGTCTGTCACATTGACGACATTGGGATGCCGCAATCGTCCACTCGCTTCCGCTTCACGCTGGAAGCGAATCAGCAATTCGCGGTTCCGCATGTATTGCGGGGCAATCACCTTCACGGCAACGGTGCGCTTGGTACCTGTGTGAATCGATTGATACACACTGCCCATGCCGCCCTTGCCGAGCAGTTTTTCAACCAGATACTTGTTATCGAGAGTGCGCCCTATGAGTGGGTCCATGCGAAGCTATCAGGATACAGCAATGAAATCTATCGTACATGTAGTTGCCCACATTGAAGCCCTTCCGGGCCACGAAGAAACAGTCCGCCAGGTGCTCGAAACTTACCTCGTACCAACTCGTCTTGAGAAAGGTTGCCTGCGCTACGATCTCTTTCTCGATGACTCAGACCCGAAGAAGTTCACCTTCATCGAAGAATGGGACTCGAAGGCAGACCTGGAGTTGCACAGCCAAAGCGCCCATATCGCCGCCGGGCGGGTTGCGCTCGACGGCAAGAAGGCACCCAACTGGGTTCAGCTACTGACGCAGATTGGCTAAGTGTTCAGCTTCGAATGAGATCGGCCATAGAGGAAGTAGACTCCAAGGCCGATTAGCATCCAAATAAAGGCAACGAGTTGGGTCACGTGATCCAAGCCGATGATCATTGCCGAGCAGATCAGAACGGCGAGAATCGGTACCAGCGGGACCAGCGGCGCACGGAAAGGCCGAGGGACGTTTGGACTCTTCACCCGCATGATCCAGACGCCAATGCTGACCAAAACGAACGCGAAAAGCGTACCAATCGAAGTCAGGTCGCCCGTGATGTCGCCAGGCAGCAACACGGCAATCAAGCCTACGAAGAGGAACAGGATGGCGTTGGACTTGTAAGGTGTGCGGAACTTCGGATGGAGTTCGCTGAATACCTTCGGCAGCAGCCCGTCGTTCGCCATCGAGAAGAAGACTCTGCTCTGTCCGAGCAACATGACTAGAATTACGCTGGAGAAGCCAGCCAGGATAGCGACGGTAACCAGCGTTGCCAGCCACTCATAACCAGGCATGTACTTCGTGATTGCGTAGGCGACACTCGCTTCTTTTCCTTGAGTCTCAAATTCCGTGTATTTCGCAATTCCTGTCAAAACGTGGGCAAAGAGAATGTAGAGCACAGTGCAGACTGCGAGGGATCCCATGATTCCAATCGGCATATCCCGCTCAGGCTTTTTTGCTTCTTGTGCCGCAGTCGAAACAGCATCAAACCCGATGAAGGCGAAGAACACGATACCTGCTCCACGCAACACTCCACCCCAACCGTGCTTAAAGAAATCCTCGTGACCAATTGTGCCTTCAGGGATCAAGTAAGGTGAGTGGTTGGCGGGATTGATGAATTGCCAGCCTAGTCCGATAAACAGGATGACGATTGAAAGTTTTACAACCACGATCAGTGAGTTGGCCTTTGCAGATTCTTCAGTGCCCTTAATCAGCAACAGGCTGAGGAGTAGAAGGATCAGCAATGCGGGAGCGTTGAAGATTCCGTGAACGCCATCTTGAGAGATTTGAAGTGGGGAATGGCACCACTCGTAAGGGATTGAGCCACCAAGAAGCTTGTTGAGATATTCACTCCAGGCAATCGAGACAGTTGCCGCGCCAAGAGCGTATTCGAGGATGAGCGCCCATCCAATCGTCCATGCTGTCAGCTCGCCCATCGTGCAGTATGCGTAAGTGTAGGCGCTGCCGGCGATCGGGATCATCGCGGCAAACTCGGCATAACAAAGTCCGGCGAAGGCACAGCCGATTGCGGCGAATATGAAAGAGAGCGTAACTCCCGGTCCTGCGGCTTCGGCTGACGCCGCAGCGGTGCGGACAAAAAGGCCAGCACCGATAATGGCACCTATGCCAAGGGCGATCAGACTCTTGGAATCCAGCGTCCGCTTTAGGCCTGATTCTCCATCGGCTGCTTGTTTGAGCAGACCCTCAACTGATTTCTTGCGAGTAAGACTCATACGGGAACCTCGTTCTTTTTCCAGATGAAGTAGACCGGGATGCCTAACAGCACAATGATTAACCCGGGCCACGTGTAGTTTGGTTTGTATAGGAGAAGCAGTATCTCAATCAAGCCGGCAAAGACAATATACAGGAAAGGCAACACCGGATAACCGAAAGCTTTATATGGACGTTCCATCTCAGGGCGTTTGCGACGCAGCACGAATATGCCCCAGATGGTCAGTATGTAAAAGAGCAGAACCGCAAATATAACATAGTCGAGCAGGTCACCGTAGCGTCCGGTCAGTGTAAGGCCGCAAGCCCAAAGTGCCTGCACGACGATGCTGAATACCGGGGTCTGGCTCTTGGGGTCAAGCTTGCCGCAGGCCTTGAAAAACAGGCCGTCGTTGGCCATTGCATAGTAGACGCGCGAGCCGGCGAGGATGAGGCCGTTGACGCAACCGAAAGTAGAAATCATGATGGCCGCCGCCATCCATTTTTCGGCATTTACGCCGAGGAAGTTTTGCACGACGGCAGTGCCCACGCGGTCTTGCGCGGCAGTCTGTATGGCGGCGAGCGGTAATACGCTCAGGTAGACGAAATTGGCCAGCAGGTAGAGGATGCTGACAGCACCCACACCGAGGAAAAGGGCAAGGGGCAAGTCGCGGCGGGCGTTCTTCATTTCGCCGGCAAGAAAAGTGATGTTGTTCCATGAGTCTGAACTGAAGAGACTGCCAACCATGGCAACACCAGTGATGGAGACAACGGCCCAGGTCCAGTCGGCATTGACCCAGAAGTTGGTGAAGTTCGCCTGCACCGCCGTCTCGTTGCGACCAAGGGCGAGACCGAGGCCAACCAGAGCGAGCAGTGCGGCGACCTTGGCGATCGTGAAAACGTTCTGGACAACTGCACCCGTGCGGACACCGCGGGTGTTGACCCAACTGAGAAGAACAATGACGGCGATGCCAACGAACTGTTGCGTTCGACCGGTGATGAAGGGAAAGAAGACGGCAGCGAATTTGGCAAAGGCAACAGCGACTGCGGCGATGGTGCCGGTCTGGATGACAACGAAGAAAGTCCAGCCAAACAGGAAGGCAGGCATGCGACCGAAGGCTTCCCGAAGGTAAACATACTGGCCACCGGCCTGCGGCATGGCTGCAGCAAGTTCGCCATAGCTCAAGGCAGCGATCATGGTGAGGATGGCAGTGACGATCCAGGTGACCATAAGAAGACCGGGGGAGTTGACCTGGCGGGCGATGTCGGCCGAGACAATGAAGATGCCTGAGCCAATCATGCCGCCAGTGACAATCATGGTGGCGTCGAGGAGCCCTAGGCCCTGGATGAGTTTAGGAGGTGTTGCCATCGTTCGATGTTGTTCCGGAAAGACTTTAGTGTATATGGCGGCTGCCACAATGCGCTAATAACGGCAACTTTTTCTATGCCCATGGCGAGAACGGAAGGGGCGTTTTCGAGGGTGATGCCACCGATCCCGACCAGTGGCAACCGACACTGGAAGCGCTGGAGACCTACAACAGGGTCGGGGTTGTCTTTCGTTTGCGTGGCGAAAACAGGGCCGATGGCGATATAGTTGACCGGCTCGACAGAAGCGGCTTCGAGCTGTTGAGCGTTGTGTGTCGAGATGCCGAGGCGGGCAGTGGGGCCGATGATACGCCGCGCTTCGATGGGCGGGAGGTCGTCTTGTCCGACGTGGAGGCCAAGCCCGAAAAGTGCCGCATAGTCGGCACGATCATTGAGGATGAGATCTTGCTTGCGCTTGGCGCAAGCTTCGAGGGCCTGAACAACGTCCCGATCGAAATCGGCTTTGTGCCGCACTTGGATCCAGTCTGCTCCCCCGTCTATTGCAGCTTCGAGAGCATCAAGGAGAGAATGCCCATGTCGGGCAAGGAGAGCAGTGTCCAGGATTGGATAGAGGCTCACTACTCCTGGATGGGGGCCTGATTGTCGGAGTCGGCCCAGGCTGAAATCTTCAGTCTTCGGCAGACCCAGCACAGCCCTTCGGTCGAATTGGGGGCAACTTCACCAGCGCAAATGACGCAGGCGGCAATAGGTGGCTCGACTTCGGGAGTTGTCTCTTTGGGCACTGTCTTTTTTGGTTTCTCTGACAAGACTCTAGTTTACAACTAATCGCCGGTTGCACCGGCTGGGGTTGGTACAGTCGAGCTGCTGCGGCGGGCGAACCAGGCCTTCATGTCTTCGACAGCAGCGTAGCCGACCGGGACCACAAGCAGTGAGAGAAGCAGGCAGAGCATTTGCCCGCCAATGATCGTAATCGCGATGGCAGAGCGTTGCCCTGCACCAGCGCCGACACCGATCGCGGTGGGGATGAGTCCGGCAACAATCGAAAGTGTTGTCATGAGAATCGGCCGGAGTCGAACGAGATTCGCTTCGAGGATCGCGCTTCGAAGCGGCTGCCCCAGATCGCGCAGTCGATTCATATAATCGATCTGGAGAATACCGTTCTTCTTGACGATGCCGAGCAGCAGCAGGACGCCGAGTGCGCTAAACAGGTTCATGGTTCGGCCGGTGGCCATCAACGAGATGAGCGCAAAGGGGATCGAGAGCGGCAAGGTAACAAGGATGATCAGTGGATGGACCAGGCTTTCGAACTGAGCCGCGAGCACCATATACATGAAGATCGAAGCGAGGCCGATGGCGAGCGTCATGTTGCGAGTGGTCTCTTCGAGCACTTTGACCTGACCGGCAAAGGCAACTCGATACCCGGGAGGAAGGCTGACTCGATCAATGGCCTCATTGGCGGCTTGAGCAGCAACACCGAGCGAAGAACCAAGAGCGACATTGCCATAGATGCCAACGCTGAACTGTCGATTGAAGCGATCAATGCGGCTGGGACCGACGCCCTGATCGAGGGTCGCGAGCGAGTCGAGACGAATGAGGCCCTTGGCACTGGGAACCAGGAGACGCGAAAGGACATGGCGATCATCGCGCTGGCCAGGTAAGAGGCGCATCATGACAGGGTATTGCTCGGCATCTTCTTTGAAGGTGGAGATCTGATCTTCACCAGACATGAGCAAGCGGACGGAGTTGGCAACATCGCTAACGCGAACCCCAAGATCGGAAGCAAGGCCCCGGTCGATGTTCACATGGAGTTCTGGATTATTCAGATTGAGGTTGACCTTGATGTCTACAATCGAAGGTTCTTTGATCATTTCCGCGTTGATGCTTTTCGCGAAGCCGACCAGCTTGTTGATGTCGGGACCTAGTAATTGCATGCGGATCGGCGCAAAGGTGTCGCGGCCCCCGAGGATATTCGGGAAAGTGACGCGAGGGCGTGCATAAGCAAAATCTTTCAGCACATTGCGGACTTTCTGACCCATCTCGCTGATCGAAGCACGTTGATCCTGAGGCTTCAGATAAACATTGATGGAAGCCATTGTGACGCGCTGCAAAAAGCCTGCAGTGGAAGGAACGACGACTGTCACCCCTTCGATTTTTTCGAGCCGCTTCGCGATGGCGAGCGCGACCTTTTCTGAACCTTCGAGCGAAGTACCTTCGGAGGTCTCGATCATTACGCCGAGCTCGTTCTGGTCTTCTTGAGGCATCCAGTCTTTACCGATGCGCTCGTAGAGGAAGTACGTTGAGGCCAGAGTGACCAGCGAGATTGCGAGGATTACCGTTCGGTGATCGAGCGACCAGATGAGAGTCTTTTCGTAAAGGCCTTCCAGCCAGCCCCGGTGATGGCCGTGAGCAGGCTTAGCGGAGTTCTTCGGCTTTTTAAGCATGCGAGCGGCGAGAGCAGGAGTGAGCGTAAAGGCCACGAGCATCGAGACGAGAATCGAAACGGCCATGGTCCAGCCGAACTGATTGAGGAATTTCTTCGCGTAACCGTTGATAAAGGCGATGGGGATGAAGATGATGACTAGAGAGAGAGTCGTCGCGATGACGGCCAGCGCAATTTCTTTGGTTGCGTAAAGAGTCGCTTCCTTTGGCTCCATATCTGTCTCATTGAGTACACGGTAAATATTTTCGATGACAATGATGGCGTCATCGATGACGATACCTACGGCTAGCGTTAGCCCCAAAAGAGTCATCGAGTTGAGAGTGAAATCCAGCACCTTCAAGACTGTGAAGGTTGTAATGATCGAGGTCGGGATGGCGATCGAACTGATCAGCACCGTGCGCCAGTCGCGGATGAAGATCCAGATGATGAGTGAGGCGAGGAGGCTGCCGAGAACCAGATGTTCCTCAAGTGCGGCAACTGAAGCGCGGATGTAAGTGGCCTGCTCGGATATGACGTCGAGTTGAACTCCGGGCGGGAGCTGGCGCTGCAAATCCTTCAGCTTGACGTTTAGGGCATCGACGACTTTGACTGTATTGACGCCAGTCTGACGACGAATCTCGATGATGACGGCAGTCTTGCCTTTGTAGTAAGCGAAGGTGCGACGCTCGCTCATGCCGTCTTCTACTTTGCCAATGTCCTTGATTCGGATGGGAGCACCGTTCACGTTTTTGACGATGATGTTGTCGAAATCCTTGATGGATTCGACGCGACCGAGGGTACGAACACCCACTTCTGACGGCCCAGTTACGATGCGGCCACCGGGAGCTTCGACGTTTTCACTCATCACGGCACCCTGAATCTGTTGGGCGCTGAGGCTGTAGGCGTTCATCTTGTCGATGTCGAGATAGACATTGATCTGCCGGTTGCGGCCACCCTGGACGTCGACGACACCAACGCCGTCGACCGTTTCGAGGCCACGGCGAATCGTTTTGTCAGCGATCTCGGTGAGGTCTCTGATCGGGCGTGAACCAGACAGGGAGACGCGCATGATGGAGTCGGCGTCAAGATCGCTCTTGGTAACGGTGGGAGCGAGAGTATTGGGCGGAAGCTTGCGCTGGGCGGCAGAGACCTTTTCGCGGACGTCATTGACGGCTTCGGCGACATCGCGGTCAAGGACGAAGTTGATCTGAAGGCTGACAGAGCCTTCGGTGACGCGAGCCACCATTTCCTCGATGCCGGCAACGGAGGCGATGGCTTCTTCCATCGGGAGAACGACCTGGCTGACCATTTCGTCCGGGCTCGCGCCGGGAAGGTTGATGCGCACATTCACAGTGGGGACATCTGATTTCGGAAAAAGATCGACGCCGAGGTCGACGAAGCTGAAAACTCCCATGACCACGAGGAACATGATGAGCATCAATGCAAAGACGGGACGTTGGACGCAAATTTCGCTTAAACGCAACGGAACGAACTCCTTAGAAGATTAAGATGATTGTAGCGAGACACAAGGTTACATTTTATGAAGATTGCGTATTTGTTCCCCGGGCAGGGGTCCCAATTCCCGGGAATGGGGCAGGAACTGGCTAAGCAGTTTGAGGTGGCACGGAGCACGTTTGAGGAAGCGGATGAGGCTTTGGGGTTCTCGATATCGAAGCTCTGTTTTGAAGGGCCAGAAGAAGATTTGAAGCTGACCGAAAACACACAGCCGGCTCTGGTAGCGACGAGTGTGGCGGCATTGCGGGTGTTGCAGAGCCTGGGAGTAGCGGAAGCGGCCTTTGTAGCGGGGCATAGTTTGGGCGAATATTCGGCACTGGTAGCGGCGGGAAGTTTGGGGTTTGCCGATGCGTTGCGGCTGGTGAGGAAGCGGGGCCAGTACATGCAGGCGGCAGTGCCAGCGGGAGTGGGCGCGATGGCGGCGATTTTGAAGATGCCACTGGCGGCGCTGGATGGCGTACTGGCAGAAGCGGCACAGGGAGAAGTCGTAACGGCGGCGAACCTCAATTCGCCCGACCAGATTGTGATTGCTGGAAACAAGGGCGCAGTGGAGAGGGCGATGGAATTGGCGAAGGCAGCGGGGGCGAAGCGCTGTGTGTCGCTGCCGGTGAGTGCGCCGTTCCACTGTCCGCTGATGAAGCCGGCACAGTCGATTCTCAAGGCGGATCTCGATGCGACTTCGTTCGGGGAACTGAGCGTGCCTCTGGTGAATAACTGGCAGGCCCGGCTGATCTCAACTGGAGCAGAAGCGAGAATCGGGTTGTATGAACAGGTGCCGAATCCGGTGCGCTGGGTGGAGACAGTGGAGTTGCTGACCCGTGAAGGTGTGACGCATACGATCGAGATTGGCGCAGGGAAGGTGCTTTGCGGACTGGTGAAGAATATCGACAGCGCGCTGGTGCCGATGAATTTTGGAGTACCGGGAGACTGGGCTGTCATTTCGGCGGCTTCCTGACGGGCTCTTTGGGTGCGGTTTCGTGGACGCGGTCTTTGTAGACACCTTTGAGTGCGCCGCCCAGATGGAGAGTGCCTTCTCCGTACTTGTCCTTTAGCTTGTCGGCGGCTTTCAGGGCGTTGCGCCATTTGCGATCCTCGTCGCCGGTGAGGAGACTGGGTTGCGGGGCTTGATCTGTGAAATGTGAGACTTGAACTCCAAGCAGACGCACCTTGCGGTCTTTGGGCCAATTGGAGTTGAAGAGGTGGAGGATGGCTTCGACGATGTCGCGATCGATGTCGGTGGCATCGCCGAGAGACTTGGCGCGGGTGAGCGTTTCGAAGCCTTCAAAGCGAAGCTTGAGCTGCACGGTGCGGGCGTGGAAAGAGTGGTCGCGGAGGCGCTTCATCACTTTTTCGGTGAGGCGGACGAGGGTGGCGCGAAGGAGCTTTTCGTCGGTCGTGTCTTCGTTGAAGGTGTGTTCGTGGCTGATGGACTTGGGGTCTTCGGGAGCGCCAATCACGGTATCGAACCAGCCACCGGCATCTTTGCCTTGAGCCTTGCCGGCGAGGGCGAGTCCCCATTTGCCGAAGCGGTCGAGGAGGAAGCGCTCGTCGAGGGAGGCCAGATCGCGGATGCGTGTGATGCCGATTGTGGCGAGCTGCTTTTCGGTGACTTTGCCGACGCCTGGGATGCGTTTGACTTCGAGGGGGGCGAGCCAGTTGGCCTCCGTGCCGGGGACGATCCAGAGGATGCCGTTGCGCTTGGCCTGGTCGGAAGCGATCTTGGAGACGAGGCGGCTGGAAGAGATGCCGATGGAACAGTTGAGATGGAGCTGATCGGTGATGGCCTGATGGAGGCGGTGAGCGGATTGGAGTGGTGGGCCCCAGAGACGTTCGCAGCCGGTCATGTCGAGATAGGCTTCGTCGACAGAGGCCATGTCGACGAGGGGAGAGAAAGAGCGGAGGACGGCTTCGATCTTCTCGGAGTATTCGCGGTAGAGATGCAGATGGCCTTCGACGAAGATGGCGTGAGGGCAGAGCATGCTCGCAGTGCGGAGCGGCATGGCGGAGTGGATGCCGTATTTGCGGGCCTCATAGCTGGCGGCGGAAACGACGCCTCGCTCGTCGCCCTTGCCACCGACGATGACGGGCTTGCCTTTGAGAGAGGGATCGAGCAGTTCTTCGACTGAGACGAAGAAGGCGTCCATGTCGAGATGGAAGATGGTCTTCATTTGCGCACCGCCTTCGGCTTTTGAGCAGATGGGGGCGTCGATATGAGTTGGGACGCTATGTTATTACGGGAATGTTGAATGTGGTGGTCTGGAACGCACTGGGCCATTCGGCTTGGCAGGTCGATGGGCTTTTGGCAGGTGGGCTGGCAGCAGGAGCGATCATAAGGGGCAAACATCAGACCTTCACCTCGATTTGCCTGATGGTGGCACCAGTTGAGTTCGTATGGCGAACGCGGCATGCGGAGGTGACGAGTCTGATGGTTGGGTGGGCCATTTACTTCTGCCTCGCGAAGCTGGGATCTTGGGGTAGGACTGCGGTGAGGAGGCAGGGGCGGCCGGAGAGGTCGTTTTGAATCTCGATGTCGTTCCAGTCGGAGAAGAGATCTCGTGCTGACACTGCGCCGATTTCGAGGACGATGCGGCCGCCGGGACGTAAAACTTCTTTCGCCTGTTGCGCCAGGATGCGGTAAGCTTCGAGTCCATCTGCCCCAGCAAAGAGGGCTAGTTCGGGTTCGTGGTCGCGGACTTCACGCTGGAGTGTTGGCTTGTCGGTCTCCGCTATGTAGGGCGGGTTTGAGACCAGGAGGTCGAGAGAGTTTGGACGAAGGGCGCTGAGCCAGTCGGACTGAATGAGCTGGACATTGGCATTGTGGCGAGTGGCGTTTTCGCGGGTGGTTGCGAGAGCGATGGGGCTTTTGTCGAGACCGATGACGGGCTGGCGGAGTTCGGCGGCAAGGGTGACGCAGATCGCTCCGGAACCTACGCCGGCGTCGGCAATGGTGCCGATGGGCCTTGGGAGATTGAGGATCAGTTGGATGAGATGTTCTGTTTCTGGACGGGGAATCAGAACGCCTGGATGGACCTTGAAGTCGCGGGTGTAGAACTCCTGTTTGCCGATAATGTACTGGACAGGTTTGCCGCCGATGCGCTCGTGGAGGTAGCGGCCGTAGTGGATCCAGGCGAGTTCGGGCAGAGGGTCGCCGGAGTGGCTGAAAAGGAAAACGCGCTCCTTGCGGAGCGCGTGCATGAGCAGAAGTTCTGCGGTGAGGCGGGGAGGATCTACCTTTTCATCGGTGAGCAGTTTGATGCCCTGCATGAGAGCCTGACCGATGGTGAGATCAGGCGACACTGTTCAATTTCTCAGCGTTGTAGTGAGCAGTGAGAGCGTTGATGAAGGGCTCGAGCTTTCCTTCCATAACCTGATCGAGCTGGTGAACGGTGAGACCAATGCGGTGGTCGGTGACGCGGTTCTCTTTGAAGTTGTAGGTGCGGACTTTTTCGGAACGATCGCCAGAGCCGACCATCGACTTACGTTCGGTACTGAGGGCGGCGGCCTGCTTGTCCATCTCAAGTTCGTAGAGACGCGAGCGGAGGACGCGCATGCCTTTTTCGCGATTCTTGATCTGCGACTTTTCGTCCTGCATGGAGACGACGAGGCCGGAGGGGATGTGGGTGAGACGGACAGCAGAATAGGTTGTGTTGACGGACTGGCCGCCGGGACCAGAGGAGCAGAAGGTATCGATGCGGAGGTCTTTGGCTTCGATATTTACTTCGACTTCGTCGGCTTCGGGAAGAACGGCGACGGTAATTGTGGAAGTGTGGATGCGGCCCTGGGCTTCTGTGGCAGGGACGCGCTGAACGCGGTGGACGCCGCCTTCGTACTTCATGACCGAGTAAACTTTCTTGCCGGAGATGATCGCCGAGACGTCCTTCATGCCGCCAGCACCGGATTCTGATATGTCGAGGACTTCGACCTTCCAGCCGACGAGTTCGGCATAGCGGGTGTACATGCGGAAGACCTCGGCGGCGAAGAGGCTGGCTTCGTCGCCACCCGCTCCCGCGCGGATTTCGAGAACAACGTCTTTGAGGTCGTTGGGGTCTTTGGGGATCAGAAGGATCTGGAGTTCGTCTTCGGTAGATTTGATGAGCGGCTCGACTTCGGCAATTTCCATTTCGGCCATTTCGACCATACCGGAATCGGAATCGC
Organism: Acidobacteriota bacterium; assembly: GCA_025354885.1. GTDB lineage: Bacteria > Acidobacteriota > Terriglobia > Bryobacterales > Bryobacteraceae > Bryobacter. The sequence continues at coordinate 3,033 of JANXLY010000362.1, read as the reverse complement.
TGAGCATAGCTCTGGCCTGGTCGTATCGGGAAGTGAGGTCTTTCCAGCGGCGGAAGGTCTGGACGATGTCTTCGAGATCGAAGACTGTCTTGGTGGTTTTGCGGTAACGATCGGCGTCGGCAATGATCTCGGGGACCGCCATGTCGGCGCTCAGTTGTTCGAAGCGTTTCTCAATTTCATTGAGTTTGTCGGTAGGTATACGGGACATTGGGTTCGTTTAGGCGATGACGAGAGGGCCGCCCTGGGACTTTTCGAGTTCCATGGCACCCTCGAGGGCGTGGATGGCGATCTCGGCTTGTTGGTCATCGGGAGGTTGGGTGGTGATGCGCTGGAGCCAGAGGCCGGGCATCGCGAGGATCGTCAGGAGGCTGCCTTTGTTTTTAGCGGCGAAGCGGATGAGCTCATAGGAGAGACCGGCGACGACGGGGAGCAGAGCAATGCGAGCGAGGAATTTGCCGAGCATGGTGTCGAAGGGCAGGAACATGTACAGAACCATCGAGAGGAGCATGACGACAATCAGAAAGCTGGTGCCGCAGCGAGGATGGAAGGTGACGAAACTTTGGGCATTGGCGACGTTGACTGGCTTGCCGGATTCGTAGTTGAAGACGACTTTGTGTTCGGCTCCGTGGTACTGGAAGACGCGGCGAATGTCTTTGGCACGAGAGATGCCGTAGAGGAAGGCGAGGAAGATGGCGATGCGGATGATGCCATCGACGAGGTTGAACATGATGCGGCCTTCGAGGATGGGGTACTGCGCTTTGAGTTGTTCTGTGAGCCAGAGCGGGACGAACTTGTAGAGGACGATGAAGAAGAGGAGACTGAAGCCGAGTTGGCCGGCCATGGCCCAGGCGGGAATTTCTGTGGGGCCCTTTTTCTTGTCGCTTGGGGCCTCTGAAGCGGGATTGGCTTCGTTTTGTTTCTTCTCGGCTTCTGCGGCAAGCTGGACATCGGCGGAGAACTTGAGAGCTTTCATGCCGAGTTTCATGGCCTGACCGAGGGTTCCAAGCCCACGGATGACCGGGTACTTGAAGATCGGGTAGACGTCACTGATTTTTGCCAGAGGAGCGGTTTCGGAGACGATTTCGCCGCTGGCTTTACGCACGGAGACGCAGTAAGAGTGGGGTGCGCGCATCATGACGCCCTCCATGACGGCCTGGCCGCCGATGAGGGTTTCTTCGCCAGACTCGAGCAGGGGCGCAAGTTGGATGTGAGCGTTCAAGCGCCAAAAAAACTTCCAGTTCATATGATTTCGGATTCTCTCTCTCTATTATCGTCAATTGGTTGGATGCATAGGGAACGCGATTGGGTTCGTCCGTGCGTTTCGCCTTTGAGGGATGGTTGAGAGTTGGCCGGGCGTCCTATTCTTCCTGGGACTGATTGGCTTTGTTCTGTCGAACCTGATCTGCACGGTTGAATTCGGGATCGAGACCGGTGGCGATGGCGAGTCCGAGGATGAGCGGCTCTTCTTTGGAGAGTTGCGTTTTGCGGAGGTCGGCGAAGGGGATGGCAGCGGAGACGGGCGCGAAGACTTTGGCGTCGGCGAGTTCGGCGTGGACTTCGACTCCGGCCAAGCGGTGGAGTTGGAGTTGCTGGAGCTGTTTGAAGGCTTTGGCAGCGCGGCGTTCGAACATTGCGCCGAGTTTGATGATGCGTTCCATCTGAAGGAAGAGTTGTTGGGAATCGGGGTTGTCGAGCCAGCGGTCCTGGGCTTCGCATTCGAAAGTTTGGGCGCGGAGGGACTGGAAGCTGGCATAGGTGTATTGCTCGAAGATCAGCTCTTCAGTAGTGCCGGAGGGGAGGCATTCTTCGCGGAGAGTGGCCTGGAGTTCGAGGTATTGCTCGCGCTCTTCGGGTTTGGTGGCGAAGAGGGTGACGCTTGAGGCGGTGAGGCCGTGGCGGAGTCTGTTGGTTGCCGATGCGGCCCGACCTTCGGTGGTGCGGGGCCCGGTAGACTGTTTTGCGTTTGCCTGATTGGCGAGGATTTGTGCTGCGGAAGCCATTTTGATTTGTGTCCTTTGGTGTTGAATTGTGGAAGGTGCGCAGAAGCTCCTCCCGCCGATGAGGATAGATCGAGAGGAGGTGGAAGTTGGGGGTGGTTTTGGGCTAAGTACTTGCAAGGAATGGCGAAAATAAATTTCAAAAACTTGTGAACGCGGTTTGGGGTGGAGCGAAAATGGTGAGAGACAGATGTGGCAACTCAAGCAAATTCACTTCTGAGCGTGCAGCAGTATATGGAGCTGCTGGATAAATCAGAGAACCGCTTTGAGTACTGGGATGGGGAAGCTCTGGCCATGGCTGGGGCGAGCGAGCGTCATAACTTGATCAGCGCCAGCATTTTGAGCAATCTTTGGCAACAACTGTTGAATTCAGACTGCAAGCCAGTGGGTAGTGATCAGTTAATTCGTGAGCTTTCGTGCGTATTCGCGCACGGTGATAAAGAACTCAACGGCGCTGCCGTCTTCCTGCACTTTCTTGATACCGTAATGTTCGATGATGCAGTATTCTTCGGCGGCGGCGGTCTCGAGGTAGTTCCAGTCACTCATGCAGTTCCCTTTGGTAATTCATGGGCCACATGGGTTGTCTGGCGAATGTGGGGTCGAGTTTTTCTACAGCAGCGCATAGTTCCGTCAAGTGTATTTGATTGGATGCGGATTGGGGTTAGTAAATTGGTGTTGTTGTGATTGTGGGGGAGGGAGTCAGCGAGTTGACTGAGATTCGTTTCGGGCCAGGAGTGAGGCGGCTGGAAGGCCCGTTACAAAACGTTGAACAGCTTCTCATGATCCTGTCCAGAAATCCTACCCAAGCGTCGAAGTATGTCCGTTTCGGTTAGTGCCGCCAGCTTGTGGATTCGAACGAAAGAGGCAACGTTGGGACCAGCAAGATTCCAATCCGTGAGGGTGTAAAAAGGATTGTGTAAACGATGTTGACGGGAAGTGGGAGGAACATCAATGGCAATCGACACCAAGCTGATCGACCAGCTGCTGGCGCAGAATGGGCATCGGCGAGAAGACATCATCGGCGAGACGGGACTGA
>JANXLY010000334.1 GCA_025354885.1 Acidobacteriota bacterium | reverse complement strand
CGCAAAACTCGGCGAATCGGCGGTATTCGAGGGTTTCGACTATGGCGGCGCTGGGCGGGTCGCTACTCGTTTTTGTATCGCTTAAGCCGGGGGACGGCTGCGGGCGGCTTTGCGGACCCTTCTGCGGAGCCGCTTTCCTGTTGGGCATGTTCTTTCTCCGTGATTCCTCCGCGCTTCAAATCGAGCAGAGTATTCACGGCGCTTTCGCGATCCCGCAGGATTCCGCGCAGTTCGCGCCGCCGCCGATTCCGGGCGCTGAGAATCTCGCGAAGCGGAACGGTTTCACCGGCGAGTTCAGCGCAGACGGCGCGGCACAAGAACTTGTCTTCGTGGAAGACGCGGATCTCTGCCATATCCCTCGGATCGAATCGCAGCGTGACCGTTTCCCCAACGTACGCTGCCAGTGTTGTCGAGATGTAGCGAAGACTCTGGAAATGAATTCCATCGACCCGCACCTGGCGCGCCTTTGCTACTTGAATCAGCAACAGGTCCAGTTGTTCCAGCGAGTCCGGCATTCGCGGTAGAAAGCCGTCGGCCTCCCAGCGCTCAACGGGCGGTGTCTTGGTTTCTGCATTCTCTCGGCGGTGGTACACGTCCAGCACGAAGGCGCGGAACTGCATGTCGAACTCTGCCAGCGTCAGTGTTGGCTTCCCACGCACCGCGCCGCCCGCCGGAGCATAGCCGTCCAACTCGCACAGAAGCATCTCGTTCACGGTCGAGAAGAACCGTTAGATGCGGCCACGACCCCGTGGTCTGCCAGGAATGGAAAAGACCAGCCGGATCTTCAGATCCGCGCCTACTTGTTCCAAATGATTGGACGTGAAGTCGCTGCCATTGTCCGTGTAAAGCACCTCGGGGATGCCACACACGACCCAGCGCGAATCCTCTTTGCGCCAAATTGCCTGGCACAACGCCAAGGACGTGTGCAACGCGGAGGGTTCTTGGAACGAGAGAAAATACCCAGCCACCGCCCGGCTGTAATCGTCGATCACGGTGCTGAGCCACGGCTTGGCCGTTTCGCCATCAGGACGGATCAGCAGAATGTCGAGCGGCGTGTGGTCGGCCTGCCAGATTGCATTTGGCCCCGCCGCTTCTCTCCGGTGAACAAACTCAAATGTGTTGCTGTACGCTTTCGTGCCTTCGTGGGCGAGCGTTACGAGGTCAGCTCCCAAATCGCGGACGATGCTGAAAACGGTGCCGTAGCTGGGAGCCTTCTCACTCAAGTCCTTAGACAACCGCTGCACCTGCCGGAATAGAGACGCGAGCGGCAACGGGGGCTTTTGAAGCGCGAGGCCTTCAATCACCTCTTTGAGCTCCGCCGAAACGACTCGGCGCTCGCCGCGATCTTCACGCCTCTTGCGCGCCAGGGCGGCTAAACCAAACGGCCGATATTGGGCAACCCAGCGTTGCGCGGTTCGATAGGGAACACCTGCGGCATCCGCCACAGACTGCAATGACAGTTTCTGCTCAAGGTGAGGCTGGATCAGCCGAAACCGATCAAGCGCGAGTTTCCGTGCCTTTTCCGTGAGCCCGATCAGTTGGGCCATATTGGAAGAGTACGCCAAATAATGTTGACGGATCTACGCCAAATAATTCTGAAAGTGACAGATATGCTCGTGGATCTACGCTTGGAAAGTTATCCATAATGAACTGAGTCAATGAAATTCCTATTTATTGTTGTGCTGGTCTTGTCCCCCTGCGCAGCGAATGCTGCGCCCGCTTCGGGTGAAGAAATATACAAGTCGCGCTGCGCTGGCTGTCACGATTCGCAGAACCCGCGGATTCCGTCCCGGGAAGCGCTGCAGAAATTGTCCAAGGCGCGCATCATTCAATCGCTTTATTTCGGGGCAATGTCTGCTATCGCACGGACCATCAGCATCGCTGACAAGGAGAGCGTAGCAAGCCACCTCGGAAGCGGCGCGGTCGATCCCGGACCCCGGAAGGAAGCCTTTTGCAAATCCAAGGGTGTTGAGAGAAAGTTGAAAGGGAACTGGAATGGCTGGGGACCATCGACCGACAACACCCGTTTTCAGACTGCTGGTGCGGCTGGCTTGAACATCAGCCAGGTGAAAGGACTGAAGTTGAAATGGGCTTTCGGATTTGAAGGCGATGGCTCAACCGTTGGCGCACCTATCATGGTCGACGGCAATCTTTACATGGGGAGTGCCTCGGGTACAGTCTATGCCTTGAACGCCGAATCCGGTTGCATTCACTGGACCTATTCTGCCCATGGCCCAGTGCGGTCGGCACCGATCCATGTGCGAAACGGGGCCAGGGCCTCACTTCTGTTTGGAGACCAGAACGGATGGCTCTATTCGGTCGACGCAAGTTCCGGCCGAGAACTATGGAAGCGGAAATTAGACGAGCATGAAGCCGCGCGACTGACGGCTTCACTGGTCGAGCACAAGGGGATTGTGTACGTAGGCGCTGCATCTTGGGAGGAGTCTCTGTCCTCGAACCCGAAATATGCTTGCTGCACTTTTCGAGGAAGCGTGTCGGCGTTGAGGGTGAAGGATGGGTCTGTGGCGTGGAAGACTTTTCTCGTTCCGCTTCCAATCAAGCGAGGAGTCACGGAAGTGGGTACGGATCGCTTTGGCCCCTCTGGTGTGGGTGTCTGGTCTGCCGCTACCATTGACGCAAAGCGTGGAAGGCTCTATGTAACCACTGGCGACAATTATTCAAACCCCGCTACAGACACGAGCGATTCTGTGGTTGCGCTCGATTTAAGGTCTGGTCAAATCGCCTGGAAAACCCAAACAACAGCGAACGATGCCTACACCTCTGCATGCGCCTTTAAGGGTCCGAATTGCCCGGCAGAAAATGGACCGGACCACGACTTCGGCTCTTCAGGCATGCTGGTGCATTTGACTGGTGGACGAGATGTGATTTTGGCGGGCCAGAAATCAGGCATGGTTCACGCATTCGATCCCGATCTGAATGGAAAGCTGCTGTGGTCAGTTCGAGTTGGAACGGGGGGCTCGCTGGGTGGAGTGCAGTGGGGCATGGCTAGCGACGGCCAGCAGGTGTTTGCGGCCGTATCTGATATGACACGTCGCGCGAGGAAGACGACAGGCCTCGACGACCTGCAATCTGTCACTCTCGATCCGGCCACTGGTGGTGGGATTACGGCATTGCGCATCGAAGATGGGCGCAAGAACTGGTTCAAACCTGGGGCACCTTGCACAATTGACCGCCCCGGTTGCAGTCCCGGGCAGTCCGCTGCAGTTACTGCCATCTCGGGAGCAGTATTTTCCGGATCCTTCGATGGTCATTTACGGGCCTTTGCTGCCGAGGACGGTGCGGTCATATGGGACTTTGATACAGCCCAAGTATTTCAAACCGTGAATGGAGTTCAGGCCAAGGGTGGGTCTATGGACGGTGCCGGGCCAGTCATAGTTGGCGGGATGCTTTTCGTGAACTCTGGCTATTCGCGCTTCGGTGGGATGCCCGGCAATGTGCTGCTTGCGTTTTCGACCACACCTTAGGCAGGGTAAACTCGATAGACTGTGTGGGTGGTCTGGATGCGTATCCTCGTCTCGATTTGCGTGTCGGTTGGCGGCCTTTTTGCCGCTCAGAGTGACGCGACTTTTTTTGAAAACAAGATCCGTCCGGTTCTGGCTGAAAAATGCTGGTCATGCCACGCCACAAGCGCGAAGACGTCGTTTGCGGGATTGCAACTCGATACGAAAGCGGGGCTGCTTAAAGGTTCCGATGCGGGCTCGGTGATTGCTCCCGGCAAACCGGAAGAGAGCAGGCTCTACAAAGCAGTGCTCTACGAGAGCGCAACAAAGATGCCGCCTACCGGCAAGCTGCCGGCCGAGGTTCTGGTCGATTTCCGCAACTGGATTCTGCAGGGCGCAGTTTGGCCTGATGAGGGCGTGGCTGCTACAGCGAAGGCGAGTGCGAAGAAGGCTAACAGCGATCATTGGGCCTGGAAGCCGGTAGTCGAGGTTGCTCCACCGCAAGTGAAAGATGCAGCCTGGGTGCTCGATGATCTCGACCGATTTATCCTGGCCAAACTTGAAGAGAAGGCGCTGCGACCAGTGAGTGAGGCTACGCGTGAAATCTGGCTGCGTAGAGTGACGCTGGATTTGACTGGACTACCGCCATCTGTTGAAGAGCAAGATGAGTTTTTGCGGGAACGATCCTATGAAAAGGTTGTGGACCGTCTGCTGGGGTCAAACGCGTTTGGGCAGCGTTGGGGACGTCACTGGTTGGATCAGACCTACTATGCCGACAATATCGAGATTGGAAGAAGGGTTCCGGCCCGTCATGCATGGCGTTATCGGGATTACGTAATCGACTCGGTAAACCGCGATGTGGCCTATCCGCGATTCATCCTGGAGCAGATTGCAGGCGATCAATTGACTTGGACGGCGCCCGAAGAGAGGCGCTCGAATCTGGTGGCAACAGGCTTCCTCGCACTCGGTCCCTGGCCATTGGTTAACGCCGACAAAGAACAACTCAAGATGGACGTTGTTGACCTGCAAGTGGATATGATCGGCCGGTCGATGCTAGGCCTGACGATGGGGTGCTCCAGATGTCACGATCACAAATTTGATCCAATTACGCTGAAGGATTATTACGGGATGGCGGGGATTCTGTCGAGTACGCGGACCCTTACGGGACGTATGCATTTGACCGTATTCAGCAACATCAATTCGGTAGTTCTACCAGAACTTCCGGATGAACTGGCGAAGCGGGCAGAAGAGAGTCGAATCTATTGGGAAGATCTTGCAAAGGCCCGATTGGTGTTGTCGGAATTGCATGCAAAGCGGAAGCCGATGGTGAAAGATACGGAAGAGGCCAAGGCCGTTGACAAAGAGATCGGGCAAGCCACTCAGGCAGTAAAGCTGCTGGTCTATTTGCCCGTAATTCCACCCACTGCTCATGCCGTGCAGGATCAGGACATGCCTGCTGATAGCCGCATCAACATTCGCGGCAATGCGCATCAATTGGGAGCCGAGACGCCAAGGAGCGGAGTTGTGATCGGCGGCAAAGACGGCAAGCTCGATATCGCCGACTTCACCAGTGGGCGCAAGGAACTGGCGGAGTGGATCGGCAGCAAAGATAATCCGCTCACCGCGCGCGTTATGGTAAATCGTGTCTGGCATCATCTGTTTGGCACCGGGATCGTGCCAACGATTGACAACCTTGGAACACGAGCGATGGCACCGAGCCATCCAGAGTTACTCGATTATCTGGTGGCCAATTACGTGGAGAACGGATGGTCTTTGAAGAAGCTGGTGCGGCGGATTGTTTTGAGCCGCACTTATCGACTCGGTGGCGAGAGTTATCCAAAGGCTATGGAAGTGGATCCAGAGAATCGGCTGCTGTGGCGGATGAGCCGGAGGCGTCTCGAGGCGGAGACGATACGCGACGCGATGCTGGCAGTAAACGGAAGCCTTGACCGGACGGCAGGAGGGCCAGCACTGCCGCTTGCTGTAAAGGGCAATGTGGTTTTGGCCGAACCTGAGTTTTTGATCGAAGAGACGAAGCTCGATCCGGCTACCCGGCTGAAGCGGTCCGTTTACCTTCCGGTGTTGCGGAAGAGTCAGTTGCCGGAGCTCGATGTGTTGAACCTCTTCAACTTTCCGGATACGAATCAGATTACCGGGGCGAGACAGGCGACGACGATCCCGACACAAGCTCTGTATCTGATGAATGCGCCATTTGTGCAGGAGCAGGCGGCGGTGCTTGCAAAGCTGGTGCTGGCAGAAAATGGTAGCGACAGCGAACGTGTGCGTCTGCTGGTGCGCCGTGTTTATGCGAGAGATGCGCGCAGTGGCGAGGTGGAGCAGCTGCTTCGCTTTGTCAAGGAGTTTGCAGAACGTAATACGTCGGGTGGCCCGACAGAGGCGCGGATCGAAGCCTGGAAGCGGCTTTGCCATTCGCTGCTGATGTCCAATGAATTTTTGTACCGGAGCTAATGATGAATCGACATTTTCCATCGATGGCTGGATCTCGGCGGGACTTCCTGCGGCGGGCAGGATGTGGATTTGGCATGATTGCGATGAATTCGATGTTGGCATCGGAATCACTGGCAGTGCGCGCACCGCATCATGCTGCGAAGGCAAAACGGGTGATCTTCTTGTTCATGCAGGGAGGGCCTTCGCAGATGGATCTGTTCGAACATAAGCCGGAACTGGAGAAGCGTAACGGCCAACCGCTGACATTCCAGTTACCGAAGAATTATGAAGCTCCCGGCATTCGCGACTCGCGTCTGTTTGGACCGATCAGCAAGTTTGTCCGCCAGGGGAAGCGCGGGATGCTGATCAGCGATCTGTTGCCGCATATTGGCAGCGTAGTGGATGAGCTTTGTTTCCTGCACGGGATGCACGCCGATAGCGAGGCACATGCCCCGGCGATCCGGCAACTGCATACGGGCAACAGTATTCAGGTGCGGCCTTCGATGGGAGCCTGGGCGATGTACGGCCTGGGAACAGAGAATCAGAACCTGCCTGGATTTGTCACTATTTGCCCCGTGCTCGGCGGAGACAGTGGCAGTCCACAACTGTTTGGAAGCGCGTTTCTGCCGGCGATTTATCAGGGCACACCGATTGGCAAAGCGGGTGAGGCGAAGAACGCACGCATCGACTATTTGAATGATGCAGGGATCACGACGGTAGAGCAGCGACGACAGCTGGACTTCTTGCAGGAAGTGAATCGCCGGCACCTGGTGGAGAGCGGGGCGGACCAGGAACTTGAGGGCCGTGCGGCTTCCTATGAGCTGGCATTCCGGATGCAGATGGAGGCACCGAAGGTGCTGGATCTGACAAGTGAATCGGATGCAACCAAGGCGATGTACGGGATTGGAGAAAAGGAAACGGATGACTTTGGTCGGCAATGCCTGATGGCCAGAAGGATGGCCGAAGCGGGGGTGCGCTTTGTGCAAATCAACGATAGTAGCTGGGATCATCACGCCAAGCTACGGCAGTTGTTGCCGGAGCGCTGCAAGGCTGTGGACAAACCGGTTGCGGCATTAATTCGGGACTTGAAACAACGGGGATTGCTCGACGATACGCTCGTGTTGTGGGGTGGCGAATTCGGACGGACGCCATTTGATCAGGATCTTTCGCAGGGCAAGGCACCGATGACGGATCGAGGCCGGGAACACAATCCACGGGGCTTTACAATGTTCATGGCAGGGGGTGGTGTGCAGCCCGGTATCTCCTACGGCGAGACGGATGAATTCGGATGGGACGCAGTGCAGGGCAAGGTGCATATTCACGATCTACACGCAACGATGCTGCACCTGTTGGGGATCGATCATGAACGCTTGACCTATCGATATACGGGCCGCGATTTCAGGCTGACGGACGTGTCTGGCCGGGTGGTGAATGAGATTCTCGCATCCAGTGCCCCACCGCATATACTTCGTAATGTATGAATTCCGGCTCTTCCCTTACGCGACGTTCGTGCCTTAGTCTTGCGGCCACCGGCGTCTCCGCCGTGATCGCCAAGCCTGCCCCTACCACGATTCAGATTGAAAGCGTCACGTTCACGCTTGAGGACATCAAGTATCGGTCTCCCTATAAGTTTGGTGGCGTGGCCGTCGACAACACGACACTACTCAACGTGAAGGCCCGCATTCGTACCAAGGCAGGAAAGGTTGTTGAAGGATTCGGCTCCATGCCTCTCAGCAATGTCTGGGCCTTCCCTTCCCGGCAGATGCCTTTCGACATTACCCAAAACGCAATGCGGGAGCTGGGCAAGCGCCTTGTCGCTGTCACCAACACTTATCGCGAATACGGCCACCCCATCGACATCAACACGGCTCTTGAGCCTGAGTACCTCAAGGCAGCCGCACAAGTCTCGACCGAGCTTAAGCTACTCGCACCGATCCCCAAGCTCTGCACACTCGTCACTGCCAGCCCGATCGACGCCGCGATCCACGATGCCTTCGGCAAAGCTCTTGGCCTTAACTGTTATCTGACCTATGGCCCGGACATCCTGAATAAGGACCTCTCGCACTACCTGGGCAAAGATTTCAAGGGCGAATTCCTCAACCAATATGTCAACTCGAAGCCTCGCGCCGAGGTCAATCTTTATCACTCCGTGGGTGGGGTTGATACGCTCACCGATGCCGACATCACCAAGCGTCTGAACGACGGCCTGCCTGAAACGCTGCCCGAGTGGATCCGCTACAACGGCCTGCACCACATCAAGATCAAGCTCCAGGGCGACGACATCAAATGGGACATCGACCGGACTGTCTCGATCAATCGCATCGCCGAAGAAACCAGCCCTTCCGTGAAATGGCTGTACTGTGTCGATTTCAATGAGCGCTGCCCGAATGTGGCTTACCTGCTCGAATACCTTCGCAAGGTGAAGGAGTTGTCTCCTCGCGGTTTCGAGCGCATTCAATACATCGAGCAACCCACCGCTCGCGACCTCAAAGCCGATAGCCGAAACGTGATGCACGAGGCCGCAAAGTTGAGGCCGGTGGTGATTGATGAATCCCTTACCGATCTCGAAACTCTGCTGCTCGCACGTGAGCTCGGTTACACTGGCGTGGCTCTCAAAGCGTGCAAGGGTCAAAGCCAGGCTATGCTGATGGCTGCCGCCGCGCAGAAATACAAGATGTTTCTTTGCGTGCAAGACCTCAGCTGCCCTGGTGCCTCGCTCGTCCATTCCGCAAGCATCGCCTCGCATGTCCCCGGCGTCTCTGGTATCGAAGCCAATTCGAGGCAATACCTCCCTGCCGCCAATGAAGCCTGGCGGCCCAAATTCCCCGGGATCTTTACGATCAAGGATGGGACGATGAAGACCGCCGCACTGACTGGCCCTGGCCTCGGCGTCGTCGCCTGAGGAGTTTGAGTGGGAGTGATAAACTCCCACTTGTGTGGACCTGGATGCGTATACTGCAAATCGCTGCTTGTCTGCCCATTTTTGTGAATGGGGCGGAGACGCCAGAGATCCTTCAGAAGCGTTGTTTCGCCTGCCACGGGGCGGCGCAACAGATGGGCAATCTACGCCTCGATCGACCCGATGTTGCAGAGCGCACCGCACGCCGTATTCTTGAGATGACTTCGTCTGGGAAGATGCCTCCAACAGGGCAACTGCCGGCTTCTGAACTCGCTTCGATTCGGAAGTGGGTGGAAGGATTGCGGCCCTGGTCTTTTGCACCCATTGTGCGGGCGGCAGTGCCTGCGGGACGCAACCCGGTTGACTATTTTGTACAAACGGCGCTTGCGTCGAAGGGAATCTCGCCGTCGCCCGAAGCGGATCGGCGGACCCTGGTTCGGCGGATTTATCTCGATCTGACGGGATTGCTGCCGACGCCGGAAGAGGTGGACGCCTTCGTTCGCGACTCTCGCCCGGATGCCTATGAACATCTGGTCGACCACTTGTTGGCCTCACCACATTACGGGGAAAAGTTTGCACGCCAATGGCTCGATCTGGCACGCTATGCGGATAGCGAAGGAGGCGTGCAGGATTATGCGCGGCCATTTGCCTGGCGTTACAGGGACTGGGTGATACAGGCGCTCAACAACGACATGCCCTTTGATCGATTCACTGTGGCGCAGATTGCAGGAGATCTGTTGCCGTTACCGGACAGGGTGGCGACGGGCTTTCAACGGAATACGATCACGAGCCGCGAAGGTGGAGTGGAACTGGAGCGCATCCGCTTTGAGCAGTTGCTCGACAGGACCAGCACAGTGGGGACAGTGTGGCTTGGGATGACGGTGGGTTGTGCACAGTGTCATGACCACAAGTACGACCCGATCACGCAAAAGGATTTCTATTCGCTGCTGGCGTTTTTCGAGAATGCCGAGGAGCAGGATATCGAAGTGCCGCTGCCTGGTGAACTGGGTGTGTATCGAGGTTATGCAGCGAAGTTCCGGGTCGAGCGCGACAAGATGCTCGCGGACTATAAGATTGCGGACACGCTTGCGTTTTGGGAAGAGGGTGCGCGGGATGCGATGGCCCATCCGGGCAAGCGGCCCAACTGGGATATCTCCTATGACACCTATCTGAAGCTGGTGGACCACGGCCAGCGGATCCTGCTGCAGAAACCAGCGGAGCGAGGTGCGCGAGAGCACGATGCGCTTGTGGATTACTTCGTGAAATATTCGGCGGGCGGGATTGGCAAAGAGAAGTATGAAGAGTTGAAGCTCAAGGAACTGACCGAGAAGTTGAAGAAGCTGGATGAGCAATACCCTCGAATCAGCATTTTGATGACGCTCGCCGAGAGTGGAGCCCATGACCCTACGCATGTTCGGATTCGGGGAAACTGGACTGAGAAAGGTGCGGCGGTGGAAGCGCTAACGCCCCCGTCGCTGCCCTCTATGCCTCCGGGGAAGCGAGACCGTCTCGCACTCGGAGAGTGGCTGGTGTCGCGAGAGAATCCGCTGACTCCACGCGTGACGATAAACCGATTGTGGCAGGAACTCTTTGGCCGGGGGCTGGTGAGGACTTCAGAAGATTTTGGAGCGCAAGGAGAACGGCCCACATATCCGGAGTTGCTCGATTGGCTAGCGAGTGAGTTTCGGGATAGCGGCTGGAGTACCAAACGTATGGTGCGGCTGCTAGTTACATCCTCGACTTACAAGCAGAGTTCTGAGACGAGAAAGGATTTGTTGGCGGTGGATCCTCAGAACACATTGCTGGCGCGCCAGGCGAGGCTGCGGCTTCCGGCAGAGCTAATTCGGGATGCGGCATTGCAAGTATCCGGATTGTTGAATGATGCGGTGGGTGGAGAGAGCATTCGGCCTCCGCAACCGGAGGGCGTCGCCGACTTGCAATACAGCATGAAGTGGGAAGAAACGCAGGGCCGGGGACGATACCGGCGGGGCTTGTACATCTTTCTGCAGCGGACTGCGACCTACCCGCTGCTAATGACCTTTGATGTTCCAGACAGGACGGTGAGCTGTGCGCGGCGCGAAAATTCGAATACGCCGTTGCAGCCGTTGAACCTGATGAATGATCCTGTCTTTGTGGAAGCGGCAGAGTCTCTTGCAGCGCGGATCGAAGAGGCACCGGAAGGGGAACGAGTATCTCGGGCTTTCGCGCTTTGTTTTGGGAGGACGCCCTCGCCGCGAGAGCGCGATGCGGTGCTGGGCCATGTGGCCCGTCGTGGATGGTTTGGCGCGAGCCGGGCCTTACTGAATGCGGACGAGTTTCTGACCCGTGAATAACCTTGATTCCACATTGCGGCGGCGGCGGTTTCTGACTCAGGCATCAGGCGGCGTTGGATTGGCGGGGCTGGCTGGCTTGCTGTCGGTTGGGGATCTTGCGGCAGAACCACAATCGACGGACCCGTTTGCGGTGAAGGCTCCGCATTTTCCGGCGAAGGCGAAGAATCTGATTTTTCTGTACATGGAAGGTGCGCCCAGCCAAATCGATCTGCTGGACCCAAAGCCAGCGCTTGCCAAGTGGCACGGTGAGCCATTGCCACCTTCGGTGACCAAGGACTTCAAGTTTGCGTTTATCAAGCCGAATGCGAAGGTGCTTGGATGCAAGCGGCCCTTTGCGCGATACGGTCAGAGCGGGGCGGAATTCAGTGACTGGGTTTCGGCTTGGGGGCCCATTGCCGATGACCTTTGCATTGTGCGCTCGATGCACACCGATGCGTTCAACCATCAGCCTGCGGACCGGATTCTATTTACAGGGCATATGCTGGCGGGGCGACCCACATTAGGATCGTGGGTGCTTTATGGCCTGGGAAGTGAATCACGGAACCTTCCCGGATTTGTAGTGCTGAGTACGGGCAAGAACAACATGAGCCAGGGGGCGCAATGGACCAGTGGATTTCTGCCCTCCAACCATCAGGGAGTTCTATTCCGGCGGACCGGGGATCCGGTGCTCTATCTGTCGAATCCCAAAGGAGTGACTGCGGAGCAACAGGGACAGGATTTTGGTTTGATCGGCGAGTTGGATAAGGCTCGCTTTGAAAAGACGGGAGACCGTGAGATTGCCTCGCGAATGGCATCTTATGAAATGGCAGCGCGGATGCAGTTGAGCACACCGGAGTTGCTTGATCTGTCGAAAGAGACGGCGGCGACACGGAACGCCTATGGGGTTGAAACAGAGATGACGAAGGCCTTCGGGACGAACTGCCTGATGGCGCGGCGGCTGGTAGAGCGCGGTGTGCGTGTTGTGATGGTGACTCATTCTTCGTGGGACCAGCACACGGATCTCGAGAAGGAATTGAAGAAGAACTGCGACATCACAGCGGGGCCGGTGGCGGCTTTGATACAGGATCTGAAGCAACGGGGGATGCTCGATTCGACGCTGGTTGTGTGGGGTGGTGAATTTGGCCGCACTCCGCTGGGCGACTTTCGCAATGATGAAGAGGTCAAAGCAGGGCGTGATCACCATGCGAGCTGCTTTACGATGTGGGCAGCCGGTGGGGGCATTCGTGGCGGGACGACGATCGGAAAGACGGATGAACTGGGGATGCAAATCGAGGAAGACCCTGTACATGTGAATGACCTGCAGGCGACGATTTTGCAGTGTCTGGGATTTGACCATACGCGTCTGACCTACCGTCATATGGGGCGGGACTTTCGGCTGACCGATGTGCACGGGCAAGTTGTGAAGAAGATGCTTTAGGGCCTGTCTGATGGCGTAAAATGTTGACTGCCATTTGCATCTTTTATGATCTACGATGCTTGATAACAAATATTGCGAAGCGTAACTTTTCATTCCGCTAAGTCACCCTAAGTATATGAGCTGCATCGCGCACGCAGATGCAAAATGGTCCGTTCCAATGATGGATGATCTCAGTCGCCGGGCTGAAGCCAGAAGTTTGAGAAAGCAAATGAAGCCCAGCGCACGACGCCAGGAGGCGTTTTGTCGATGAAAACCAAACGAAGAAGTTTTCTCGGTGGTGCTGCTGGTGCAGCGGTTGCTGGTGGATTTTGGGCCGAGGATACGATTCAGGCCTACCAGAACAACGTGAAGACGGAGTCCAAAGCGTCTGATCTGAAGATTACAGACTTGCGCTTTGCACATGTGATTGGTGCGCCAATGAGGTGCCCAATGATCCGCATTGACACGAACCAGGGCATCTCCGGATATGGAGAGGTGCGCGACGGCGCGAGCGTCTCCTATGCGCTGATGTTGAAGAGCAGACTAGTGGGGCAGAATCCATGCAACGTCGATAAGATCTTCCGAAGCATCAAGCAATTTGAATTTCATGCACGCCAGGCCGGAGGAGTTTGCGGGATCGAGATGGCATTGTGGGATCTGGCTGGAAAAGCCTACAATGTGCCGGCCTATCAGTTGCTCGGAGGCAAGTTTCGAGAAAAGGTGCGGCTCTATTGTGACACCACCGAATCGCATGATCCCAAGGTGTATGGCGATCGATTGAAGAAGCGCCGCGAGGAGGGATTTACCTGGCTCAAGATGGACCTTGGAGTAGATCTGGTGGAGCATATTCCCGGCTGCGTCACGGCTCCCATGGGAATAACGGAGCGATCCGCCGCACTCACCGCGCATATGTTTACGGGCATGGAGATCACGGAAAAGGGTGTGGGCCTGATGTGCGATTATGTCTCGCAGATCCGCGAAATGGTGGGCTGGGACATTCCGCTTGCTGCCGACCACTTTGGGCATCTGGGTGTGAACTCGTGCATTCGACTGG
>JANXLY010000289.1 GCA_025354885.1 Acidobacteriota bacterium | reverse complement strand
ATCAGTCCCGTCTCGCCGATGATGTCTTCTCGCCGATGCCCATTCTGCGCCAGCAGCTGGTCGATCAGCTTGGTGTCGATTGCCATTGATGTTCCTCCCACTTCCCGTCAACATCGTTTACACAATCCTTTTTACACCCTCGGAGCAGAGTCAATAAAGAGAGCAGAGTTGAAAAGGTTGATCCTTCTGCGGAACTGGCCAAACCTAAAGTTCCTGCACCTGGCACACGTGCGACGCCCGCACTATCTTCCAGTTCTGTCAGTTTTGGGAGTAAGGCTGGCTTTGAAATGGTTTATCGCAAAGGAATGAAGAAATAGAGAGGTGGTGGGAACGGGCAGATTCGAACTGCCGACCTTCCGCTTAGGAGGCGGACGCTCTATCCAGCTGAGCTACGTCCCCACATCTTTATTCAGTGTAGCGTTTAAGACCCTTTTGGCCAATATCTCTGCGGAACTGCATTCCATCAAATTGAATTAGATTCACGGCATCGTAGGCATTGTTGAGCGCGGTCCGAAGATTGTTTCCTGAAGCTGTTACTCCAAGAACTCTGCCGCCTGCGGTTTGCAAAGTTTCTCCTTGTAGTCTAGTACCGGCTTGAAATACAGTTGCGTTTTTTGTGCCTTCAGTCCCGTGGATGGCATCGCCGTTTCTTACTGGTCCGGGGTAGCCATAAGAGGCCATGACGACACAAGCCGTTGCGCCAGGTTTGAGTTTGAGTTTGGCCGAAGCTAGACGGCCTTCTGTTGCAGCGAATACAGTTTCGGTGAACCCGGATTCAATTCTGTAGAGAAGAGCTTGAGTTTCAGGGTCTCCGAGGCGAACGTTGTACTCAAGTACTTGTGGGCCTTCTGAAGTCATCATCAAACCCGCATAAAGGAAGCCGCGGAAGGGTGCCCCCTCGTCCGCCATGCCGCGCAGTGTTTTGAGAATGATGTGCTCCATGACGTATGCTTTTTGTTCAGGAGTGAGTATTCTGTCGTCGCAATATGCTCCCATGCCACCGGTGTTGGGGCCTTCGTCGTTTTCAAAAATTGCCTTGTGGTCCTGAGTGGGAGCGAGGGGGAGTGCGGTTTCGTGGTCACAAATGGCGATGAAACTGACCTCTTCGCCGCGCCAGAAGTCTTCGATCAGGACTCGCGAACCAGCGCTGCCAACCAGGCTCCCGGAGAATAGTGCCTCCAGAGCATCGAGGGCATCCTTTTTGTTTTTGGCGATTACGACACCTTTTCCAGCGGCAAGTCCGTCTGCTTTGAGGACAACGGGATATTCGAAACGGGCAAGCGCGAGTTGGGCTTCTTCGAGAGTGTCGAAGACCTGGAAGCGAGCAGTGGGAATGCCGTGGCGAGCCATGAAGTTTTTTGAGTAGGCTTTGCTACCTTCTAGTTGTGCGGCACGACTGGTGGGCCCAAAGATGCGGCGGCCGTGCAATTCGAAGTGGTCTACGATGCCGTCAACAAGAGGAGCTTCTGGGCCGACAATGGTAAGGTCGGCGTCGATCAGATTGGCAAGTTCCAAAAAGTGGAATGGCGTTTGGGCGGCGAGAGGAATGCATTCAGCGACTTGGGCGATACCGGGGTTGCCGGGGGTGCAGTAGACCTTGTGCCCTTCTTCGGCGCAACGCCAGGCAATGGCGTGTTCGCGGCCGCCGGATCCGACAATCAAGATGTTCAAGTGAGAAATTCCCTCCAAAAGCTAGAATAAGGCTGAAGGCTTCCAAAAAATGCAGTTTCCGATGAAGCAAACCCGATATGACGTAATTGTTGTTGGTGCAGGCCACGCCGGTTGTGAGGCGGCGAGGGCTTGTGCGCGCCTTGGATTGAAGACTGCGATGATTACGATGAACATCGATCTGATTGCGCAGATGTCCTGCAACCCGGCCATTGGCGGGATTGCGAAGGGTCATCTGGTGCGGGAGATTGATGCTCTCGGTGGGGTGATGGGTGAAGTTGCCGACTCAGTGGGTATTCAGTTTCGCCTGTTGAATACGGGTCGAGGACCGGCAGTCTGGAGCCCACGCGCACAGTGCGACAAGAAGCTGTATCGCATGCGGATGAAGGAAGTACTCGAGCAGGAGGCAAATCTGCGCATGCTGCAAGCTGAGGTTGCTGCGTTTCTATTTGAAGATGGAAACAAGGTGAACGGTGTTCGTCTTACGGATGGTCGAAATTTGCTGGGCGGTGCAGTAGTTGTCACGACGGGAACTTTTTTGAAGGGCGTGGCACATGTTGGGGAAACACAATACACGTGTGGAAGGAATGGCGAGGCACCAAGCAATTTGCTAGCGGAGCAACTGCGCAATCTTGGACTTGCCTGGACCAGGCTGAAAACAGGAACCCCGCCTCGCCTTGATGGCCGGACGGTGGACTGGAAAAAGTTTGAAGTGCAATACGGCGATGATGTGCCGACGCCCTTCAGCTTTCTGACAGATTCCATTGTTCGACAGCAGATACAGTGCCATATTGCTTATACGAATGAGCGCACCCATGCGGTTTTGCAGGCTGCAATTCCTAGGAGTCCACTGTATAGCGGACAAATTGAGGGAGTGGGGCCGCGCTACTGTCCCAGTATAGAAGACAAAATAGTGAAATTTCCTGATCGGATTCGCCATCAGATTTTTCTTGAGCCGGAAGGCTTGGATACTAACGAAGTCTATGTAAATGGCATGTCTACCAGCATGCCGATTGATGTGCAGGCGGCGATGCTGTCCTCGATCGAAGGACTGGAGAATGCAGAGATGATTCGACCCGGCTATGCGATTGAGTACGATGCGATTGATCCCCGGGAACTGGACCATCGTCTTGAAGTGAAACGATATCCAGGCCTATTTTTGGCGGGCCAAATTAACGGGACTAGCGGCTATGAGGAGGCTGGAATACAGGGCTTGATTGCCGGGTTGAATGCTGCGGCCAAGATTTCGGGCCTTGGCGAGGTTATTTTGGGCCGGAATGAGGCTTATGGTGGCATTCTGGTGGACGATCTAGTCAGTAAGGGCGCGGACGAGCCGTATCGTATGTTCACATCCCGTGCGGAGTTTCGACTTCACCTAAGGATAGACAACGCAGATGAGCGCCTGACGCCAATTTCGCAGCGACTTGGTTTGGCTAGCGGAGAGCGTCTTCGACGCCTCGATGAAAAGCTTGCGCTTAAGGAGCGCCTGATTCTACTGCTTCAAGATCAGCGAGTATCGCCGGGTCGCGTAGACGGCTTGGAACTGGACTTTGATGATCGGCCAATGTTGGCGCAATGGCTGCGACGCCAGGATGCCCGAATTGTTCAAATTAGGGGCTTTCTTGAATCTAAACTTCAATCGACTCTCAAGCCGGGATTACTCACCACGGTTGAGACCGAGATCAAGTACGAGGGTTATCTGGCCCAAGAGCAGCGGCAGGTCGTTCGAATGCGTGATGGGGAATCTCGCAAGATTCCAGCAGATTTCGACTATTCGACTATTCCTGGCTTTTCCAATGAGGTTCGGGCCAAGCTTATGCGTGTTTTGCCGGCAACTTTGGGACATGCCGCCCGGATTCCGGGTGTGACTCCGGCTGCAGTATCGATTTTGGATGTGTATTTGACGATGTCGAAATCATCTCGATAGCGTCGGAGCATCGTTCCACGTGGAACAGTCTATTTGATCAAATCGAATTTCATTCTTTGGGTTGTGACAAACGCTTAGTTATCGAATGAAAATCGCTTCTTTGAGCGGCCTATCGTTCCACGTGGAACGCAATGCTCGATTTTGCCATCTTGCGCGTAAAGATTCAACGCAAACAAGGTTCGCATCATGTTAGGTAGGCCTTCCACGGCTTCTCCAATCAAGTGGCAGAAATGCCAGACGCTAGAAAGCTCCCTCCAATTCATTGCGCACATGAAAGCTAGAACTTATGTACGTTGAAGCAGCAAGTACTGGTTGGTTGGAAAGCACATTCGGATACTGCGCTTCTTCCAAAATCATTAGCCAGGCAAGTCAAATTGCCAAATTCAACCCTTTGGTCTCGAGGAGTTGAACGAGACAATTTCGATCAGCAGAGATACGCCCAGTTGCAGATACAGAATTTCGCTGAAATCAATTGCTTGTTCCACGTGGAACATCGAACGGGGAGTAGTGGGCCAAAATTTCATGGACGTTCTGCGGATTCTTTGTAAATACAATCGCTACACCTTCGCCTTGGACAAATTCTGATCAACATTAGCGAAGTCTCCAAATGGTACATCACGAGAATCAAAATGTTGCATTGTTTTCGATTCCAGGCAAAGTATCGCAATCGCGATCATGCCCATACGTCTCTTCCTTCGGAACTGGTCTCAAACAATGTTCCTCTAGTCCTTGCGCCAAATGGTTGGTGCGACTAGTTTTTGTTAAGTCCTGTGCAAAACAAGCGAGAGAACAATCAAATGGCTTAGCAAAAGAAAGATGCCGGCAGTAACTGTTTGAGGACCACCCATCCCAGACAACTGTGTCGAACAGTTTCACGTGGAACATTGACGGGGCCAAACGGGGTGCTAATATAAGCCCGTGGGAAAAATCATCGCGATCACCAATCAAAAGGGTGGCGTCGGGAAAACAACTACTGCGATCAACTTGGCTGCCTCCTTGGCACTTTGTGAACTCAAGGTACTATTAGTCGACTGTGATCCTCAAGGCAACTCTACCAGTGGTGTAGGAGTTTCAAAAGAAGGCATCACAAGAACCTGTTACGACGTCCTAACCAGCTCCTGTACAGCCGCAGAAGCCGCCATCCAAACGGACTTCGAAGGCCTGTTCCTGATACCGGCAGACAAAAATTTGGTGGCTGCAAATATAGATTTAGTGGATGCACCGGAGAGAGAATTTCGACTTCGCGATGCCCTGCATACCATTCGAAACGATTATCAGTACATTTTGCTGGACTGCCCGCCGGCACTCGACCTGCTCAACTTGAATGCATTGGTTGCGGCTGATTCGATCATTGTTCCAATTCAGTGCGAATTCTTTGCTCTCGAAGGCGTCTCGCAGTTGATCGATACGATTGAGCGAATCCGGGAAGCCTTTCAGCATGAGTTGCCAATTGAGGGCGTACTGCTGACTATGTACGATGACCGCACGAACCTTACTCGCCAGGTGTCGAATGATCTGCGCGAGTTTTTCGGCAAACAAGTATTTGAAACCGTAATTCCACGCAGTATTCGTCTAGCAGAGGCCCCCAGCTTTGGGAAGCCGGTCATTGCATACGACGTCCGCTCGAAGGGCGCGGAAAGCTACATTAAACTCGCAAAGGAGATCATGGCCAATGAACAAGCCGCAAGAACCGCGTCGAGTATTGGGTAAGGGACTATCAGCATTGTTGCCCAGCCGTCCTAGCTCTGCTCCAGCAGTCGCACCCGCAGCCGTGGTGGCTGCAACGATGGGCCTGCAGAACTTGCCCCTCGATGCAATTCAGGCAAACGCAAGGCAACCACGCACGGTGTTCCATCAGGAAAAGCTCTTCGAACTCGCCGAGAGCATCAAAGCAAACGGAATTCTTCAACCTTTGCTCGTACGCAAACTTGGAGAGGGTTTTGAAATCGTAGCCGGAGAGCGACGCTGGCGTGCAGCGAGAATCGCCGGACTTGCAACCGTTCCGGTGTTGATTCAGGATGTCGCTGATGACAACATTCTCACCATCGCGCTGATCGAAAACATTCAGCGCGACGACCTGAATGCAATTGAAACCGCAGTGGCCTTTGACCGGCTCAGCCGAGAACTTCAGCTCACACACGAAGAGATTGGCCGACGCACAGGCAAAGATCGCACAACGATCACGAACTTCTTGCGGCTCTTGCGTTTGCCGGAAGACCTGCAAGCCATGCTGGGCGACGGGCGCCTGTCGATGGGGCATGCGCGGGCCATTCTCGGACTGCCAACCGAAGAGCTTCAACGCGGTGTCGCTGAGAAAGTCGTATCTCAAGGCCTTTCGGTGCGCGCAACGGAACGCCTGGTGCAAGGCATGACAGAGCCAAGGGAGATCAAAGAAGACCTTCTAGTACAGATTGATCCAAATGTTAAGGCAGCGGAAGAAGAATTGCAGAGGGCTCTAGGCACGAGAGTAAGCATAAACGCAAAAAACCCGAAGCGTGGACGCATCGAGATCGAATACTATTCGCAAGATGAACTCCAGCGAATCTACCAGATGCTTGTGGGGGAGAATTAAGAAGGAAGCTTGGTGCCGGCGGGAGGACTCGAACCTCCGACCTAGGGATTATGAGACCCTCGCTCTACCTCTGAGCTACGCCGGCAAAGGCAGCCAAACGAATGGCCACCCTTTAAGGCTAGAGGCGAAGCGGCATGCTTGTCAAACATGAAGGAAAATCCCTAACCTCAAAACAGTGAGATCAAGCACTACAAAGCCCGTAATCGCGTTTGAAAACGTGTCGAAGAGCTATGCCATCTACGATGCGCCCTCAGACCGTCTCAAAGAGTTGCTGACCCTGAACCAGGTAAAAAAGCACCGCGAGTTCAAGGCGCTGGACAAAATAAGCTTTTCGATTGAGGCCGGCGAAACTTTTTGCATCATTGGAGAGAACGGTTCCGGAAAAAGTACGCTGCTACAGATCATCGCCGGCATTCTGCAGCCAACCAAGGGCGAAGCAAAGGTAACTGGCCGAGTTGCTGCACTGCTTGAACTCGGATCCGGCTTCAACCCGGAATTTAGCGGTCGCGATAATGTGTACCTGAACGCGGCGATCCTGGGGCTATCGCATGACGAAACACAAAAGCGGTTTCAAGCCATTGAAGATTTTGCCGAAATCGGAGATTTTCTGGATCAGCCAGTAAAGACCTATTCCAGTGGCATGGCGGTACGTCTCGCTTTTTCAGTTGCCATCCACGTGGATCCAGAGATCCTGCTGGTTGATGAGGCTCTGGCGGTTGGAGACGTGTACTTCCGCCAGCGGTGTCTGCGCAAAGTTCATGAGTTGCGGCAGCGAGGGGTGACCATCCTGTTTGTGAGCCACTCGATGGGCGACGTGAAGGCGATCGGTGATCGGGTGATGTGGCTCGAGCACGGAAAGATTCGCGACATAGGATCGACCGAGCTCGTGGTTGCCAAATACCTGGCCGACATGACTGCAAAGGATTCGACCTTTGTAGAGCAACAGGCGGAGCAACGCCTCGAAACTGCCGAAAGCGCAGGAAGCGCTCCGGAGATTGTGACTACGATCCCAAACGTTGATCACCGGCACGGAGATGGGCGCGCAGAAATCATTGGCATTGCCGTTCTTGATGAAATCGGCAGGCCCGCCGGGATGCTGGAGCCGAAGACTAAATGCATTATCAGAATCAGCGCAAGGGCCAGGGAATGGGTGGCATTGCCAAATATCGGATTCATGATGCGAAACCACATGGGGATTGATTTTGCCGGATCAAACACGATTCGCGAGGGACATGAATTGCCAGCCATGGGACCGGGCGATACGGTTACAGTAGACTTTCACCTTGAGATCCCTCAACTCTATCCATCGCATTTTTCGTTTTCGCCGGCAATTGCTGACGGGAGCTTGTTGAACTACAAAATGTGTGACTGGATCGACAATGCACTGGTTTTGCAAATGGGGCATGGAGAAGGCCAAGTCTATGGCTACCTTCACCTGCCATGCCGGGTGGAAGTGAATGCGCGCTTAGGAGATGCACGACGTGGCTGAGTTTACAGGCGAGCGGGTAATTCCCGGTAAGGTAGACATCGACCTGTGGAATGAACACATTTCGCGTTATCTGTTTGCCTCAAGATTGTGCCGCTTCAAAAAAGTAATCGATCTTGGTTGCGGTAGCGGCTATGGCGCGGCAGAACTGGCGCAAAAAGCCGAGAGCGTTGTCGGTGTGGATGTGTCAGAGCAGGCCATCCTCGAAGCGAAGCAGCAGTATGGTGCTGAGAATCTAAACTTCGAAGTAGCGAGTCTGGAGCAGTTACCCTTCGCCGATGCCAGCTTTCAACTTGCTGTCTGTTTTGAAGTCATCGAACATCTCACTAACTACCGGGCTTTGTTGAGCGAGGCCAGGAGGGTGCTGGAACCGGGCGGCCAGCTGGTGATCTCGACGCCCAATATTGCGTTCTATGCCGAGAGCCGCAAGCTGCATGGGCCCAACCCGTTTCACGAGCACGAGTTCTCATACGAAGAGTTTCGTGAAGTGCTGGGGGAGTTTTTCGAGCATCAGACCTTTTTCGTTCAGAACCATGCAAGTAGTCTGGTGTTTCTGCCGCTGGAACGCGGAGCAGGGACAGAACTCCGCCTCGAGGGCGGAATTCCGAAACCCGAAGAGGCCCACTTTTTTATTGCTGTCTGCGCGGCTAAACCTATGATGGGTGGGCCGTCTTTTGTTTATGTCCCAACATCGGCAAATGTTTTGCGGGAACGGGAACATCACATACAGCGGCTCGAAGCCGAATTGCACACCAAGAATTCCTGGCTGGAAGAATCACGGCAGGAACACAAGGAACTGGTAGCCCAATTCCGGGCTCTGCAAGCTGAACTCGAGACGAAGAACCAATGGGCACTGGAGCAAAACCAGCGCTTGCAGGATTCGGCGATGGCGATAGTGAGGGTTGAATCTGATCTCTCGAAACAGCAAGCCGAATTCGCTCAAATTGTAACGATCTATGAGACGAACCAGAAAGAGTTAGAAGCAGAAACTGCGAAACATCTCGAATGGAGCCGCGAAAACGAAGCCAGACTCATTGCGCAAGCTGAGAATCTGAATGGCAGCTTGAAGAAGACTATTACCCAAATCGCGGATTACCAGAAAAAGCTCGACGAAGCCGAAGCAAGCGTAATCGAGCGGACACTCTGGGCACAAAATGAACAGAAGCAGAAAGAAAAGGCCGAAGCGAAATTGTCGGCGGTCGATGCATCGCGATGGATCCGAATGGGGAAGGCATTCGGTCTCGGACCCAAACTCTCATGATTGTGTTGAGGAGAGTGCTGCGGCAGCTTCCAATTCTGCTGCTCAGCCCTTTACTGGTGGTGCTTGAGCTGACAGCCCTCTTTGGTACAGATCTGCTCTGGAAATTGTTTGGCAGAAAAACACTTGCTCCCGATCGGAAGCCACGAAATGAATCGGCAAGTGTTGTGATCCCCAACTGGAACGGCAAAGACCTGCTGGCAAGGTACTTGCCGAGCGTGATTGCCGCAATGTCAGCCCACCCTGAAAACGAAGTGATCGTGGTGGATAACGGGAGCAGCGACGGGAGCGTTGAGTTTGTAAAATCGCAATTTCCTCAAGTAAAACTGGTTACTCTTGCGGAGAATCTGGGCTTTGGTGGTGGATCGAATCGCGGCTTTCGAGAGGCGAGTAACGACATTGTTATCTTGCTGAACAGCGACATGAGAGTTGCGCCAGATTTTCTCGCGCCACTTCTCAAGGGCTTTGAACAAGCGGATGTGTTCGCTGTCTCTTGCCAGATTTTCTTCTCTGACCCAGGCAAGAATCGCGAAGAGACAGGACTAACTCAGGCCCATTGGCTGCGAGGAGTGCTGGCTCTTCGCCACCGTATCGATGAAGAAGTGAAAGACCTGTTTCCCTGCTTCTATGGCGGAGGTGGATCCTGTGCATTTGATCGCCGCAAATTTCTCTCACTCGGTGGCTTCGACGATTTGCTTCGCCCCTTCTATCTCGAAGATACGGATATGGGCTACCAGGCGTGGAAACGGGGCTGGCGAGTTCTTTATCAGCCTCAAAGCAAAGTCTGGCATGAACACCGTGGCACCATCGGCAAGAAGTTTTCCCAGGGCTATATCGACTCGATCGTGCGCAAGAACTATGTGCTCTTTGCCTGGAAAAATATTCATTCACCCGGGATGTTGCTCGAACACTTCGTTGCCAGCTACGCGTCTGGATTGATTAGCATGCTGCTTGGTGATGCGCCCGGCAGAGTGAACTTTCCCGGACTGTTTAGGGCCGCGCTACAAATTGCAGGCGCATGCAGTGCCCGTTGGCAAGCTCGAAGCCGCGCGGTGATTACAGATCAGGAAGCCTTCCGAAGACCCCTCGGCGGCTATTACCGCGACAGATTCGAAGCTCGGGATATCGACCTGCAGAAGCCTCGTGTGTTGATGGTTTCGCCCTATGGCCTCGCACCGGCCTCGCACGGCGGTGCGGTCTTTATGCAACTGGCCGTGCGCGAATTGAGCAAGCACGCCGAGGTACATCTCATTGCCCTGATTGATGAAGAATGGGAGAAGCAAGCGCACCAGGAGCTGAGTGATTTCACGGCGAGCATGCAATTCATCGTTCGTATGTCTGGCCAGCCGAGGATGTCATTCAGCTTGCTACCCGGAGCGGTAACCGAATTTGCCGGTGAAGATCTGGAGTGGCTGATCCAGCGAACCATTTACATCCGGAGAATTGATGTACTCCAGATTGAGTACACAAACCTCGGTCAATATGCGTGCGACTTTCAGCGATTGCTCTGCGCAATTTTTGAACACGATATCTACTTTCAATCGATCGCGCGTCAGATGCGAAGTAATGCAAGTCTGCTATTTCGGATCCCGGCAATGCTGGAATATTTGAAGTCGATGCACTGGGAACTGATGATGCTGCACCGCTTCGATCTCGTGCAGGTTTGTACTGAGGCAAACCAGCAGTATCTTTTGAGTCTGATGCCGGAGTTAAGAGAAAGCGTGCGTGCGGGTTTGCGTGCGGCGATCCGTGTCGACGAGTTTCCAGCGAATCTCGATCCACGAGATGGCAGCACAATTCTGTTTGTAGGCGGGTTTCGACATCAGCCCAACCTCGAAGCATTGCAATGGTTTTTTGATGAGGTTGTGCCAATCCTGAAAGCCCACAATGTGCAATTTAAGGTACTAGCGATTGGTGTCGACCCCCCTCCTGTATATGCCTTCGCCCATTCGGATGGAATTTTGGAGCTGGCTGGATTTCGCGGGAGCATTGCCGAAGACATGCAGTCAGCAAGTGTGTTTATTTGTCCGATCCTGAGCGGGAGCGGAGTGAGAGTGAAATTGCTTGAGGCCTTTGCTTATGGAATTCCCGTGGTTTCAACTCAGGTGGGTGCCGAAGGATTAGCAACGAGCGACGGCGAATATTGCCGGCTGGCAGATCGCGCCCAGGATTTCGCGGGTGCGGTTGAAGCACTACTCAAGGATCGTGCCAGTGCGGCAGAAATGGGCAAACGAGCACATGCTTATGTGCAACGGGACTGGGATGCCAAAAAGGTGATTGCCCGTTTGGCGGAGGAGTACCGGCGGCAGCTTGAGAAAAAAACTACTTCTTCTTGCCGCTGAAATCTTTAGACAACTCTTCGCTCACTCTGTGCGCCTTATCGTTCAAGCTCTTGGGCTGAGAATCTTTGGAGGTCTGAAAGGTAGACCACAAGACAATCCTCGAGCGCCGATCCACCAAAAAGTAGGTGCCGCGGCCACGGCCGATCGATGAAACCACCTTCGGTGCAAATTTCATCCTGGTATTGTCCGCGGATACCGGGGCAGCCGCATCCGCTGCGGGAACAACTGCGGGAGCTTCTGCAGCTGCCTTCTCTTTCGCCAGAGTCTCCATCTCCTCAAGACGAGATTCAAAGGCTGGCCCGATCTTGTCGGTGAAAATTGCATCTGCCTTCGAGGCATCGGTCAGAATTCGAATCTGGCTGACGCCTCGCAGGCGATTGGCGAGATATTGGTCAAAGCCATTTGCCATCGGCATGAGATAAACAGTTTGTACCTGCGAAAGTTCAGCGTTACCTTGAGCAAAGCTTAAGGCTGAGGCAAGAGTGGTACAGACTAGTAGAGCAAGAGTGCGCATGAGATTCTGGAAATTCCTTTTCTGATGTATAACAACCAAAGCATTACCGTTATCATGCCCTGTCTGAACGAAGAACAGGGAATCGAGCAAGTATTGCGTCGAATGCCCCCCTTCGTCGATGAAGTGATTGTGGTTGATAACGGGTCGACAGACCGGACCAGCGAAGTAGCTGCGGATTTTGGCGCTCGCGTGATTCGTGAAGATGCGCGTGGCTACGGCAGGGCTTATAAACGGGGCTTCGCGTTTGCAAGTAGCGACATCATTGTCACCCTCGATGGCGATCATAGCTACCCCCCCGACGCGATCTCTTATCTGCTCGAAGCGTTTCGTCATCTGGAAGTTGATTTTCTGAATGCATCCCGATTCCCGGTTCGCGATCCAAAGGCGATGAGTTTCAAACACAAGATGGGAAATTTCATCCTTTCGTTCGCCATGAGTCTGCTGTATTTTCGCTGGGTAAGCGATTCGCAGAGCGGGATGTGGGTCTTTAAGAGAAGCATCCTGTCAGAAATGACGCTGGAGAGCGACGGAATGGCGTTTTCAGAAGAAATAAAAATCGAGGCTCTCAAAAGCAAGAACATTCGCTTCGCTGAAATTTCGATTCACTACACCTCGAGGCTGGGCGAAATCAAGCTCAACCCATGGCGGGATGGCTTTTACAACTTATGGTTTCTCCTGAAGAAAAGATTAGCGTTGTAATCCCCACCTGGCGGGGTCGCTCGCACCTTGAAGCGCTGCTTCCTGGCATTGCCACTCAATCCCTGCGACCGCTCGAGGTGCTGATCGTTGATGGAAACTCAGCCGACGGTACAGAAGAAGTAGCGGCTCAAAACGGTGCCCGGCTGATCAATCTCGGCCAGAATTTGGGTTTTGCGGTTGCCGTAAACCGCGGCATAAACGAAGCCAAAGCCGACCGGATTGCTGTTTTGAACAATGACCTACGCCTTGCTCCCAACTGGCTGGAGAAGCTGGCTGTCGTTGATGCTCCATTCGCAGTGGGGAAAGTACTCGACTGGGAAAGACCGGATTATGTAGATGCCACCTGGGATCTCTTGAGCCAAAGTGGCATCCCGATGCGAGTTGGCCATGGGAAACGAGATGGAGCTTTTTGGAATCAAACTCGTGAGATTGCCTTGGCGCCTTGGACGGCAATCCTACTACGCCGCGACTACTTGCAAGCCACGGGTGGCCTTGATGAAAAGTTTGAAAGCTACCTAGAGGATATTGATATCGGCATGCGTGGATTAAAGCTTGGTTTTCGCGGACGCTTTGAGCCTGGCGCTGTGGCGTGGCATCGTGGAAGCTCTACGCTGGGGGCCTGGCATCCGAGGCAAGTTCGTCTAAGTTCAAGAAACCAGCTAAGACTATTGGCCAAACACGGCTGCACCAACTGGTGGAAGGCCATCGTAGGCCAGGGGCTGTGGGGAGTTGCTGCGGCTCGCCATGGCTGTTTCGCGGATTGGCTGCGAGGGAAGTGGGAAGGCGCACGAAGCTTCGAAGCAGCTGCCATGAAGGACAATGCAGTTGCAGTGGCAGACCTTGAAGCTGAAATATTCGCTGTAAGCTCCGCCACCGGGATGGATCGATTCTGGCAACTGTACTGGGCCCTAAGCTGATGGACCAAGTCGGCGCAGTGATTGTCACCTGGAATTCCGCCGAAGACATCGCGGCCTGCATCCGCGCCGCGCGGAAGGCTGGCGTCGCGAAGATTGTAGTCGTCGATAACGGATCTACCGATCACACACGGCAGCTTGTTGCGCTGATCGAAGATGTGAAGCTTCTTGAATTTCCAGAAAATTTAGGTTTTGCTGGCGGTGTGAATCAGGGAGTGGCTGCTCTTGACACGGCATATGTGCTGATCTTGAATCCAGACTGTTTCGTCGAATCAGGGCTTGAAGCCATGAAGCGGGCCGCACGTGACGGAGCCGCTGGTGGAATGCTGCTCGGAGAAGATGGAAAACTTCAGCATGGATTTGCCGTCCGGCGATTGCCGTCTGCAACCACGTTGATTTTTGAAGTGCTGGGGATCAATCGGATCTTCGCGGGCAACCCGGTGAATCGCCGCTACCGTTGTGACGGATTTGACGCGACGATCGAGCAGCAGGTGGAACAACCTCCAGCAGCTTTTCTACTTGTGAAAAAAGATGTTTTTGTGGCTTTGAACGGGATGGACACTGAATTTTGGCCAGTATGGTTTGAAGACGTAGACTTCTGTGCCAGGCTTCTTTCAGCAGGCTACAGGATCAGATATTGTCCAGAGGCAAAAGCAACTCATAGGGGAGGTAGCAGCGTTAAGAAAATCTTCTGGCCTTTCAAAGAGTTGGCGTGGTATGGTAGCCTTCTAAGGTACTCCATCCAGCATTTTGGATGGTTGTCCAGCCGTCTGGTTGTTCTGGCTGTAGCCGCTGCGTCCGTCCCAAGGGCATTAACGGGGATCATTTTTCGGCGCCAGGGTGTCCGCACCCTTGGTGTTTACGCTGACGTTTTACGTTTGGCGTGGATGAGCCTTGTCCACAACCGGGTGGATATCCGGCGCTTCGGCCGACACTTGGAGGGCGCAGATTATCTCTGAAATGCATAACGGCTTAGTCTCAGTCACGATCGTTACGTTCAACAGCGGACGATTCATCAAACGGTGCCTGGAATCGGTGCTCGCGCAGCGCTATCCACTCAAAGAAGTCATCGTTGTCGACAACGTATCGACAGACGGCACCCTTGACATCCTCGATCAATTCGCCGATCGGGTCCGCATCGTTACCAACGAAGAGAACATTGGGTTCGCAGCCGCCCAAAATCAGGCAATCCACATGTCGAGCGGGGAATGGATTCTTACGCTCAACCCCGACGTGCTGTTAATGCCCAACTTTATCCAGAGCATGGTAGATGCCGGCAATCGGGAACCGCAAATCGGTACTGTATGCGGCAAGCTCCTGGCGATGATGGCCAGCTTTGATCTGCCTGAGAAACCCCTGGTAGATTCTACCGGCATCTACTTCAACCCGATGCTACGTCACCTCGATCGCGGCAGCCGTGACGTAGACAATGGCCATTACCTGAATTTCGAATACGTCTTTGGTGCTACTGCCGCCGCTGCCCTCTATCGGCGGGAGATGATCGAAGACATCTCAATCCATGGTGAATTTTTCGACAACGACTTCTTCGTTTATCGCGAAGACGCCGATGTCGCCTGGCGGGCACAACTCTACGGGTGGAAGACACTCTACACTCCGCATGCACGCGGCTACCACGTTCGTTCCGTGCTGCCTGGCAATCGCCGTGCACTGCCCTCTGCCATCAACATGCACTCGGTCAAGAATCGCTTCCTCATGCGAGTGAAGAATATGACCCCCGATCTTTATCTGAAAAATTTCTTTCAGATCACTTTCCGCGACCTTGTCGTAGTCGGAGCCTGTCTGCTTCAGGAACACTCATCACTCAAGGCCTTCTGGATCCTGGCCAAGAAGTGGAAGAGCGTTGTAGCGAAGCGGAAAATCATCATGGCAAACCGCAAGGTTAGTGACGAGTATCTGGCCAGCTGGTTCCAGTTCCAGCCTGTGAGTCAACCTGCTCCCAAAACGGTACGGGTCCCGGCGAGAGCCAAAGCCGTCCGCAGCTAAACTGAATCTTGCGCATCGCAATCTTAGGCACCCGCGGCATACCGGCTCAATATGGCGGCTTTGAAACCTTTGCCGAAGAACTCGCATGGCGCCTTGTAGAGCGAGGGCATTCCGTTACGGTGTATTGCCGCGAGCGAGAGCCGATTGGTAACTATCGAGGTGCAAAGCGACAGTATCTTCCGACCATCCGGCACAAATATTTCGATACCCTCGCTCACACCGGAATCTCAACACTGCATCTGCTGGCGAATCCTGTCGATGTCGCACTCTATTGCAACGGTGCAAATGCAATCTACACCTGGCTGCCCAGAGTTCTGGGGATGCCAGTTGCGCTCAATGTAGACGGGCTCGAAAGAAAACGCAAGAAATGGAACGCGCTCGCCAAGAAGTGGTACCACTTGTCGGAGTGGCTATCCACTTTTTGTCCGACACGCATTGTTACAGATGCGTTTGAGATTGAACGTTACTACCGCGAGAGCTATCAGGCGGCATCCACTTTTATTCCTTATGGAGCCGAGCTAGGGCCCGTGGAATGGAAGCCGATGCTTGGCCTGGCGCCGCGCGAATACTTTCTCTATGTCACTCGATTTGAGCCGGAAAATAATCCACTGCTCGTGCGCGAAAGCTTTGAACTGGTGCAGACTTCAAAGAAGCTTGCGCTTGTGGGGAATGCACCTTACGCGCAGGAATATATTGCTCAGGTCCGCAATACTAAGGACCCTCGAGTAATTTTGCCGGGGGCAATCTTCGGTAGCGGTTATCGTGTCTTGCAATCGCACTGCTTTGCCTATGTTCATGCGACGGAGGTAGGCGGCACGCATCCGGCACTGATCGAAGCAATGGGCCGTGGAGCCTTGATCCTGTATCTTGAAACTCCAGAAAATATCGAAGTTGCTGGAGGGGTCGGTATTCCTTTTCAGCATGATTCCTTGAGCGATGCCTTAGGACTTGCGCTCTCGATGTCAGAGAGCGAACGGGAATTACTGCGTTCGTCAGCACTCGAACGAGTGAGGCAGCGCTACAGTTGGGATGTGGTAACCGACCAATACGAGGCCCTGTTTCGAGAGCTATGCCAAGGACGTGGTTAGAAGTTTCACTCGACCGGATCGCGCTGAATTACAGAATGATCCAGCGAACGGTGGGGGCAGGCATTCAATTGATGCCAGTGGTAAAAGCGGATGCCTATCGCCATGGCGCTACCGCTGTGTCGCAAGTGCTCGAGCACGAAGGTGCCCAGTGGCTTGCTGTCAGTAATCTGGAAGAAGGCAAGGCTTTGCGTGAAGCTGGTATTCGAGCACGGATTCTCGTGATGGCCGAACGCATTGCGGCAGACCCGAAAGCCTGGCGCGAACATCGACTTACGCCAGTCATCCACGACCTCAGCGAGATCCGGATGCTCGATCACGAGATCGCTTATCATCTCAAAGTAGATAGCGGTATGGGGCGGCTGGGCACCAACGCAAGCATTACCGAAATTGTTGAGAGCGTAAAGGGAACGCGAATCGAAGGATTGATGACTCACTTCGCTACATCTGCAAATTTCCAGAGCGAACAGACCAATGATCAGCACAAGCGCTTTGAAGCAGTGCAGGCTGCACTCGAACAGAACGGCATCCGCCCGATGTTTCTGCATGAAGCGAGTACAAATCCATTGCACTTCGGGTACAGAAAAAGCTGGGGGAATCTGGCGCGTCCGGGTTATGCGATCTATGGCTTTGTCTCGCGATCGCGCGGCAAAGCGCCTGATAAGCTACTCGACGTGGCTCCGGCCCTTTCATGGAAAGCAAGGATATTGCTTGTGAAGGAAATTGCCCCTGGGACACCTGTCGGTTATGGTGCCCAGTTTGTAGCGGACAAATCGATGCGCATTGGCATACTTGGTGTTGGTTATGCGGATGGGTTGCCACACCGGCTTGGAAATCGTGGACATGTCATCGCAGCGGGAAAACTCGCCAATATCATCGGGGCAGTCTCGATGGATGTTACTACTGTCGACTTGACGGATGCTCCAACGCTGAAGGCAGGAGACGCAGTTAGCCTTCTTGGACAAGAAGGCGAAGCAAGCATCGATGCGCGGCAAATGGCTCGTGATGCCGGGACGATTGCTTACTCCATCCTTTGCGGGATCTCAACCCGTGTCCCTAGAATCTACGTTTGAGAGCGAGTCAATGAAAATTACAAATGTCGAAACGATCGTAGTCAACGCGCGCATGCGCAACTGGATTTTCGTCAAGGTAGAAACCGATCAGCCTGGTTTGTACGGCTGGGGAGAAGCAACTCTCGAATGGAAGACAAAAGGCGTAACAGGATCCATCGAAGACCTCAAGCCTCTGATCCTGGGCCTCGACCCACGGCGCATTGAACACATTTGGCAGGTCATGCACCGCCAATATTTCTGGCGCGGCGGCATCGTAACAATGTCGGCAATGAGCGGCATCGATCAGGCCTTATGGGACATCAAGGGCAAAGAACTGGGCCGCCCTGTATGTGAATTACTGGGCGGACCTGTGCGCGATACCTTACGCCTCTACGATCACCTCGGCGGGGGAAGTTTGGAAGGGATGTACAAGACCGGCTCGCCCGATGATTTTGCCCGACTGATTGGCGAGAGCAAGGCCAGGGGATTTACTGCAGCGAAGGGTATGCCGATTCCCATCTCGGAGCCGATCGAGAGTGCTGCTACTTTGCGCCGCTCGGCAGATTGTGTGAAGGCAATGCGTGAAGCAGTAGGTGATGACTTTGACATCATGCTGGACCTGCATGCACGCTGCACACCTGCTGCGGCGATCCAGTTTGGAAGAATGCTCGAAGACTACAACCTGTTCTGGTATGAAGAGCCCTGCTGGCCTGAACACGTGGATGGACTTGTTGAAGTCGCGAGGGCATTGCACATCCCGATTGCGACAGGCGAGCGATTGGTAGGTCGCTGGGAGTTTCGTGAATTACTCGAGAAACGGGCTTGTGCGATTGTGCAACCGGATGTCTCGCATTGTGGCGGCATTTCAGAGGCCCGTCGCATCGCATCGATGGCCGAAACTTATTCGATTACTGTTGCCTGCCACAACCCGCAAGGGCCGATCTCGACGGCAGCCAGTCTTCATGTTGGATTTGCCACGCCAAACTATCTGATCCAGGAGATTGTGTGGAACGATGTACCGTGGCGCATGGATGTGGTCCAAGGGGGTTATGACGTCACCCACGGCTTTGTGAGCGCGCCGAACAAACCGGGTTTGGGAATTGATGTCAACGAAACCGAGGCTCGCAAATACCCTGCAAAGGATGAAGTTTTAATGCCCGCATTTCGTCGGGATGGATCTGTGACGGACTGGTAGCCCTACGGAACCGGACTTAAGATTGGGACTGGAAAAAATTGAGAGGAATGGAGCGGGAGACGAGATTCGAACTCGCGACATCAACCTTGGCAAGGTTGCACTCTACCAGCTGAGTTACTCCCGCGCAGGAGTGGAGCGCCTACCGGAGCAGCATCCAAAGTCTAGTATCGCCGACAGCCCTCTCCAATGTCAAATCCCTACCACAAACGCAGATAATTTCAACATTTCAAATCGATGAAGTCAACGAATCCAAGTTCCCGAAAATCCTTTCTAAACTATTGAAAATATAAGCTTTATATTTTTTTTGATTTTCGCTTGCCCTCAAAGCTATCTGTGCTAGACTCTGTAATCGCAGGCATAAAGCGAATCTAAAGAACTCCCCCTCCAAATCGTCGCTGAAGTCTGATAGATCTCCAACTTAATCTAATTTGTCCCTGACTTTTCCACAGCTGTGGAAAACTTGTGGGATTTTTGCGCTTTGATTCGATCTGATGCTTGTGCGGTAGAAAATTGCTCAAATAATGAACGCCTGGGAACTTGTAAAACAAACGTTGGCAGCCTCTCTCAGTTCAGAGAGTTTTGAAAATTGGGTGGTGCGCACTTCTCTGGCCAAGACAGACGGAGAGACCATTTTCGTTTCAGTCCCCAACGAGGCGACTCGCGAATGGATGGAGCGGGAATACTCGTCACAAGTCAAAGAAGCCATTAACTACTTGAGCCTTCCTTTTCAAAATGTAGTCTACAATCTCGAAGCACCCGTGGAACGTATAGCAATCGCAGCCTCCTATTCCAGACCAGCCGCTACGAATCACGCCTATTCCGATTCTCCCCAAAGCATCGAAGCCCTGTTCTCCCAGCCAGTCGCTTCCCTGAACCCAAAATTTACTTTCCACAACTTCGTGGTTGGATCCTGCAATCAATTCGCGCACGCTGCGGCACACGCTGTGGCTACCAGACCTTCACGCAGCTACAACCCTCTCTTTATCTATGGCGGCGTCGGCATGGGCAAGACCCACCTTATGCACGCAATCGGACGCAATCTTCTCACCGAGCACCCTGGAATGAAAATCGTCTACACGACGAGCGAAAAGTTCATGAACCAAATGATCCAGTGCATTCGCATGGAGAAAATGAGCTATTTCCATCAGTTCTATCGTTCTGCTGACGTACTCCTGATTGACGACATCCAGATCATCGGCGGCAAAGAACGAACCCAGGAAGAGTTTTTCCACACCTTCAACGAACTCTTCGACAACCAGAAACAAATTGTAATTTCCTCAGATTCACCACCGAAAGAAGTTTCTGGTCTGGTGGAGCGTCTTCGCAGCCGCTTTGAATGGGGTTTGATCGTCGATGTGCAACCGCCCGATCTTGAAACCAAGATGGCGATTCTTGACCAGAAGGCCGAGAACGAAGGCATGAACCTGCCAGAAGATGTTCGAATCTTTCTGGCTACACGAACAAAATCCAACATAAGAGAGCTCGAAGGGGCATTGATCAAGCTGATGGCCTATTCCTCTGTCACCGGCACCCCCATCACGCTTGAGATGGCCAAGCAGCTACTCAAGCACATGACCCAGGCGAGCGAGAAGCGAATCTCGATCGAGTCTATCCTCAAAGCCGTGGCTGATCGCTTTGACTTGTTACCGGCACAACTCAAAATAAAGTCCAACGAACGCCGCATTGCATACCCTCGACAGATTGCAATGTACCTCGCCAAAGAATTGACCACTGCTTCTCTCCTCGAAATCGGAAGAACTCTTGGAAACAAGCACCATACAACCGTGCTGCACTCGATTCACAAAATTGACGACTTAAGACACAAGGACAAGGATTTGAACAAACTTCTCCACAGCCTAATCGACTCATTCCATTCGTGATAGCGCGTTTTCCACAGTTTCGCTTATTATTCGCTCATAGTATGAAATAGGAAATCGGACGGTGGGCTGTATATCTCAATAGAACCTAAACAGGGTTTTCGAGATCAGGTGTGGCGGGAAGCATTTTTGTTTTGTATAATTTAGAGAGATATCCACATTTTGACAGGACCTACTATGACGGTTCTAAGAGAATAGATAGATATCTAGTCTTCTTGTAGTAGCAAAGAACCATATTGACCACCAAGCTAAGGACCACCTAGGAATGGAATTCAGCGTAAAGCAGTCTGACCTGGTCAGAGAGTTGAACCTCTCGCAGGGTGTAGTCGAAAAGAAGACAACGATCCCGATTCTTTCGAACGTCCTCATCGAGACGGGCGACGGTATGATCCATCTGACAGCCACGGATCTAGAGCTGGGCGTGCGTTGCTCGTGCCCTGCCAGGATCGTGAAGGCAGGCTCAGGAACTTTGCCTGCCCGGCGTTTGCTGGATTACATCCGTCTCCTTCCGGACGCGGAAGTGAACTTCAAAGTGATGGACAACCAGTGGGCCAACATTGTCTGTGGCCGCTCGCGTTCGCGAATTGCTGGAATGTCTCGCGAGAGCTACCCGGAATTGCCCCAGATGCCGCCCTCTCTGGGAGAGATCCCAGCCACCGTTCTATCAGGGATGATCCAGAAGACCATCTTCGGTATTTCGAGCGAAGAGAGCCGCTTTACGCTCAATGGTGCCCAACTCCTGATGACTGAGAGCACCCTCACAATGGTGGCAACGGACGGCC
Organism: Acidobacteriota bacterium; assembly: GCA_025354885.1. GTDB lineage: Bacteria > Acidobacteriota > Terriglobia > Bryobacterales > Bryobacteraceae > Bryobacter. The sequence continues at coordinate 10,204 of JANXLY010000289.1, read as the reverse complement.
ATCGTCTTTCACTCGTCGAAAATAAAGTTTCTAACCCTTCCGTTGAAGGTGTCTACAAAACTCTGCTTCCCAAAAAAGCGATGCAGGAATTGCTAAAGTTCGCAGCCGATGCCGATGCTGGTGCAGTCTTCCAGTTCAGTGGTGACGACAACCACCTGTTCTTTCAGCTCGGTGAGCGCCTGTTGCTCAGCCGCAAGCTGACTGGTAACTTCCCTGATTTTGATCGCGTTCTGCCTAAAACGCAGACTCATCAGGTACACCTGGGCAAAGATGAAATTAAATCCACAGTGCAGCGTGTGAGCCAGTTTTCCGAAGAACGCTCCAAGGCAATCCGGTTGCAGTTCGCCGACGGGGAACTAAAAATATTCTCCTCCATGTCAGAAACCGGCGAGAGCGAAGAAACCATCGCGATCGATTATTCCGGTCCTGCCACAGATATTGGTTTCAATGCGCAATACCTGCTTGACTTCCTTGGTGCGATTTCTGAGGGTGCATTTAGTTTTCTGTTCAACGATGCGCAAAGCGCTGGAGAAATGCGACCCGCAGCAGCGGGCGATGGCGATAAGAAAGGGGGAGAGGTAGGTTATACCTACCGCTACGTCGTGATGCCCATGCGCATCTGACAACCCACAAAATGGCTGATAACCAGGTTTACGATTCATCCAGTATCAAAGTCCTCGAAGGACTCGAAGCAGTTCGCAAGCGACCTGCAATGTACATCGGCTCCACAGGCGAGTTGGGACTTCATCACCTTGTGTATGAGGTAGTAGACAATTCTGTTGACGAAGCATTGGCCGGCTATTGCACGGAAATCAACTGTGTCATCCACACAGACAATTCCATATCCGTTTCCGATAACGGTCGCGGCGTTCCCGTCGACATTCACGCCACTGAGGGCGTTTCTGCTGCGGAAGTAGTGCTAACCAAATTGCATGCTGGAGGCAAATTCGATTCCAACAGCTACAAAGTTTCCGGCGGTCTCCACGGAGTTGGTGTGAGCTGCGTAAACGCTCTCAGCGAATGGCTCCATATCGAAATCTGGCGTGGTGGTCAAACCTGGGAACAGGACTATGAACGAGGTTTCCCAAAAGCACCACTGAAGGCAACCGGCAAGTCAGGGAAAAAGACCGGTACCAAGATCACCTTCAAGGCGGACAACACAGTGATGGATGCGGTTGAATTTAACTTCGACACCATCTCCACTCGCTTACGCGAAAGGGCCTTTCTCAATAAAGGTCTCAAGATTACGATACTTGATGAGCGCGAAGACCCCCAAAAGTCGCACGAATTTCTTTATGAAGGCGGCATAGCCGAATTCATCAAGCATCTCAACAAAGGCAAACAGGTTCTTCACGAAAAACCCATCTACTTTGAAGGCGAACGCGATCTGCCCGGGGAACAGGGAAAGCTCAACATGGAAATCGGCCTTCAGTACAACGATGGCTATTCCGAAACACTTTTTTCTTTCGCCAACAACATCAATACCAAAGATGGCGGTAGCCATCTTACTGGTTTTCGTACAGCACTCACCCGAACCATCAACTGGGCTGGCGATCAGGCCGGTCTCTTCAAAGACGTCAAAGAAAAACTCAGTGGCGACGATGTTCGCGAAGGCCTGACGGCTGTCATCAGCGTCAAGCTGCCACAGCCGCAGTTTGAAGGCCAAACCAAGGGCAAACTGAACAGCGATATCGCTGGCCAGGTCACCCAGATCATCAATGAAAAGCTGCAGGAATATTTCGATAAGAATCCTGCCGTGATGAAAAAAATTGTTGGCAAGGCAATCGACGCAGCCCGCGCTCGCGAAGCTGCCCGCAAAGCCCGCGACCTCACTCGTCGCAAAGGCGCACTGGACGGAGTTGGTCTGCCTGGGAAGCTTGCAGACTGTCAGGAAAAAGATCCTACTCGTTGCGAACTGTTTCTCGTCGAGGGTGAATCGGCAGGTGGTACCGCCAAGGGCGGACGCGACCGTCGCTACCAGGCCATCCTTCCTTTGCGCGGCAAAATTCTCAACGTCGAAAAAGCCCGTTACGACAAAATGCTCGGCCACGAAGAAATTCGCTGCATGATCACTGCGCTCGGAACCGGCATCGGCAAAGACGATTTCGATATCGCCAAACTTCGCTACGGCAAAGTCATCATCATGACCGACGCAGACGTCGATGGCAGCCACATCCGTACTCTGCTGCTGACCTTTTTCTACCGCCACATGCAGGCTCTGATTGATCGCGGCCACGTCTACATTGCACAGCCGCCTCTCTACCGGATCAAGAAGGGAAAGAGCGAGAAATACATCAAGAACGAAGCCGAGTTCACCAAGGAAATTCTCCGAAGGGCGAGCGACAATGTTTCGATCGAAGCCAGTGGCAACAAGATTGCCGGGGCCGAAATGCGCAACTTCCTTTCCTCTCTCGATGAGTTGCAACAGGTCACAAAAAAGACCGAGCGACGCATCCGCGATCCTCGCGTTGTTGAAACCTTGCTCTCGCAAACCCTCGAGCTCGACACCAAAGAAAACTTCGCAAACGATGAGAATCTTCTCAAGCTTCAGGCCCTGCTCAAAGAACAGAAGATCGAATCAACAATTGAGAAAGACGAAGAGCACTCAACGTTCTTCCTCTGGTTTCTCGATTCGACCAAGGCCCACCGCAACATCGGTATCGAACTGGCTGCTTCGGCTGAATATCGCCGAATGAGGGCTATCGTAAAGCAGATTGCTCACCAGAACATCCCTCTTTTCTTCCTGGTCAAAGACAACGGCGGTCGTGAGCAGGTGAACGACTGGCGCACCTTGCTCAGCCGCGCCAAAGAAGAAGGCATGCGCGACGTCAACGTCTCGCGTTACAAGGGTCTTGGCGAGATGAACGCAGAACAATTGTGGGAAACAACCATGAACATGGAAGGCCGCACCCTGCTCCGCGTCGATCTTAGAGACCTCGTTGAAACCGACGAAATTTTCTCCACTCTCATGGGCGACGATGTCGAAAATCGCCGCAAGTTCATCGAAGACAACGCACTCGACGTGCGCAACCTCGACGTCTAGAGACGAATCACAATCTTTCCGAAATGCCTTGCGCTTTCCATAAAGCGCAGGGCTTCTTGTATCTGTGCTCCGTCATACACGCAGTCGATTACCGGCCGGATCTGATTCTGGCTTAGAGCCTGGTTCATACTTTCGAACATCGAGCGCGAACCTACGTAGATTCCCTGTATTCGCAGATGCTTGTGCAAAATGGAAGCAATATTCAAAGTTCCGCTCACTCCACTCAAGATCCCGATCACACTCACTTTCCCGCCTGCTCGAACCGCTTGAAGCGACTGCTCCAAAGTGCCTGCTCCACCCACTTCTACAACGTGATCCACGCCGCCGGCTTTGGCAATCGCCTTACCCCACTCAGCATTCTGCTGGTAGTTCAGAACCCAATCTGCACCCAGGCTCTTTAGCTTTTCGATCTTGACAGGATTGCTCGAAGTCGCAATCACCCGGGCACCGGCCATCTTCGCGAATTGCAACGCAAATACACTCACCCCACCTGAACCCTGAACCAGAACCGTCTCGCCAGCCCGAATAGGACCGTTCTCAAATAGCGCATTCCAGGCAGTCACTCCTGCACAAGGCAGCGTTGCTGCTTCTTCAAAACTCAAATGAGAAGGCACAGCAATCAAACCGTCTGTTCCAAACACCATTTGTTCTGCAAGCACACCATCAATCGCCCCACCCAGCGCAGACTTCCCATAGCCATCGCGATAAGGACCAGTCAACCAGGACTGCATGAAGGTTCCGGCCACTCGTTCGCCGATTGAGAATGTCGAGACTCCTGTTCCCAAGCCGATCACTTCTCCCGCTCCGTCGCTCAAGGGAACACGCGGCAGAGGCATCTTCGGGTTATAGCTGCCTGTCGCAACCAGGTAGTCGCGATAATTCAGTGACGCGGCACGCATACGCACCAGCACCTGTCCCGGACCTGGTTGCGGCTCGGCAATGTCTCGCCAGACAATATTCTCGATCCCAAACGCGTTCTCTATTGAGGCTTGTCGCATACTGGTAAGATTCAAAACTCCATGAAAAAATTGATGCTATTTTCGCTGCTGACGAATTCCATCTTTGGTCAGTATTGTCGCACTGCCACGCCCGACTGCATGGAAAAAGTTCCGCTTGGTGACGGCAAAAAATTCGCGCTCATCTATCGCAGCTACCCGCTCGAACAGCGGAATGAAAAAGTACAACGAGCGATGATCCTCATCCACGGAGCAGGCCGCAACGCAAACGATTATTTTTCAACGGGCATGGCGGCAGCTTTTCTGGCAGATGCGCTGGAAGACACGATTGTCATTTCGCCACGTTACGCCGGCAATACTGGCAAGACCTGCAAAGATCCACTTGCCGAAGGAGAAATCGCCTGGGATTGCGGCGACTGGAAGAACGGCTTCGAAGCGCTCAATGCCAAAGGAGTCTATTCTTATGACCTGCTCGACGAATTGCTGAAAAAGCTTGCAGACGCAAAAACTTTCCCTAACCTCAAAGGAATCGTAGTGAGCGGGCATTCCGCCGGTGGCCAGATTGCACACCGTTATGCCGCAGCCAATAAGGTGCATGAATCCCTGCGAGTCCCCGTCCGTTACGTCGTTTCCAATCCTTCGAGTTATCTCTATCTCGATGAAAACCGCCTGCCCCGCGACTTTCACTGCGACACCAAAGGCAAATGCGAAGAAGAATTCCGTGCCTACAGCGACCGGCGCAATTGCACTACCTACAACGACTGGATGCACGGCCTGGACAATCTGAAAGGCTACGCGGCATCGCTCAATGCCGAACAGATCCGCAAGCAACTGCTCTCAAGACGAGTGACCTATTTGATGGGAGAACTGGATACGCTCCCCATCGCTGGCTTTGATTCGAGTTGCATATCAATGGCCCAGGGAGCGAGCCGCTATGAGCGCGGCAAAGGATATTTTGCCCACGTCACCAAACTTAAGGCAAAAGAGCATAACTTCGTAACCGTGCCACTCTGCGGCCACAACAACCGCTGCATCTTTACCAGTGATCAAGCGCTGCCCATAGTGTTTCCAAAGTTTTAGAGAACCAGCAATGCAAATTTCCGACATCCCATTCGACGTCACAGACTGGGCAGCAGTAGAAGCAACCGAACACAAAGGCTTAAAGGGCTTGTCCTACTGGCGTACAAGGCAGTTTGGGAGCATCCGCGTCCGAATGGTGGAATACTCACCTGGATACCAGGCAGATCATTGGTGCATGAAGGGGCATATCTTGTTCTGTCTGGAGGGGGAATTACAAACAGAACTGCGGGATGGACGTAAATTTACCCTCAAACCAGGTATGAGCTATCAGGTTTCTGATCTTGCTGAGCCCCATCGATCATTTACACAACAAGGCGCAAAATTATTTGTAGTGGATTAAATAGAAAAGAGAATCTAAAGGTGAGATGGCGTCCCCACGGGGAGTCGAACCCCGGTTATCGCCGTGAAAGGGCGGTGTCCTAGGCCACTAGACGATGGGGACGCAAGAGAAATGTGACCGACCGATCGGCCACATTTCTTAATCATAGCAGAAGACGAATTGGACTAGATAGTCTTGAGATAAGCCAGCAGGTCGCCGAGTTCTTCTTTGCTCAGAAGTTCTTCATAAGCAGGCATTCCATTGCCACCAGCATTGATCAGCCCCCGAACGTTCTCTTCGGTCGGCTTCTTGCCATTCTGCATCTTTTCCTTTTTGAAAAGACCCTTCAGGCCGGGGCCCATCTTCTTCTCGTCGCTATCTGCGTTGTGGCAGACGGAGCATTGTTCAAACACTTCCTTGCCCTTTTCAGCGTTTCCATTCTGAGCTGCCGCAGAAGGCAGAGAGATCAGGCCAAGCGTCAGAAGCGACGCGGCACCAAACGAAAGAACAATACGCTTCTTCATAAGTCCTGATTTTACAATGATCATATGCTTCCCGTCATCTTGCTTTTTGCTAAAGCTCCGGTACCGGGCAGGGTAAAGACCAGACTTCAGCCAGTTTTGAGCCCGGAACAAAGCGCCGAACTACACTCTTCGTTTGTAGGAGACGTGCTCGAGTGGTTAGCCGGTTTCACTTCAGTTGCCGACATCGAACTTCATCTCAACGAGCCAACCGGGGCCTGGAGTGAATTTCCCTTCCGTAGAGTTCTGCAATCCGAAGGCGACCTCGGGCAGCGCATGTGGAACGCCTTTCGACAGGCATTCGATGAAGGTCGCAACCAGGTGCTGATTCTTGGCAGCGATGCTCCCACACTCCCCACGGAGCATCTCAAAGCCTTGCTCAACTCGAGTGCAGACGCCACATTTGGCCCCACTGAGGACGGAGGCTATTATGCGATTCAGATCCGGAACTTGCCGCAGGATCTCTTCGATGGAGTGGAGTGGTCCACAAACCGGGCTCTCGGGCAAAGCGTCGATTCCGCGCGCCGTTTCGGATTAACCGTTGCCCTTGGGCCGCAGTGGTTCGATATCGATACTCCAGCTGATCTTTTGAAGCTGCGTGCCCGCCCGGCTCCTCCGAGGACCACCGCGTGGCTAGCGGCAAATCAATTCTAAACACTTTCGGCCCAGAGATGATCTAAAGGGTATGCAACTCCAACAAATGTCCGAAGCACCCGACTTTACACTCCTGACGGATAGAAGCGAACGGCTAACGCTCTCCAACCTAAGGGGCAAAAAAATCATCCTGTTTTTCTATCCCAAATCTGGTACTGCCGGTTGAACGATTGAGGCTCGCGAGTTTCGCGAACAACATACAGCCTTCGTCAGCGCAGGCACAATCGTCTTGGGAGTATCTCCCGATCCCGTAAATGCTCAGTCAAGTTTTCGAAATGAGCTCGATCTACCCTATACGCTTCTTGCCGATGTACAGCATGTCGTCGCTGAGAAATACGGCGTCTGGGTAGAAAAAAATAAAGACGGCGAAAAGTCCATGGGAGTGGAACGCAGCACCTTCGTCATCAACAAAGAGGGAAAGATCGCAAAAATTCTTTCAAAGGTAAAGCCGGCCGGGCATGCCGCTGAAGTACTTGAGGCGCTCGCCGGAAGCTAAGCGCTGATCTTGCGAACCGGGCGGATCTTGAGCTCCAGTTCAGGAAAGCTTTCCTGCAACAACTCGCTCACGTCCGCTCCGCGCACGGTCACGCGGCCGCCATTGGAAAGGCCCGTGATTTCGTAATGTCGCAGCTTGTTGCCTTCCCATTCTGTATCTACCGGAGTTAACGCCAGAGCCGCACCTCGCGCCTTCAGCTTGCCCTGCTTCAACCAGGCTGCAAATTCTTCGGCAGTCAGCAGCAAATCAACCTTCTCCTGATTTGCGTCTTCCTGCTTCACTTCAAAAATTACCTTATTCACTTCTGTGAGCAGCGGTTTCATCATGGGGAAGAAGATCACATCATAGATGTCTTCCTGGCCAGTGAAAATCATCGCCATTCGCTCAAGGCCCGGGCCGATGCCGGTGGTCGGTGGCATCGCATGTTCCAGCGTCTCGACAAAGTCGTAATCAAGCGGATGGAATTCGCCCTCGTCGCGATCTTCCGGACGAAATGATTTCTTCCACGTTGCGAGCAACTCTACTGGATCGTTTTGCTCGGTCCAGTTGTCGCCACACTCCATACCAGCAATAAAAATTTCGAAGCGCTCCACATAACGCGGGTCGCTCTGCATGGGTTTCGCAAGCGGAGAAATTTCGATCGGATGTCCATAGATGAAAGTTGGCTGGATCAGCGACTTCTCCACCTTTTCTTCGAAGGTTCTTACCAGCGCATTGCCGACGCTCGGCTGCGGATCGTTGACGCCGATGGAACGCAATTTTTCATTCGCTTCATCAACGCTCGTGATCGCTTTGAAATCGATACCAGTGGCATGGAGCACTGCATCCGTCATCGTAATCCGTGGCCAGCTAATGGCAAAGTCAACCTCGTGGCCCTTCACCTGAAACACGGTGCGGCCAAAGACGCTGGTGGCGATATGACGGAACATGTCCTCAATCAACTGCATGTTGTATTCGTAGTTCTCAAAGGCCGTCATGGTCTCGAGCATTACGAATTCCGGATGGTGGCTGCGGTCGATTCCCTCATTGCGAAAGTGCCGACCCATGATAAATACTTTTTCAAAACCCGCAGTAATCAGCCGCTTGAGGTAAAGCTCGTGCGAGATCGCCAGATACATGTCGGTCGAGAGTGCATTGACATGCGTGATAAAAGGTTTGGCCGTGCCGCCGCCATATTGTGACTGGATAATTGGCGTGTTGAATTCGAGAAAACCCCGGCTGTTGAGAAAGCTGCGGATCTCAAAAAGCATGTGCGAAATCTGTTCGAACGGGATACGGCGCTCGGGGTTGACGGTGGTGTCGAGGTAGCGCTTGCGCAGGATGATCTCGCGATCCTTGATTGCGAAGTGCTTGTCGGGGAAAGGCCGCATACTTTTGGTCAGCATGCGCAGACTATCTGCAACTACAGAAATTTCGCCGGTCTTCGTCTTGCCGATCTTGCCCGTGCATTCGACAATGTCACCTACATCGAGAAGGTTGAAATTTTCAAAACCAAGCGTGCCCGCCTCGGCGCTGGTGCCTTGCATCTCGCCACGCCGCAACGCGATTTGTATTGTGCCGCTTTGATCCTGCACATTGCCAAAAGCCATGCCACCCATCTTGCGCCAGCTCATCAATCGGCCAGCGACAGTTGCCGGGTGGCCCTCGAGCGACTCATAGTTGCTCGTAATTTCGTCAGCCATGTGGGTGCGGTTGCTTTTAGACGGAAACGGATTGAGACCCAATTCACGCAGAGACGCAATCTTTTCAAGGCGCACGCCACGCAGGGCAGCTAAAGGCAAATTCGACAAGGCAATACCTCAGACCAACGGAATAGTGTGTGCGCTCGCTGGTCCACAGTGAGCGCCATGTACAAGAATAGCGCTAGAGCGTGGCGATCAGCTTCGCGAGCAGCGCAGCGCGGTCCGGGATGCGTTCGATCAGCAAACTCTCATGCAGCGTATGAGCCCCCTCGCCTACGCAGCCCAGGCCATCGAGTGTGGGTACACCAAGCGCAGCGGTCAAATTGCCATCGCTACCGCCACCCGTTGAAGATTCTTCCAGCCCAATTCCCAGTTCTGTGGCAAGCCGTTTTGCCTTCTCAAAAAGCGCGCCGATTTCCTTTGTTCGCTCCATCGGCGGGCGATTCAATCCGCCTTCCACCTCAATTTGACAACGCTTGTCAAAGGGCCTCAATTTGCGAAACTTGCGATCGAGCGTCGCAAAATCCCTGAGCCTTGCGATGCGAATATCGACGTCCACCTGCGCGTAATCTGCCACCACATTGGTGCGCGTCCCACCCCGCACTACGCCGGGATTCACGGTGATACCCTTTGCGAGGTCCGTAAATCCTGCAATTGCTTCAATCTGTTTTGCTACTTCAACAATCGCACTCGAGCCCGCCGAAAAATCAACTCCGGCATGACTTGCGATGCCGTGAACCTTCACCGAATAATCTCCAGTACCCTTTCGCGCGGTCTTGAGTTTGCCCGATAAACCCGTTCCGGGCTCGACGACGAGAACGCAGTCCGAAAGGCGCGCCATCTTTTCAGTAAGCGCACGCGAAGAATCCGACCCGATCTCTTCATCGCTCACAATCTGCAATACAACTTTTTTTGCAACCGGAATGTCGAGCTCTCGCAAGACCCTCACCGCATAGAGGAACAAAGCGATGCCACCCTTGATATCCAGCACGCCGGGCCCATAGAGGCGCCCTGCACGAGCGGCAAAGGGGAACTTGGCTAGCGTCCCCATGGGATGCACGGTGTCAGAATGTGCCAGCCCCAAAATTTGTCCGCGCTTGCGCGCTCCGGGTAAATCAAACTCCAGAAGCAGATGCGGCCCGAACCCTCGCGCCTTCACCCGCCTCATCTTCGCAATGTCAGACGTCTTCGCTTCAAGAAAATCGGCGAAGCGCACAATCGCTTCTTCATCACCGCTTGGCGTCTCAATTTCGACCATTTGCCGCAAGAATGCGATCAGGTCTTCCTGTTTGGCCTGCACGCAGGCAAGAATTGGATCCATCGGCGGATATAATAGCTTGTTTGTATGCCTGAGCTAGATATTGTTGCCATTCAGGACATTCTTCCCCACCGCTACCCCTTTCTTCTTGTGGATCGAATCCTCGAGCTTGAAGACACGCGTATCGTTGGTTTG
>JANXLY010000282.1 GCA_025354885.1 Acidobacteriota bacterium | reverse complement strand
TAGACGCCGGGCGAAGCTTGCGGGCCAGCCAGCAGTGGCTCCAGCGTTGTAACCGCGCTTGCCGTGTCGCCGGTCTGCAACTGACAGATCCCGAGTAATTCGAGAGCTTGTTGCTGTCGGGGGGACTGCTGCAAAGACAGTTGAGCAAAGAGTGGCTTTGCTTTTGCGTGAGCGTCCAGCTTCATATAGGCCAGGCCAAGATTCAAAATCAGGCCAGGCTCACGCGGCGCAAGCCGCAGTGCGCGCTGATAAATTTCGACTGCTTTCGCAGGCAGGTTTTGGCGGACATAAAGAACCCCAAGATTGCCAAGAGCGCCAAGATTGCCCGGTTCGCGCCGCAGCACTTCGCGAAAGCCGACTTCGGCCTGCACGTAGTCTTTCGACTGCAGCGCCCGCGAAGCACTCGCAAAAAGTTCTTCCGTAGAAACAGTTTGGCCCTGATACAGGATCAGGGCCAAACTTAGAAACAGCATCAGAACCAGATTAGAACAACACTTTGACGCCCAGCTGAATGGTGCGGGGATCGCGAGTGGAGTTTACCTGGCCGAAGGTGCCACGCGTGGCAGCCGTCGGTGCGGTGTTGGGGTTAGGAACGTTGAGGCCGGTGTTTACGCCAGCCCACTGTGTGTGGTTCAGGGTGTTGAAAGTTTCAAAGCGGAACTGCACACGCACTCGTTCAAAGAACGTGGTTGTCTTGAGCATCGAAACATCCCACTGGTTGATGCCAGGACCGCGGAAGATCGCTTCGCCGGTGTTGCCGAGGCTGCCTTCCAGCGGGCGGCTGAACGCGAATACGTTGAAGTAATCGAGTTCGCTCTTATTGTCGTTTGTCACTGGGCCACTACCGTTGTAGTTGGCGCGAGGACCACCACCGAGTGTGCCGGGGTTGCCGTTGGAAGTTACTGTCAACGGAGTTCCGCCCCAGAAGCGCGCGATTCCGTTGACCTGCCAGCCATTCAACACGCCCTTGGCGAACGCATTGGAATTGGCAAATTTGGGTAATTCGTAGATGAAGTCGACCGTGACAATTTGCTTGCGGTCGAAGTTCAGCAGACTGTATTCGCGCTTGCGATCAAAGGTGTAAGCAAGCGAATTGGTGTCGCCTTCATTGACGCCCTGAGCTTTCGACCAGGTGTAGTTAAAGTTGCCGGTAAAGCTCTTGGCAAAACGGCGGCTGATGCGAGCTTGCAATGCGTTGTAGTTCGAGGTGGAGCCAAACTCTGTAAAGTTCACGCTGGAATAACCCTGGTAGGGTCGCAGTGCATTCGAAACGCCATTGACTCCACTCAACACTCCGGGTTGCAACGTTGTTCCCAGCGGCAGCTGATTCAGGTCACGGCGATATTGGAGAAAGCGCCCGCGGTTGCCAATGTAACTCACGTCAAGCGAGGAACGGGCACCGAGTTCGCGTTGCACACCAAAGCTCCAGGAATAAACGGTTGGAATCTGTCCCTGAGAATCGATGGCAACGATACTGACTGGTGCGCGGCGTCCGCCAGCGATGAGGCCTGTGTTGATTTGATCCACGCGGCCCGCGTACACCGTGGGCTGGAACGTGAGCGGCGGATTTCCAAGTCCGTCGAAGTTGTTGGCGTTCTGACGGATACGTTCATAGAACATGCCAATTCCTCCACGGATGGAAGTTTTGCCGTTAGCGAAGGGATCAAACGCAAAACCCAGGCGCGGGCCGAAGTTATTCCAGCGGTGGTTCACGCCGCCGAGCGGAAGACTCTTGCCTTCTTCGGTCATTCCATTAAAGGGGTTGCCTACATTCGGCACGATTGTACCTAGGGTCAGGCCCGGATTAAGGTCAATACGTGCGGCATCGGATGGTTTATAGAGGCGGGGATCGAAGTAGTTCTGAAGAAACTTGCCATAGGTGTAGGTGGGGCCCATGTAAGCCCAGCGGACTCCAGCCTCAACGGTTAGTTTTTTGTTGACCCGCCAGGAATCCTGCGCGTAACCTTCGACACCGTAAAACTTGAAAGAGCCGTAAAAGCGACCGTTAGTCTGCGTGACCGAAGTGTAATTTCCGACAAGCATGTTGGCAAAAGTATTGCCGGTGGAAATCGGATTATCGGCAGAGTCGCCAAAGTTGAAATTCATGACATCAGTCCAGCCGGGTTGCTGGCCATTGAGGTTCATATTGAAGAACGCACCAAATTTGAGGGTGTGCTTGCCCATATTCTTGGTGAGGTTATCGGTCCAGGTGAACTGCTTGGCTTCGCTCAGCCAGCCGGCGGGATAGCCGGTGTAGTTGCAACTGCCGATGCCGCAGTTGAAGCGGGGAAAGCGGTTGCGGAGGTTGGAGTCCGGAAAGAACTCCGGGAAGCTGAAGCCTAGGTCTTTGCGATCATACTTTGATTTTTCAGCATTGGATGCCACGTCAACCAGTTGGGTGAGCCGGTTATAGCTGAAGATGAATTCGTTGGTCGTCGAAGGCGAGATTACGTTGATGAGATTGTAGCTCCATGAACTGCCGGGCTTGCGGCGGAATTGTGGAAAAACAGGGTAAGGCGTAGAGGCAAAAATACCAAGACCCTGCTGTTCATGATTCGCGTCGTCAGCCCACCGGAAGAAAAAGTTAGCTCGATCGCTGATCGTGTAATCCAGGCGAAGAACTTTCGATTCCTTGTTGAACTGGTAGGTATCCTGAAAGAACGAACGGACGGTTTCTGGAACATTCGGCGTGGGAATTGTTCCAGCGTAGTTCGCCCCACCGATGACCTTCAGAAAGGCAGCAGCATTGTTGGACCATTGGCTGCGCGGGATGATGTTACCAGGGTACGGATTGCCTCCAATGATACGCCCTCCAGCTTCGCGGACCAGCGTGCCAGGCTGAAAGACCTGACCGATTCGATAGCCGGTATCTACCCCTTGCGCAGTAAGAATATTTCCATTCCGGTAGAGGCGGGAGAGGTCGCCGTTGAGCGTGTCTGGATGCGGCAGGTCGACAAACGAGCCGCCCGAAGGGCGGGTAGCCAGCGTCTTCTCATAGTTGAAGAAAAAGAACAGCTTCGGGTCCTTGCGCGATGAGATTTTAGGGATCGACAACGGGCCGCCAATGTTTCCGCCGAACTGATTGAAACGCAGTTTTTGAGTAGTCCCGGTGCGGTCAAAAGGTTGCCTGGCATCGAGTGCATTGTTGCGAAGAAATTCGTAGGCAGTGCCATGATAATCTTTGCCGCCGGACTTTGTATTCACCGAAATCATGATGCCCGGATTGCGACCGTATTCTGCGTTGAAGGTGGATGTCTGCACCTTGAATTCACCCACTGCATCGAGAGAAATTTGTGTGTATTGACCATCGTTGGCCCCTACGTCCGTGTTGATCGCACCGTCGAGAAAGACGTTATTATTCGAGCCACGGAGTCCATTGACGTTGAACGCATCCGTGTTGTTGAAGGCGAGGCGGAAGTCGGTACGGTCATTCGAGACCACGCCCGGCAGCGTGCGCATCAGAGACTGGAAGTCGCGCCCGTTCAGCGACATGTCTGTGACCTGTTTACTGGTGATCGTGAAGCTCTTGTTGGCCGTCGTGGTTTCCACCAGCGGCACGTCGGCGGACACTGTTATGGAATCTGTCGTCGATCCTAATTGCAAGCTCAGATTACCGAGATTCATGTTCTGATTCTGGTCGAGCTGCAGGTCGGTTTGAGTGAGTGATTTGAATCCGGATGATTGTATCTTGAGTGTGTACAGACCGGGTTGGATATTGGAAATCTGGAAGGAGCCGCTATCGCCCGAGACAACTTCTCGCACCATGACGGCTTTGCGTTGATCTGTAGCGGATACCTTTGCGCCCTTGATGGCTGCCCCGGAGGGGTCCACCAATACGCCCTGGATGGTTCCTGTTTGGGCTAGACCGAGGCCCGCAATGGAGACTAGTAAAGCAAAAAACTTGGCTTTCATTGCCCCCATTTTAACATCTATGGAATCGACTCCAAAATGAGCATTCTTAATGTGCCTCTCCGCTAAAAGTTGGTCGCGATATGATCTGGAACATGCAGCAGATTGCCCGTAGAGATTTTGTGGCCTTGGCGGCTATTGCTCCAACTCCCCTGGTCGCGGAGTCTCGTGTCTTGATCCCCGCGGACAATTGGTAGAGCAGCCGTCGAAAGTTGTTGTGGTGGCCGCAAGCGCCACCGAGACTGCAAGGCTCTTGCTCAACTCCAAAACAAAACTGCATCCCAATGGTTTGGGCAATCGACACGACTGGGTTGGACGAAACTTTCAGGGACACGCTTATACCGCAGCCTTTGGGTTGTTTGAACACGAAACATGGATGGCCTGAGGCCCGCCGCGTTCTCCCTCCCAGCGCGTCCCAATGGGGCAAATCTCACAAAGATTGGCAGCGAAGCTGGTACAAGTGATCGATGGACGTACGAGGCCCTGTACCGGAAGTTCCGCGCTGGGAGAATCGTGTCGAGATTGACCCGTCAGTCAAAGATTACTGTGGCATTCCAACGCTCCGCATCAGCGGTCGCAAGCCCCCCTCCGATCTCAAAACTGCAAAGTTCATGGCGGCTAAGGCTGCCGAGTGGCTTCGATCTGTCGGCGCATTGGAAGTATTTCAGCAACTTCCTGGAATGGGCGTTTCCGGAGGCCAGCACCAGGCCGGCACTGCCCGCAAGAGCAAAGACCACAAGCTGGGTGGTGTAGATGAGGATTGCCGCGTATTTGGTGTCGAAAATCTGTACGTTGCCGATGGCAGTGTGCACGTAACCAATGGCGGATTCAACCCTTCGCTGACCCTTCAGTCACTTGCCTATCGCACGAGTGCAAAAATTCTTGCTTCCAGTCACATCGCAAAACGGGTTTGATCCGTAGTCCAATTGGTTAGGTCCGAATTTTGCGACGAATCGTGGGCCTGGGACATCCAAGCTGGGAAGGACACTATGCAAGTAATTCGCGCGGCTTCAACGCCAGGCAGCAGCACTCCAAGTCCGGCAGGCTTCAGTCTGCCTCCCGCAATGCTCGAGAAGGCGGCCGACAGACTTTGTTGGATCTCCGTTCTGTGCGCTGTGACGACTGTCGCTCTGTTGACGATGGAAGGTTTTCTCCAACCAGAATTTGGTGCCGCTTTCCGCCTTGCATCGATCCAGTGGACCATCGGAGGGATTCTGGCCCTCTCGCTCGGCTTTATTGCAATCCAGCGTTTTGGCTGGCTCACCAAAGCGGCTTTGCTCGATCTCGGGATTGTGTTTCAGGTCGCGATTGCCTTCTCAATTTCGATGTTCGAAACAACCTTCAACTGGAATCCGAACGTCCCTGTTCTCGGGCACAGCGGCGTGGCGATATGGCTGGCGCTTTGTGGTTTGCTCCTCCCCAATGCCCCTCTGAAATCCGCAATTGCAGCGGTATTATGCGCTCTGTCCTGGCCCCTCGCTTATTGGTTGAATATTCAATTGCACGGCTTTACTCCTTTGCCCTGGAACCGCCTTCTCATCTGGGTAGGCCCACTTCTGCTTGTGGCAATCTGGATGTACATTTTGAATGCCCGAATGTTTGCGATGCAGTGGAAACAGGTAAAGGCTGAGGAACTTGGTAACTACACCCTCGATTATCTGATCGGCAAAGGCGGTATGGGTGAAGTCTGGAGGGCGAAGCACACCATGCTCGCCCGCGACGCCGCCGTAAAGTTGATTCGCGGTGATGTTCTGGCCGGCGCCAGTGGCCGTCAGGAACTCATGATCCGCCAGCGCTTTGAGCGCGAAGCCAAAGCTACGGCCAGTCTGCGCAGTCCGCACACCGTAGCCCTTTATGATTTTGGCCGGACCAAAGACAACACTTTTTACTACGTAATGGAATTGCTCGACGGCATCGATCTGCAAACCATCGTGGATCGCTTCGGGCCCATGCATGCCGGACGTGTTGTGAATGTTCTCCTGGGTGTCTCCGCCTCGCTCAATGAGGCCCATCGCGCGGGAATGATTCACCGCGACATCAAGCCGAAAAACATCGTGCTGGCGAAGTTGGGGCTGCAATATGACTTTGTGAAGGTGCTCGATTTTGGCCTCGTAAAGTCGCAATTACTCGATGAAGAAGCAAAGCTGATGACCATGGACGGCACGGCTACTGGCACGCCCGCCTATCTGCCGCCCGAGATCGCGTTGGGAGAGAAGACCATTGACGGTCGTGCAGATCTCTATTCGCTTGGTTGCGTTGCTTACTTTCTACTAACTGAAAGCTGGTATTTGATGAGCCAACTCTCACTGCCATGGCGCTGGCCCATGTACAAAAAGCACCCCTGAAGCCGAGTGAACGTGGCGTCTCTGTGCCCCCGGG
>JANXLY010000232.1 GCA_025354885.1 Acidobacteriota bacterium | reverse complement strand
GTCATCCACGCGGACACTCATGGCCAGGTTGAAGAGGAATTCCATTTGCAGGAATCGCAACTGCTGGTGGATGAGCTGGTGAACGAGAATCACCTCGGCTGGAGTGACTGGCTCGAATTGATCGAGCAAGTTGGTGACGACTGACAAGGCGACGTCGTGATCGTGGACGAAGCCATCGAAGTTGGTGAGTGAATAAAGGCCATGCTTCAGGGAATTTGAAGCAGAGCGGAGCTTGCCTGCCGGAGTGCGTGGGCCTGTGGATTTCTGGGCATTGGCGCGGTTAGCGGCGAGGCGGGCGGCGGAAATGTGTTGGGTCGGCTGCGGAGTTTCTTCCGTGGGCAGATCCTGTATCGGTTGTGTGTCTTGAAATAGGTTATTCATCGGTCACACCTTAGCAAGCAGCGGAAGCTACTTCATGTTCGCAAGCGCAGGAAAATGCGAAATATATAGGGTTTTGACCGAAAAAATTCTTGAAAATACTTGTGAACGCGATTTCTTTCCTGAACCAAGCGCATAAAGCGCAGGCATGGCAGCCAGGGCGGGAGTGTAATCAACTTTCTAAATTACGGGCCGCTAGCAAGTCAAGAAGGCTTCAGCCAGTCCTCGGCGGGAAATCGCAGCCACGATTCGCCGTCGAGGCGAGAAAGCGCAGCGTCCCCGCGATGGATCGCCGCCTTCAGTTCAGGGTCCCGGCTGGCGATCAATACGGAAGATTGCGGATGGCGGAAAAGGCAGTGTTCTTCGGTCAGATCCACCAGATGCCGAGGCTGGCTTTGTCCCTTGACGCAAGTGCCGCCACCAGCGGCTGCGTCGGCAAACAGTGCCCGCAGCACTCCCCGGTATTGATCGGCCCGCCGCGCGCCAATCTGCAACAGATAGCAGGCTCCGCCGGGCTTCAGATAATACACAAACCAACCGCAGGCCTTGCCGTCCTGTTCCCTTGTGACACGCAGTCGCAATTGTCCATATTTTGCCTGGGCTGCTTCTGAAATCAACCAGGCAAAACTATCGCGTTCGTAGCTTGGTTTCAGTTTCTCGCGCCAGCCAATTTCGGTGATGGTCTCAAACAGCGTTCCTGAGTCTACGGCCACTGTTTCAAAGGGCGAGCGCGGCTGGAGAAAGCGCTGCGCCACAGCGTCTATCGGCAACCCGAGGATCGCTGCTGCTCCATTGATCGCAGTCCAGATGCCACCCTGTCGCCGCCCGGTACTATGCTCCTGAATTGTCGCCACCGGCCTCAGCGCGCGGAGCCAGTTGAAGGAGTAGAGCCGAGCTGCATCTCCGCCTGCTTTTTCCCATGCCTTGGCGGCTGGCTCGGAAGCACCGTCGGTGTAACTAAGATCCTGCAGACCTGAAAAAAATCTTTGTAGGAGGTGAAGAGGACCTTTCCCTTTGTGAAAGTCTCGGTCAATCATGAATTGAGTCATGATTCCGGCTGTAATGGCTCGCCCTGAAAATTCCATCCGACGGCAGATCACTCCGAGAAATCCTACGATCCTTCCATCCTGCAAATAGAGCAACGATTCAACACCATCTTGGTGCCAGGGATTGTTAAGGAATATGCGCCCCAAATACTCTTTCAATGCCTGACTGCGCATTCCCTTCTGACCACGCATCACTCGCAGATAGAGCGCAGAAACTTCTTCGCTGTGTTCTTCACGGAAAGTTCTGATTTCTTCCATATTTAGGCCCACCTCAGATCAGAACAGAATGATCCCATTGGAGCATTCGGCTGCGCATGCCATCGCGCGCACATCGAATGCAGCATGGGCATGAGCCAAACCGGCAGTGCCAGCTAGCTTCAGCTCATTTCCGAAGAAGGGCTTGCCGACCATAAAGGCCCACTTGTGCGCATCGGAATGTACCTTATCATACGAATTTGTTAAGCGTGAAGTCAGGCCGACAAAATAATTCACACTTTCCCGAAAGATTTCCGATAAGACAAATCAGGCATGCGCATATGATTTTTTTGCTCTTCCTCGCTTCTGTTATTGGATTGCGGCTCATCTTGTCAAAAGATCCTGCAGCGGTGTTGGAAATCGCAATCGAACCCGCTTTGCAAAATATGGCCTCACCCAACCTGGTTGCGAAAAATGAAGCGCGTCAAAATTCAGTGCTTCAAAATCAACTTACGCAAAATTCCGACCTAGGATCGGACCTCAGCCACCTGGCTTCGGCACTACAACAATGGGGTGCTCCAACTGCACCTTCCTCGCCTGCACCAACAACTGAGAATTCGACCGCCGATCCGAAATCTGTTCTTCGCCCCAGTTGAAGCAGCGCAACCTGCATTGGTCACGCCAGAACTGCAAAGCAGCTTTGGAATGCTTTCGACCGCAAGATACTCGATTCGATCGGCTTCCAGAAATCAGATCCATCCTGCCCACACCAATCCACGCATGGAAACAACTGGACTTGTGTTCGATCCACAAGCACTCCGAACGAAAGCAACCCAATCGAAGACAGCGGCGCGTACAGTGCCACTTCCGTCAGATCGCTCGGAAGAGTAGCGTATCCATCTCGGTCATAGTCGCCACATCTACCGCCGTCGTGTCATTGTCCATTTCAAAGGCACCATAACCATAACGCTTCAGGTATGCCGCAAAATCCCCCATCGAGTAGCCTAGCTTCACAATCTCCCAGGGCTTGATCTCACACACAATCAGCGGTTTGGCGATTCCTGTCTCCAAATATTTTTCCAGACCGCGCAATACCGCGAATTCAAATCCTTCCACGTCGATCTTGATGAAGCGAATCTTTTCCGGGTTGCTGATGTGGCTGGCAATGCATTCGTCTAGACGCCACACTGGCACGGCCCTCGATTGCGGAGATTCCCTGCCCGGCACCAGCGTTGCATTGCGCATATCTCCCTGAGGATCAAACGCAATGTTCAGCGTCCCTTGTTCGGCGCCTAGAGCAACATTGTGAAACGAAAAATTGAATTTCGGATTGATCGCCTTCAGCACTTCAAGCCGGTCAAAACATTCCCGGAGTGGTTCAAAACCGTGCACCACTCCGCTACTGCCAACACATCCAGCGGCGACCGCCGAAATGTAGCCGATATTGGCTCCCACATCGAGTATGATGTCCCCGGGTCGCAGGTATCGACGCAAGCAGATGCACAAAGTGATGTCGTAGGATTGCGTCATCATCGCGCGAATGTCATCGGGCTCAAGAAAAGAGAGCCGCTTGTGTTCAAAAACGATGCCCCCTGCGAGTTCTTCCCGCGCGGCATCATTTTCTGCCGGCAGGGTGGCCAAATTGCGGCGAAGCCGTCCAACAGCCTTTTTCCAGGTGAGGCCCGGGTTCTGGATTGCCTTACTGAGATTCAACGATTTCTCCCTTGGATTCGAATTGCACGACGTTGTTCATGATACACACTGTTCCCATCGCGTCATGGTTTGCCGCTGCGCAGCAAAACCATTTCCACCTCAGCCAATTTCTATCATGAGCCCTACTCAGGCTGCCATTGCGCCGTGCTTCGAAACGACCATATCCAAATCAAAATCCGCGCCTCGGTCGGGCGGATCCAGAACAGCGCGTATCATGGGTGAGTATGCTCTCACCTCAATGGGCTTGGGGCTGCTTTGTTTTCTTTTCACTTCTTGCCTTTTATCTCTTGCTGGGCTATCCCTTTCTATTGTGGAAATGGCCCTTTCGGAAATCTCCCGTCCTCAAGGATCTTTCACAGATTCCGACGGTGAGCATCCTGTTAGCCGTCCATAATGGAGCGGCTTTTTTGCGTGCCAAACTCGATAGCATTTTGCGCCTCGATTACCCCGCCACACAGATGCAGATTCTAGTCTTGTCAGACGCTTCGACCGATGGCACCGATGCGATTGCCCTTGAATATGCTTCGCGCGGAATTCAACTGCTGCGACTTCCCCGAGGCGGTAAGGCCAAGGCGCTCAATCAGGGTTTGCTGGTTGCAACTGGGGAAATTCTTTTTTTTACGGATGTCCGTCAAGAGTTGCAATTTCATTCCCTGCGCCACCTCGTAGCGAATTTTGCCGACCCCAAGGTAGGTGCAGTTACCGGAGAATTGCGCATCACAGCCAATGGTAAGGCGCAAGGTGAGCAGGCGGCAATGGATCTCTATTGGCAATACGAACTCTGGGCGCGCCGCAAGCAATCCGATTGCTATTCGCTCTTCAACACAACGGGCTGCCTCTATGCGATGCGGCGCTCCTTGGCAAAGCCGATACCAGCAAATACGCTAATCGACGATGCAGAATTACCGTTGCAGGCTTATCTGGCCGGCTACAGGATTATATTTGATCCCTCCAGCATCGCCTATGATTTCCCAGTGGCACAGGGAACGGACTGGACGAGGCGGATGCGCACCCTGGGTGGAATGTGGCAAGTGTTGGCCCGTCATCCGCGGCTGCTCTTTCTCCCACACCCCATGTGGTTGCACTTTATATCGCACAAGTTTGGCCGACTCCTGCTGCCCTGGTGCCTGATTGGCACAGCGGTGTCAACGGCGCTGTTACCCGACGGAATTGCCAAAAGCACGTTGCTACTGAGCGAAGTGGGGATGCTGCTGTTGGCCGCCCTCTTTCCGTGGCTCAAGGCAGATTCCCCGCTACGTCGCTATTCGTCCTTGGCCCGAACGTTTTTGGTCATGAACCTGGCGGCGCTGCTGTCCCTGAAAGTATTTTTTGTCAACCCGCAACGCATGTGGCTCACGACGCGAGTCGATCAAAAGGGCGTCTAGCGCGACTGTTGGCGCAACATCCAGTGTTCGAGGATAAACAGGTTCCATAGCGAGGGCGCGATGCGCTCGCGCCGTAGCGCATCGTCAATGGTGCTGCGTAAGGCATTGCCGTCCACCCAGCCTTGCCGGGCGAGGATGCTATCCGATCGCAGCGGCTCCCAGAGATGCTTCATTTCCCTGGCCATCCAGGCCGATATCGGAACAGTGAAGCCCTGCTTCGGTCTCGAGCCGACCTCGGGTGAGATGCGCCGCTTCACAATCTCCCGCAAAATCGCCTTCATGTGGCCACCTCGCAGCCGCAGACCCACCGGCAGCGTAGCGGCAAACTCCCAGAGCTTCTGATCGAGAAACGGTGCCCGCGCCTCAAGGCCGTAGTGCATCGTGCCGCCATCCACCTTCGGCATGAACTCACCCGTGAAGTGCGTGTCCCAGTGATACTGAAACGCGTCGTGAAACAGCCGCCGGGCCGCGCCCGCCGAGGCAGGAATGCCGCGCCAAGGGGCGTCGAGCGAGCGCAGTTTCGCGCCGGGAATGCCGTGATCGAATAAATAGTCCAGCCCGTCCCGCCGCCGGATATAGGCTCCAATGCCGCCGGTGGCGTAATCGAGAAAACTCACGCCGCGTTGAAGCGGGGCCACATTGGGGATTGCCCGGCGCAGCGCCCCCCAAAGCGGGGTGGCGAACGACGGAAGCCAATGGGCCGCATTCTGCGCCCTCCAGGCATTGAGAAAGTGCGGGTAGCCCAGATACACATCATCAGCCCCGTCGCCAGTCAGCAACACCGTGCCATACGGCTTGATGGCGCGGGAAACTGCCAGCATGCCGAAGGCCGATTGACAGCTAAATGGCTCGCTGAAGGCTTCGAAAAACGGATCCAGTTCGAGATCATCCCGTCCGCTGAGGGTGATCACCTGGTGGGGGATGTCGAGGACCCGGGCGGTAAAACGGGCACCCTCGCTTTCATCTTCGGCGTTACCGGGTGATCCCACCGTAAACGCGGTCACGTTGGCGTTGAGCTTTTTCATCGCCCAGCAGACAAGCGCCGAATCGATGCCACCGCTGAGTAGCGCGGCGATTGGAACATCGGCCTGCAAGCGCAGCCGAACGGCTTCGACCAGCAGCCGCTCGGTTTCCTCCACCGCCTCGTCAAATCCAATTGCGCTTCGCTCGTCGGTTTCCGGCAGCGTCCAGTATCGTTTTGTGGCGATCCGCCCGTCATGCCACTCCAGCAGATGGCCGGGTAGCAGTTTTTGAATTCCCGAATAGATTGAGCGCTGGTCAGTGATGTAGCCGTATTCGAGGAATTCAAGCATCGCCATAGGGTCGATATCCTCGCCGCAACCGGCTACGCGCAGGGCGCGTAGCGTCGAGCCAAAGGCGAAGTCGCGGCCGCGCTGGCAGTAGAGCAGGGGCTTAACGCCCATGCGGTCCCGCACCAGATAGAGCTTGCCGCTGCGCTGGTCCCAGACGGCGAAAGCAAACATGCCATGCAGGCGCGGAGCGAGTTTCTCCGCACCCCACTCCAGATAACCGCGCAACAGCACTTCGGTATCGCACTGGGAATGGAAGCGGTGGCCACAAGCCTCCAGTTCGGTGCGCAAGGCGAGAAAATTGTAGATGCAGCCATTGAAGACCAGCCCTACCTGCCCGTCTTCGCTCAGCATGGGTTGGTGCCCCGCCGGGCTCAGATCGAGAATCGCCAGGCGGCGGTGGCCGAGTTGCACCCCAGGCCATTCGGCGCGACCCTCCGAATCCGGGCCGCGCCGGGCAATCGCCTTCAGCATCGCCTCAAGCCCGCCCGGCTTCGGTGCCGCGTCTGTCGTCAGGTACCCGGCAATTCCGCACATACTTTTATTATCCGTTGGCCCGGAGGCAAATTTGCGAAAGTGGTTAGGAATGATGGATGCGAAAAAATACTCCTGCCTGTTGATTTGCTTCACCTATCCGCCTGTATTGGGGGGATCTGAAATCGAAGCGCAGCGAGTGTGCCGGGTCCTGCGGGAACGGGGCCATCGGGTGTTGGTGCTTTGTGGCGCTCATCCGGAGATGCCAGATGCCTGCGATTGGGTCGACCCCTACGGAACGCCGGTACGCATACTCGGACGGGGAAGGAGCGGCCCATGGCTCGACAGAGCTTTTGCCTTGGCCGTAGTGGCGGAATTGTGGCGGCTGCGCGGACACATTGACGTCGTATATTTTCTGATGCAGGGTTTGCACCTGGCCACAGGCCTGCCGCTCTGCCGACTGCTCGGGCTGCCGGTGGTCATGAAGATATCGGGCAGCGGAATTATCGAATTCATGCAACGGAGCTTTCTCGGACGCCTGGAATTGAAGTGGCTGAACCGTTGGGCTCGCCGCGTGATGGTGCTGAATGCGGGTATCGAACAGGAGGCTGTTCAGGCGGGCATCGACAAGCGCAAACTGTTCTGGATGCCCAATCCGGTGCATGTGGAGGAATTCGCGCCGGCCACTGAGGCGGTCCGCCGGCAATTGCGGCTCGATTTCGATCTCGCCGTCGAGGTCCCGGTCCTGGTCTACGTCGGGCGGCTGGCCCCTGAAAAGGAACTTCGCAGTCTGCTCGAAGCCTTTGCACTTTTGCGCGAAACATCCCCGGAGGCGCAACTGGTTCTAGTGGGGGACGGCCCGGAGCGCGCCATGCTCGAAGGCGAAGCCGGGCGCTTGGGCTTGCGCGAGGCGGTACGCTTTGCCGGTCGCCAGCCTATGGACCGGGTACGGCAGTATCTGAAGCTCGCCGATGTGTTCGTGCTGGTGTCGCGGCTCGAAGGATTTCCGTGCTCTTTGATTGAAGCCATGTCGACGGGGCTGGCCTCGGTGGTGAGCCGCATTCCGGCCAATCGGCAACTGGTGGAGGACGGGGTGCATGGATGGAGCGGTGCGGTGGGCGATGCAAACGAATTGGCGGCGGCAATGCGCCGCCTGATCGAAAATCCGGAAAGTAGGGAGAAGATGGGCCAGGCCGCCCGCCAGCGCATCCTCGATCACTATTCGGCGGAGAAGATCGCCGAACGTTACGAGGAATTGTTTGCGCTGGCCACGGCAGCTATCACACGGGGTTAAGGTAGCGGCAGAAATTGCCATTCCCCCCTTGCCAGCACTGCGCCGCTTATGTTGCGGTACTCGAGTTGATACCAATGCGAACCCTGACGGCGGTCCAGTTGGACCGCACAGCTTTCGATGCCACAGTTGTAAGTGACGATTGCTCCAGAAGGCCGTTGCAGCTTTACCACTACAGCCGTCGCCGTCGGGAACAGATTTGTGTTGTAGTCCAGCACGAGGTCTTCGATGATCGCGGCCTGTTGGCCTCCCAGCCGGACGGCGGGCCATTGGTGCGCCATGCC
>JANXLY010000194.1 GCA_025354885.1 Acidobacteriota bacterium | reverse complement strand
GCCGTGGCAGCCATTCCCCTCATGCACCTGACGACCCAGCGCGTCACTTACTTGTACGACGTGATGGACTCGGCTTACGATGCCGAGGCAATCCTGGCGGAAAGTAAACATCTGGGTCACGTTCCGGTCGTACATCCCAATCGACGGCGAGGCACTCCGGAAAGCATGGTGCCGCACCTATCGAAGCTGCGCCCTCGGAAACTCAAGCCGCAACTTTGCCCGGCCAAGCGCGAACGCTACAAAACCCGGACCGCCGTTGAGCGGGTCAACGCGCGTTTGAAGGACGAGTTCGGAGGCCGAACCTTGCGAGTCAGGGGCGCAGTCAAAGTGATGGCACACCTGATGTTCGGAGTGGTTGCACTGACAATAGATCAGTTATGCAACATCATTAAGCAATAAATAGAAATACGGATCAACTCCAAAAACTTAGGCATGCTGAAGCAGTAGCCTTTCACGAGCACGTCCCAAGAAGCTCCAGATGCCCCGTAAATCGCCCGCAGGACGACATCCAGAGCAAAATCGATGCCTGAGCCTGTCAAAGCTCACCACAAGCGTTGACACAGTCTAAGCCCCGAGTCAATCCGGAATTCTCGGACTTTGGCAAGTTATTCACAGAAGAAAAAGAAATTTGTTTCACTGGGTTTGTTGGGCTTTTAGTGTTTTTGGGGTTGCTGGGCGATGGATTGGAGTTTCGGCTATGTCAGCGTAGTTTTGTGATTCTCATACGTCTTGTTGTTGTGGGCATGAGGGTTCGATTGATATAGACTTTCAGCGATACGGATGGAGGCATCGAATGAAGAGACGACGTTTTCTTTTAGGGGCAGGATTGGCTGCCGCCGCTTTGGTTCAGGCTCAGAAGGGGGAATTCCCCGGAGGGTTGCAACCGCTCAACGGAGGCAAAATCGGCAATACCGGGCCGATGAAAATCACCGAGATCAAGACTTTTCTGGTTGGCGGCGGAGGCCGAAACTGGGTCTATGTAAAGATCCTGACCGATCAAGGAATCTATGGCATTGGAGAGGCTTACTCGGCAGGTCCTGATGAGGCGACGGTTAAGGTGATTGAGGATTTTGCGATCTGGCTCAAAGGGCAGGACCCGCGCAACGTACAGTACCTGTTTGACCTGATGTACAACACAACGCGTTTCCCTGGCGGGTTGATCGTGAACTCCGCCATCAGCGGCATTGAACACGCGCTTTGGGATATTGCCGGGAAGGCTGCGGGTCTGCCGGTGTGGGCGCTGCTCGGAGGGCGGACGCGGAATAAGATTCGCACCTATCAGAGTACGGGTGGAACCACGCCGCAGCAGGCAGGCGAAAATGCGAAACGGATGGTGGAAAAATACGGTTACACAGCCCTGAAGATGGGGATTCAAGCTCCCGGCGCTATGCCCTATAACCAGGCGACGCGCGAGACCGTGGCGCATGTGAAGGCAGTTCGCGAGGCAGTTGGGCCTGATGTCGATATCGGTGTGGATGTGCATGCGAAGTTTTTTGAGCCGACGCGGGCGATCCGGCTTGGGCAGGCGCTCGAACCATTTAATCCCATGTGGATGGAAGAGTCGATACGCACGGAGAATTTTGCGGCCATGAAGAAGGTGGCCGATCATGTGAATATTCCACTGGCGAGCGGCGAGTGCAATTACATGATTCATGAATTCCGGCCGCTGCTCGAAGTGCAGGCGCTTGATTTCATACAGCCCGATATTTGCTGTTGTGGTGGCGTTTTGACCATGAAAAAGATT
The DNA here is from genome assembly GCA_025354885.1 of Acidobacteriota bacterium. Taxonomy (GTDB): domain Bacteria; phylum Acidobacteriota; class Terriglobia; order Bryobacterales; family Bryobacteraceae; genus Bryobacter. The sequence continues at coordinate 7,413 of JANXLY010000194.1, read as the reverse complement.
GCGGCGATGGCAGAGGCACAGTATGTGATGGTGGCTCCGCACAATCCCATGAGTCCGCTGGCGACGGCGGTGAATGTGCATTTTGCGGCATCGACGCCTAACTTTTTCATTCTCGAATATGCGGCGCCGGATTCAGGTGCGCGCAAGGATGTGCTCAAGGAACCGCTTATGGTGAAGAAGGATGGTTATCTTGAAATTCCGAACCAGCCTGGCTGGGGTGTGGAGTTGAACGAAGAAGCTTTCAAGCACATGCCGCCAGCGCCGTGGAGGCGGGGAACCAGCTTTCGCTCGGACGGGTCGCCTTACTTCCAGTAATGGATCGTTTGCTGCGATACAATGCAACCGTGAGAAAGCTGCTGGTCACCGTGTTTTGCGCGCTCGTCGCGCAGGCTCAGCAACTGCCGCCGAAGCTCAAGCTGTTGCTTGATCCCTCGTGTTCGGGTTGCCATTCGAAGAGTGTCGCCAAGGGTGGACTCGATCTGGGCGCGCTTTCTTTTGATCTGAAGGATCGAGCCATTCGCGAGCGCTGGATTCGGATTCATGATCGCGTCGAAAAGGGCGAGATGCCTCCGCTTGCGAAGATGCTTCCGCCACAGCGGCGAGCGGAGATTGTGAAGGAGCTTGGGAGCTCGATTCGCAGTATTGAAGCGGGAGAGATTGCGTCGCAGGGTCGCGGCCCGATGCGGCGACTGAATCGCGACGAGTATGAGCAGACGCTGCGCGACGTGCTGCAGTTGCCTCACCTCGATATCCGCGAAATGCTGCCGGAGGATCGGGAAGAACTTCATTTCAACAAAACCGCTGCAACGCTGGACATGTCTCGCGTGCAGTTAACGGCGTATCTCGATGCTACGGAAGCGGCATTGCGTCAGGCAATGGTAAGCAGCACGGAGCCGCCACCGATTACGAAATACCGCGCTGTCGGCACCAAGTTGTTCTGGACGGTGGAGATGACCGGAACCCGCCAATCGATGTTCTTTGCGAAGGATTCCAAGCAAGCCAAGATCACGAATGAGATGTTTCGGGCTGCGAACAAGAGCAAGGAATATGATCCGAATCTGGAACTGGTAATGTGCCGATCTGCTGCTTGGCCTTACAGTGCGTATCCGCAGTTTCTTGCTGTGGCGAACGCCGGAGAGTACCGGGTGCGTTTTTCGGCGCGGGCTGTTCTGCAACAGCCGGAGTTGACGGTGAAGGACGCGGTGAGGCCGGTGCCGATGACGCTGCGTTCCCGAAAGCCGTCTACACAAGACACGGCAGAGGATGTGCGCGAGACGGGCGGAATTCTCGACATTCAACCTGGAGTGCGCACCTATGAAACGACGGTTGTGCTCGGTGAGGGCCAGACCATTGAATTTGGATTGCTGGGCCTGCCTGCTCCGCAACCGGATGCTCTCAAAGGAATTTCGGGAAGCTATCGCTTTCCTCCTTTACCGGAGGGTGGTGCGCCAGGGGTTGCCTTTCAGTGGCTGGAGGTAGAAGGCCCCATCGCTCCGGCTGTGTGGCCGCCACCATCGCATCGGGTATTGTTCGATGAACTTGGATTGAAACTATTGCCTGCGCAGCCGAAACAGGAGGCGAGTCGGCTGTTGCGGCGCTTTGTAAAACGGGCATCGAGGAAGCCTGTTCCGGATGAGGCTGTCGCGAAGTTTGAACAACTCATTTTTGCGCGACTCGACAAGATGGATTCGTTTGCGGATGCCATGCTTGCTGGCTACAAGGCGTTTCTTTGTTCGGGGAATTTTCTATATCTTGCTGAGCCGCGCGGAGCAGATGATCGGTTTGCGATCGCTTCGCGACTTTCGTATTTCCTCACGAACAGTCGGCCGGATGCTGCGTTGCTCGAAAAGCCCATGCAGCTTCGAAGGCAGACGGATCGGCTGATTGATGGGGCGGGATTTGAACGCTTTGTGAAGGCATTCACTGACTACTGGCTGAGTCTGAGATTGATCCGGCGGGATGACCCGGACATTCGCCTTTACCCCGAGTATCGGCTGGATGAGTATCTGGTGGACTCGATGGACCGAGAGACGCGAGCCTTCTTTACGGCGATGGTTCGAGAGAATCTGCCGGCGACTTCGCTGGTGGCGGCCGATTTTGTATTTGCCAATGACCGATTGGCGAAGCATTATGGACTCGCGCAGATGGATGGGTCGGCTTTGCGCAAGGTGAAGCTGGAGCAGGGGAGCCCATTGGGTGGGCTGCTTACGCAGGGAGCTGTTTTGAAGGTGACTTCGAATGGTACGAGCACCTCGCCGGTGATTCGCGGGGCATGGATCATGGACCGCCTGATTGGTCAGCCGCCTCCTCCGCCGCCACCGGGAGTGCCCGCTGTTGAGCCGGATATTCGTGGCGCGAAGAGCCTGCGCGATCAACTGGAGCTCCATACGAAATCGGAGAGTTGTGCGGCGTGTCATGCGAAGTTTGACCCGGTGGGGCTGGCGCTTGAAAATTTCGACGTGATGGGTGCGTGGCGTACGCGCTACCGCGGCACGGTTGAGGGGCAGCATGTAACTGGTATTGATCCGACGGGTTTCGACTTCGACTATGCGATTGCCGGGATGGTGGATCCGAGCGGTAGGTTGCTCGACGGCAGTAAGTTCAAAGATGTTCGTGAATTGAAAGCGCTGCTCGTGGCGAATCCGCGCCAACTGGCACGGAATCTTTTGCAGCAATTCACGCTCTATGCGACTGGAACGCCGGTGCGCTTTGGGGATCGAACGGAGATCGAAGCTATCCTTGATGCCACGGCGGCGAAGGGTTATCGCGTTCGCGATTTGTTGCACGGTTTGGTACAGAGTCGAATTTTTACAGGTCAGGCAGGGAGTCCACAAAAGCCATGAATATTTCGAAGCGCATTGCGCGACGCCGATTTTTGAAAAGCGTTGGTGTGGCTCTTGCATTGCCGGCGCTTGAATGCAGCGGTGCGGTGGGTGGGCCTCCGGCGCGGATGCTGGTGGTTGTGAATAATATCGGAGTGTTGAAGCAGTCGTTCTTTCCGACGGTGTCTGGACGTGACTATGAACTGTCGCCATATCTGAAAACGCTTGCAGATTACAGGAATGATTTTACGGTGTTCAGTGGGCTCTCGCATCCTGGTGTGAGCGGTGGACATAGTGCGGATAACTGCTTTCTCACTTCGGCGAAGGGTGCGTTCAAGAGCGGGTTTCGAAACAGTATCTCGCTCGATCAATTTGTTGCCGAGAAGCTTGGCCCGGTGACGCGTTTTCCGTCGCTGAACCTGGGCGTAAATATCGACAAGGCGAATCGCAGTTTGTCGTGGACACGGGACGGAGTGTTGCTGCCAGCGGAAGACAGTGCGGCGGCATTGTTTCAGAAGATGTTTGTGCAGGGTGATGCGGCGAGTGTCCAAAAGCAACTGCACAGCCTTGAGGAGCGGGGGAGCATTCTCGATACTTTGATGGATGAGACGAAGAGCTTTAGTCGCGGACTGAATGGTAATGACCGCGCGAGGCTTGATCAGTATTTCACTTCAGTGCGTGAGGTGGAGGAGCGCTTGCAGACGGCTCGCGAGTGGGAAGTGCGGCCGAAGCCTACGGCATCGCAAGCGGCACCGACCGATATTTCGGACAGGAAACTGTTCTTCGAGAAGGTGGAGTTGATGCTGTCGATGGCGCAACTGGCATTTGAGTCGGATTCGACGCGCGTTGTGACTCTGATGGTGGATGCTTTTTTGACGCCGGTGTTCAAATTGAACGAGCAAAAGAACACGACCGAGGGTTGGCACGGGCTGAGTCATCACGGGCAGAACGAAGATAAGGTGAAGCAACTGGCGGAGGCCGACCGGCAGCAGATGAGGGTGTTGCACCAGGCGATCGATAGTCTGGCGCAGAAGCAGGAAAGCGGGCAGAGACTTCTCGATAGCACGATGGTTCTATTTGGAAGTAACCTCGGTGATGCGAACATACACGACAATACAAACCTGCCGATTCTGTTGGCTGGTGGCGGTTTGAAGCATGGGCAGCATGTTGCGTTCCAGCGCGACAACAATGCGCCGTTGTGCAATCTGTTTGTGACGATGTTGCAGCGGATGGGTGTGGATGCGGGGGCGTTTGGGTCGAGCACCGGCGAGCTTCGAATCGGATGACGACACGACGTTCGCTGCTGGCGTTGGTTGGAGTTCCGCTTGCTGCTGCGAAGCGTTATCGTGTAGCGGTGATTGGCGCCACGGGGCGCGGCAATTACGGCCACGGCATCGATACGGTTTGGAGTGAATTCGACAACATGGAAGTGGTTGCGGTTGCCGATTCGGCTGCGGTGAAGCGGATTGGGGAATCACGATCTTACTCGGATTATCGGGAAATGCTGCGTAAGGAAAAGCCGGACATTGTAGGCATTGGACCGCGCTGGGCGGATCAGCGGGTGGAGATGGTTACGGCGGCGGCCGAGGCTGGTGCGCATATCTACATGGAGAAGCCGTTTGCGCAGACTCTGATTGATGCGGATCGCATGGTTGCGGTGGTTCAGAAGCACAAGGTCAAGCTACAGATTGCGCATCAGATGCGGAGTTCGCCATTTACGCTGCGGGCGAAAGCGCTGATCGATGCAGGGGAAATTGGCGAGATACAGGAAGTGCGGCTGCGCGGCAAGGAAGGCCGGCGGGCGGGCGGCGAGGACATGATGGTGCTGGGGACGCACTTATTAGACATGATGCGGATGTTTCTTGGTAATCCGGAGTGGACCGTTGCGCATGTTACTAGTGGGGGCAGGGAAGTTGGCGCTGCGGATGTGACGCAGGCGACTGAGCCGGTAGGTCCGATTGCGGGAAAACAAATTAGTGCGATGTTCGCTTTTGCGAATGGAGTGCACGGCTATTTTTCAACGCGAGCGGTGGCGGATACGGATCCGCTTCGTTTCGGCATGACGATCTACGGAAGCAAGGGTGTGGTCTTTTTGCCGATGGGGATTTATCCGGATGGAGGCTTGCGAATCCTTCGTTCTGCAGCCTGGCTGCCGGATGCGAAGCGGCAGTGGGAATCCATTGCGGCTCCGGTGGATCTGGCTTCGCAGGGGATGGTTCTGCGCAATGGTCCGCAGATCGCGAATGCGCTGATGGTGGCCGATCTGGTGCGTTCGATTGAGCGCGACACGAAGCCCTGTTGCAATGAGCTCGATGGACGTTGGACGATCGAGATGGTACAGTCCGTTTATGCAGCGCAGCAGTCCGGGCAACGCATGAAGCTGCCACTCCAGAATCGCTCGCATCCGCTCAATTCAAAAGGATAGGATTTGCAAATGACACCGTCAAGACGTGGATTTCTCAGTGGCGCAGCGGCTTTGCCGCTCGCCGAAGCTTTACAGTCTCAAACTTCTGCATCGGGCATTCCCACGCGGCCGTTGGGGAAGACCGGTGTACAGGTTTCGATGATTGGACTTGGTGGTCATCACCAAGCCCGGCCGAAGGAAGAAAGCGAGACTTTCCGGCTTGTGCATGCGGCCATCGACAACGGGATCACGTTTATGGACAACGCCTGGGATTATCATGACGGGCGGGCGGAAGAGGTGATGGGCAAGGCGCTGGCGATGGATGGCTATCGCAAGAAAGTCTTTCTGATGACCAAGGTTTGTGATCGCGATTATGCCGGGGCGATGAAGCACCTTGAGGATAGCCTGCGGAGGCTGCGCACGGATGTTATCGACTTATGGCAGTTCCATGAGTGCAATTACTATAATGACCCTCAACTGATTCAGGAAAATGGCGGGCTGAAGGCTGCGCTGGAAGCGAAGAAGCAGGGGAAGGTGCGGTTTCTTGGATTTACCGGTCACAAGCATCCGCGCATTCATCGCAAGATGTTAGCTATCAATTTTCCCTGGGATGCGTGTCAGATGCCCAACAACGTGATGGATTATCAGTTTGAGAGTTTCCGTCACGAAATGATGCCGGAGTGTGCGAAGGCTGGCGTTGGAGTGATTGGCATGAAGGGCTGTTGCGGGGACGCGCGGTTATTGAAGGACGGCCTTGTGACCGTGGAAGAGTGTTATCGGTATTTCCTGTCTCAACCCATCAGTACGCAGGTGTGTGGGCTGGCGAATATGGAGGATCTGAACCGGGCGCTGGCGATGGCCCGGAGTTTCAAGCCGATGAGCGCTGCCGAGTTACAGGCGCTCAGTGCGCGGTTGCGGAGTGTTGCCGGAGATGGGCGCTACGAGCATTTCAAAACGACTCAGCGCTATGATTCCGGGCACCATCGCACGCAACACGGATTTCCCGTTTAGAGCTTCGACCAAGACCGGCTCCCTGACGGTCGTGGCTTCCATGAGAATACCGGTTCTGTCAAGAATAAATTGCTAAAGTTCTGCTTTCCATCTCGGCCTTAGAATCGAAAGACACGAGAGCAGCTTGGCCATTCCCTCCGATCAGATTTCTGGATGCGGCGCGGACGGGTGGCCGCGTTGCCTCACATTAACACTGGAGGGAATGGCAGACGATACAGCTCGGTCTTGGCTTTCCCTCTTCGCAGTTTCATTCCCGCAGTCGACTTTCTGACGCCACTGTCACCCGGCTTCCATTCGCACTCTGTGGAAGCATTTGCTCCGGTGCAGGTTGGGGTTCTTTGTTCAGCGGGGTGCTGCAATCTCGGTCTCGACCTGCCAAGCTTCCGTTGCCTTCCGCTCTGCGGTCTGCCGCGACCACGCAGTCACCCCGAACATGGCTTTGTCGTCAATCGACCACTGTCAAATTCCTTCTTAGTCCGGTTCTTCAGGCTGCCTGTTGCTCTTGCGCCTGCACTCGCCGCTTGGCGTTGTACAGCGGATCGTAGACTTCACCGTTCGCCCAAATCTTATGCATCACCACCGACAACTTGCGCGCCATCGCCACCAGTACTTTTTTCTTGCTGCTCTTCTTGACTGGTTTGCCCACCTGTTCGATCCGCTTCTTTTCGCCCCATCGCTTCAGATCGCTATCCGGTGCATTCTTTCTCAAGATGCAATGCGCGCATTGCACCAGCATCCAACGCACCATCCGGTCGCCTTCCTTCGTGATCCTCTGCTGCGGGTCGCTGCCTCCCGATTGCTTCTGTCCTGGAACCATTCCCAGATACGCGCCCACGTCCCGGCTGTTGTTGAATCGATCCGCATCTTCGATCGTCAGCACAAAGGCTAACGCAGTGAGTTCGCCGACTCCATAGATTGCGGTGAGTAACTCGATCTCCGGATGTTTCTTCGCGATCTGTCCAATGTTCCCTAAATTATGCATGGCAACAGTCATCCAAGGCCCCTTTGCAGTTGCATTTCGCCGCCCCGGTTTTTCCAGTCTCGCTAAGTCGATTTTCCGTTGTTAGAAGCCTCCTTTGCGTCCCTTTTGGGCTGGGTCGCGAGCCTGTGCATAATTCTCTATGCGCGTAGCGGAATGGGCACCACAGGCCCGTATCCATTGGGTTTTCGTTCAAT
>JANXLY010000092.1 GCA_025354885.1 Acidobacteriota bacterium | reverse complement strand
GGCGAGAGGCTATTTGGCCGAGATACTTCCCGGACTGAACGATCTCAAAATTCAGGAAATTGCTACGCGCACACCAGCCGCCTGGGTCAAGAGCAGATCCAAAGCCTAGCCGCAAGATGGTTTGCTCGTACGCTTACCTTGAATCGTGCCTTGTCAGCGACCCGGCTCATCTTGTACAGGGAGCGCGAGGGCCGCATATCGTCAAAGTGCAGAAGGCCTTGGTGTTGCTGGATGGGGCACAGATCCGGGGTGGTGAAGTGTCTGATAAGCTCTAGGGTCCGTTCACGGCAAAAGCAGTATTGGTTTACAAGACCAAGAGGGGAATCGTCAATCCCGCATATCAAAAGACAGCAGACAACATTGTGGGGAAGATGACGATGGCTGCTCTCGATCAGGAAATGGCGAAGGCTGAGAACAGGCCTCCGCTGCTGGGTTGCGATACGGATATTGGTGGTGGACCAACTACATCGCGATTCAGGCAGGGCCTTGTGGCTGGAGGTGTCGGGCAGTTGGAGTTTGTTCCAGCTCAGTTGAATGTCTCGCTTCAGGAGGCGCTGTTTGAGAAGGAAACGATTCCGGGGTCATCGATCCGGACAGTGCTGCTGGTGGCGCGAGCTCAACTATTGCTTGCACCGTTTAACCTGAGAGTGGCAGCTACTTTTCTGCCCAGTTTTATTTATCAGTTCACGGTAGGCGAGAGAGACGAAGTGGATGTGCGTAGGATTCGTACAGAGGCGCAGACGGCAAGTGCAGGCAGTGCAGCGTCGCTGCTGGTGATCTTCTGTCATCTGCGCAACACGAAATCTACGGCAACTTCACAAGGGGAGCGAACGCGGATTGTCGGCTTCAAAAATTTTGTGCTGATCAATAAGGATCTAACGCATCCAGATCAAGGAACGCTATTGCATGAGATGATCCACTGCTCGAACGACCGATTCATGAATGATATCCACGACGACGACCGCAACAGTGTGTACTCGCGAGGCGACAATCGAAACCTGCTGAGGGATGAGCACGCGATCTCGTTGAACACTGCATTTTTCAAGTCGTGAGCGCTTCGGAGGCGGCTGTTTGCTTTTAGTTCAGGGATTCGCGGCGTTCGAGATTGGCTTCGATTTCCTTTTTTTCGCGCCAGACGGGGTGGAGTTTTTTGTCCGATAGTAGCTGGAGCTGGTCGTCGATGTGGGGACTTCCGGGTTGGCTTGCGTTGCCGTAGCCAAGGAGGCAGTTGGCCTTTTGGGGAGTGCTGAATTCAATGGCGCAGACGAAGGTTTCTCCGTGCGTCGGGTAGAAACGGTTGCCCTTCTTTTTTGCGAAGGTCATGGTGCGGAAGAGGCCGAGGCGACCGGCACCGCCGCTGGCGGGAAGGTCTTTGTTGCCGCGCTCAAAGCGATAGACATCGCCATAAGGGACGTCGAGAGCGTTGTAAGTGCGGAGTGTATCTTCGGCGGCGGATTTGAGGGCTTCGTAGGCAGCCTGGAGGTCAGCGATGCCGTAGGCGGAATTGAGGGAGTCGGTTGGCTTGAAGGGGACGCGGAGTCTGGTGTTGATGAAGTCACCAGTGCCGAAGTATTTGTCGCAGAAGGACTGGAATAGCACTGCACCGCGACTATTGGCGTCGAGGTGGCGGTCCCAGGTGGAGAGAACGGCGACCGCGCGTTTGGTGAGGTCGTCGGTGAGGTTGCCGACGTTCTGGAGGAGGTCGGGAAGGATGGCGTCGGCCAACTCTGCGCGGGTGTTGTGTTTGTAGCCGACTAACTCGTCGTAAGTGATGGAGTTGTCTTCAGAGATCATGCGGAGGGAGCGCTTGGAGCGGAAGGAGACGGGTCTCGTGATGGGTGGAGCGATATTGGCCGGGAAGTTGGCTGGATTGAGTTGTGGAAGGGTGAAGTGCCAGGGTTGTTCGTTGGCATTCTGGTTGAAGCCGGACTTGGGGTCTTCGGATTGAGGGAGTTCTTCGAGCTTGAGGTAATCGGTCCAGAGAGTGGTGGAAGTGTTGCCAGGGAGGACCTTGGACCACATGTCCCAATCGCCAGTTTTGCGGCGGGGGATGGTGCCGTTGGAGACGAGATAGATGTGGCCCTGATCGTCGGCGTAGTTGGCATTCCACATTGGCACTGCCGTCATGCGGAGAGCGGCTTTGAACTCGGTGAGGTTGGTTGCGGCACCCATGCGGTACCACTGTTCGAGCATCCTGGGGCGATCAATCCCGGCGACTCGCATGGCGACTGTGATGCCAAGATTGTCGAAGACGACGGGGCCGTGGACGCTGTGTTTTGTGGTGAATGTTTCGGTGCGGAACAGGCCGTCGGGTTGTTTGATTTTTATCGATGCTTGTGAGGTGGTGAAGTCTTTCCATGCGCCGTCGAATTCATATTGATTGCCTCTGACATTGAGCTTGTAGAAGTCGACGGTGTCGATGGTGTTGACGGTGCGACCCCAGCCAGCGTGTTTGTTGAAGCCATTGACGGGAGTGGGGAAGCCGATTTGCGGAGAGCCATAGAGATCGTAATTGGGGCCTACGAGATGGACTTCCATGTAGGAGTAGAAGCCCTCCCAGGCGAGGTGCGGATTGATGATGAGCATGGCCTTGCCTGAGGCAGAGCGGGAAGGGCCGACGGTCCAGGTGTTGGAGCCCGCGTCGGCGGCGGGAGTGGGGATGGCTAGCTCGAGAGCAGCGCGCGTGCGGGCGTTGAGGAGGGGAGCGACCTCGGTGCGCATGCGGGCCATCGAGCCCATGTACATGTAGTGAACGGCGCGGAGAGTGTGTCCGATGACGTCGATGCCGGTGATGGGGAGGACCTGACGGAATTGCGGACTGAGGTGAGTGGGGTGGGCTTTGGCATGGTCGTTGATGCCACGGGCGAAGGCGTCGATGTAAGTGCGGAATTGAGGGTCCTGGGCGTTGTACCAGTCTCTTGCGCGGGCAGGGACGCCATTGGCGTGAACCCAGCGATCGAGGGGGAGTTTGTCTTCGCCCCAGTATTCTGAGCCGCGGCCACGGGATTCGCCATAGAGGCTCATGAGGAGGTCGCCGTGGTTTTGCATTTGCGCGTAACCGTGGGCGTAGAACATGCCTTCGGTGGTGGTGGCGAAGATGTGAGGGACACCGAATTTGTCCCAGAGGATTTCGTTTTTGGCCGTAAGAATAGTGGCGGCGAGGAGTATAAGACTGGCACTGCGCATGGTTCTAAATAGTTTAGCCAGAATGTTAACCTTTTGCTATGCCGACTGCCAGATCTTATGAATGGAAGCCAATTTCAGAGTGGACTGACAAGTGGTTTGATGATGCGCTGCCCATTGCGATTGAGGCAATGAAGTTGGAGATGGACGAAGATGGCTGGAATGCATTTCATGAGCGAGCGGCTAGAGAGTGGAGCGTCGAGTCAGGTCAAATTGAAGGAGCTTTTGACATCGATCAAGGGATCACCATCCAACTGATTGAACATGGGTTTGATGCGAACTTGTTGAGTGAGCAACGGAATGGGCTGAGCAAGGAACAAGTTCATCAAATGTTGCTTGACTTAAAGGACACATTGGATTGGATCTTCAGTTTTATCAAGTCAGAACGTAAGCTGAGCGTAAATTACATCTGCGAATTGCACCAAGCATTGATGCGAAGTGTTGATAGCTATGATGGATATTTCCTCGACCCTCCGACGAAAGAATTGAGGGTTGCCAAACAGCCCCTAGCGAAGGGAAAGTTTAAGGATCTTCCAAACAATCCGAGCCGAGATGATGGCAGTGTGCATGAGTTTTGTCCTCCATTTCAGGTCTCGAGTCAGATGGAAGAATTGATTCGAATTCACGAAGAGCTTGAGGGGCGTAATGTCCCTGTATTAGTGCGGGCAGCTTGGCTTCATCATGCATTCACTCAAATACATCCTTTTCAGGATGGTAATGGGCGCGTAGCCCGTGCTTTGGCCAGCTTGGTGCTGCTTAAGGCCGGGAGCATGCCGCTCACTGTGCATCGCGATATGCGGAGCCGATATGTCCGGAGTCTCCGATTGGCGGATGATGGCCAAGTACATGGTTTGATCGATTTGTTCGAGTCTTGTGTTTACAGATTGGCGGTATCGCTTTGGAATCAGGCGAGCGTGATGCGACCAAAGGTGATTGATGCCAGCGAAAGCCTGGATGAAGTGCTTGTTGCGCTTGGGGAGAACTTTGCGAAGCAAGCGGGCATGACTCCTGTCGAATGGGGGCGGTCGCTGGATGTAATGCGTCAATTGAAGCAATTAGCGGCGGCCAAGTTGGGCGATGCGGCAGCAAAGACTGCTCATCAAATGAGCATTGCCGGGGTTTCCTTTAGCGCGATCTATGGGACGGCCAGCTACCTGAGCGAAAAGCTTGGCGTGGCCCGCTTGGAGAACTGGGGTCAGGAATCCTTTGTAGCGAGTAGCGCTCCAATCGACACTTTGGTGGTCGAGTTGAAGTCAATGCTTCCTGCAAAACTGCTGATTGGATTTGATCGATTTCATCCGATTCGAAAGGGCTTTTTGGGGGTTGTGGCTGCCATTGAATTTGGAGATTCGATTGAAGTGTTGATGCCTTCGTTTTTTGCACATTTTGAAAGTGTTGGCTTGGAACCCCTATTCGAGGCCTGGTTGAAAAAGGCCATCAATCTGGGGTTAGTGAAGTGGCATGAGCGGAATCAGTAGTTGCTGTTGAGTTCGACCCACTCGATGCGTGAGCTTTGTTGGGCGGTGACTTCGATGACGTTTTCGCCCGGTTGCAATGCAGCTTGTGGGACTTTGAATTCGTAGACGGGGAGGTTGGGGCCTGGCTTGGGCGTCGCTATCTTTTCGCCCGGGCTTGTTTCTGTGTTGTTCACTCGTACTGTTACGTTCTCGTTGGTTAGGCCGAGCCGGACTGTTGCATGCGTTGCTGTGGGGCCGGTTAAGAGGCGGAAGGCGGCGTAGCGCTTTGGTTCGAGGTTTGCCGGGAGGGCGGCCCATGGAGTTTCACCGGGGGCCCAGGTGTCCTGATAGGTCACGATGTGGCGGCGGGGTTTTTCGCTGTCGTTCAACTCGCGGAGGAGTTGCGGGTATTCGGCTGGGTCGTCCAAGGTGGTGTCTGCATCCATGTAGTTGAAGAGATAGAGCTTGTCGATTCCCATGTGCCAGTAGGCTGCGGCGCTGCCTCGCGCTGTCTCTAAAGAGTTTGATTGCCATGCGCGGTTGCCTGTGCCGACAGAGCCGGGGAAGGCATTGCAACCTAGTTCGAGGCCGGCGGCTAGAGTTGCTGTTTTGGGGAGGAGTTTGCGCCAGAGGTCCATCGGCATATTGTTGTCTACTGTGCGCCAGAAGTTAGTTGGAGTGACATAGTTGACGAGGCCGAGCTGGGTCCAGGCAACGGCGTCCATGCCGAGGCGTTTTGCGGTTCGTGGGTTGGAGGGGACTCGCACTGCCAGGCCGATTTTGTGTTTGCGCTTGCGCTCCCAAGAGTTGAGGAGTTTGCGTACTTCTGTGTGGTAGTCGGTTAGAATCTTGCAGCCTTCGGATTCATAGCCAGGACGGAAGTGAAAGCCGAAGCGCATCCAGTCGAGCTCAAGGGTGTCGAAGTCGTAACGCTCTGCGACTTCTTCGATGTAGCGGAAGTTGTAGTCGCGGACCTGTTTGTGTGCGAAGTCCAGTGCTTTGTCGCGCTGTTCGTTGCGATAGGGAACGCGACGGAATTGTTTGTTGTCGCGCCAGAAGGCCGTGTGCATGGTGTGGTCTTCTTTGTCGACTTCGTGGAGGTCGTTCATGCGGACCGAGATCCAGGGGGAGATGTTGCGGCGGCGGATTTCAGGGATCCAAATGGAATAAAGATCGAGCTTGTCTTCGTTCATCTGCCAGGCACAACGGATCCATTCGAACCAGGTTTGACGGGCGGATTCGGGGAGCGGTTGGAGGAAGGGCTGGTTCTGGTCGCCTTTGGGATCAAAGCCGGTCCACCAGGCTTCGCGGTGCTTGGACGGGTAACTGGAGCGCATGGCGTTGACGTTTAAGACCAGATCTGTAACTTGCGTTTTTGCGTACTGGTCGACCCAGTGGCGGATGAGTTCGCGGGTGAGGCGCTGCTTGCGGCGAGCGACGAAGAAATGGTTCGCGTCTTCGTTCAAGGTGATGCCGCGCTTGGGTTGTGGCGTGGCGGCGAGGAGAGCGGAAGCAGCTAAGAGGTGGCGTCTGGTCATGAAGGCTGTTGCCATTTTACAGGCCACCAACCTTCTTGCCGTTTATTCCGCTAGCCCTAACCCTGTGTTTGCCGGGCCGTTGAGAACATTTCCGTACGGGTCGAAGCGAGATCCGTGGCAGGGGCAATCCCATGTTTTTTCGGCCGAGTTCCAGTCCACGATGCAGCCGAGGTGAGGGCATACTGCAGAGCACCTGTGCAAGACCCCCTGGCTGTCCCGGTAAGCGGCCACTTTCGTCAAGCCACTTCTGATCAGAGCTCCTGAGCCCGATGCAATCTCATTGAGCCCATCTACATCGCCCGGGGTTGCATAGTCCACGAATTGAGCAACGGCATTGAGGTTCTCCTTGACAAATTCCTGGGTTGCCCGCAACGTGATTCGGGAAGGATCGTAGAGTCGCTCCCATTCGTTGTGCCGTCCGAGAATCAGATCGGTGAGCAGGATTCCCGCTATCGTGCCATGCGTCATTCCGTTTCCGGAATCGCCTGTAACCACGTAAATGTTCTGCTCTCCCGGATTGCGTCCAATCAAGGCAAGACCGTCGACAGGTTCCATGACCTGCCCCGACCAGCGAAATTCTACCCCTTCCGCTGCCGGGAAACGATCCCGCGTCCAGGCTTCCAGTCGGCCAAACCTTTCGCTAGCGTCATCGGCCTGACCCGTCTTGTGGTCTTCGCCTCCCACGATCAGCACTTCATGATCCCCGGCATCCTGCAAACGGACGTAGTGATACCTAAATTATGCACGGCAACTGCGGCATGGCGGGAGCAATAAAGTTGGTGGGGCGCTGGGAAGGCAAGCGGGCTTGAGTTAAAACTGAGGGAAGCGAGTTTTGAGCTGGCTTGGAAGCCGGCTGAAGGAGCAACCCAAA
>JANXLY010000090.1 GCA_025354885.1 Acidobacteriota bacterium | reverse complement strand
TTTGGGTTGCTCCTTCAGCCGGCTTCCAAGCCAGCTCAAAACTCGCTTCCCTCAGTTTTAACTCAAGCCCGCTTGCCTTCCCAGCGCCCCACCAACTTTATTGCTCCCGCCATGCCGCAGTTGCCGTGCATAATTTAGGTGGTAGTAAGTCAATTTCGATTTAGGTGCAGCGCACAAAATAGTTGCGAACGCAGCCAGGATCAAAGTACATCTCATCTCGGTTTACTCCTCGTCATTTCTAATCAAATCAGCAATACGACTCATCATTAGCGCTGCGGCATCAGGGCTCTGCACAAGCTCCGCTGCAGAAACAAGCTCTCCAAAACGAATTACAAAACGGCCATTTTCCGATACTCCAACCGGGAGCGCTGGCCAGCCTTTCCTGGCAAGCAAAGCCAGAAAACGATCCACACCAGGCAACGGGGCTGTAAGTTGTCCGGCACTACCCGCCGCGCCTTCCGGAAAGATACCGATCGGTCGTTGCTGCGTTTCCGCAGCCTTCAGAATCCGCTTGATCGTACCCGCCGTATAGGCAGGGTTGTTGCCGGCAAAGCTCACGGGATAACAACTCAGGGCATGCGCAACGCGGGGCAGCAAAACATCGCCAGGCGAAGCAAACTTCCAGGGGCCCACTCGAATCGGAGGCCAGTTTGCCGTCACCATCCAGTGTACGGGAGGATCGATGTCTCGTCCGAAGCGATCCGCAATCGCCTGCGTCAACGCACTCGCCACATGAATGATCCAAAGCCCTTTTCGCTGGTAATGATTCGCCACAAGGACAAAGCGCGGACTATCGGGCAAGTTTTCCAGACCTTCAAACAAAGGCCCTGGCTTCATTTTCGCGACAATCTTTCCCGAGAAATCATCCACATTACGGCGCGTGCCATTCGCAATGTGCGGCCACAGACTGTAAACCTGATCCCAAGGCACGGCGTATTGAATCGCGAGAGGACCTGCCATCGTTATGCCCCCGGCAACTTCTTGATTGTTGGTCCAGAAACACCATCTGGAAAAAGCGGCTTTTCAATAGCGGACTGCCACCTGTTTTCCCCATCCAGCGCCCTCGCCTCAAGCCATTCCGCACCGGCAGGAAGAACAAGTTCCCCTTTCCAACGTGTCAGCGTTTGGCCAGACAACGGTGCTTCCAGTTCTACAGCCTGCCAATCTCCGTTATTGGCACGAATCTCAACTCGCTGCACCCCGCGGACACCTGCAAAACTCACACCACCTACCTTTGCCTTCTGGCCTTCCCTCACGATGCGATCCACAAAGCTGGCCGTGTGAATCAACGGCTCCTTGGTAAAGCCCAACTTCGGCCAGGTTCCGAAATAGGCAACACTTGAGAATCGAATTTCATCGATCCACTTGATGCTCTTGAAGCCGTAGTAACTGGGCGCAAGCATTCTTACCGGAAAACCATGATTGCGATTGAGGGTGTCGCCATTCATTCCAAGAGCAAACAAAGCCTCACCTGAAAAAGCGTACTTCAAATTCAAACTGTCTCCATGACCGTCGAGCCCGATCACTGCCATCTCCAACACATTGGATGGTATCTCGGAAGCCCGCACCAATTGTTCGAGTCGTATGCCAGACCAAACCGCTGTCCCCATCAGATCGCTCTTGAGCGTGTTACTGACACAGCGCATGGTGATGAATCGTTCTTGCCGCGGAAGACTCAGTAACTCTGCGTAAGTGAATTCGCGGATCAAACGATCATCGTGCCGAATCTTGAGCCGCCACGATTTCGGATCTACCACCGGGTCCACCGTGTTCTTGCTCATCACATAGAATTCACGTACCGTTGTAACTGGCTTCCGCACCAGCCCTTTGCCCCAATCCACACGTTCCGCTGGCACTCTCCAGCCGAAAAGCGGCACAGGTTCAATTGCTCTTGACGCAAAGCGTTCGCTGCGCCAATAAGCTTCTACGGCAACCAGAATCGTGCCCGAGGACATGGCTGCACTCGTAAGAAATTCACGTCGCGAACTGCGGGGCAGAACCGCCTCTCCTTGCGGGATCAAAAGCACCAGCAGCGCAGGCAACAGAAACGACAACACTCCCGGAATGCTCGTGTAATCGATGGCAAAACACACGAAGGCCAATTCACTCGCAGCCATCAAAACTTTCGCCCACCAGGTCGGCAAGAGCAGCGCGATCCATAACACAAAGCCCAGGGTGGCAAGGCCACCTGTCGCTGCAAACGGTTTCGCCCAGCCGCCCATCCAGTCGAGCAGCGGTACAGCCCAGGCTGAAGGTGTCCGAGCCATAATCCATTCGGCGATACTGTCGGTGAGAAAGCGCTCCGGATGCCAATAGCCCCATGCGAAATGCACGCACAACCCCACCAAGGTCGCGAGCGACGACCGGGTAATGCTGGACTTCCAGTTCAATGCTTCGCTCCCAACAAACGGTCCATCCAGGCCCCACTCAGTGCCCTTGCAGTAATCCAATATTTTTCAGCCGGAGATACAACAGCCCGCTCCGCAAAAACATTGTAATTATGGGTCTCGATTTCACGCAGGATCGCAGAATAAACACGAGCCGCTATCTCTACTGCAAAGCGTCCTTCTGGTCGCAACAGCGCAATCCCTGGCATGGCACTTGCATAGTACGCTCTGGCTCTTTCGGCCTGAAAACTCATCAAGTCGATAAACTCACGATTGCGCTTCTCAGCGAGTAGATCTGCCTCCGAATAACCAAAACGTTCCATCTCCTCTCGAGGAAAGTAAATGCGCCCCAGTTTGAGGTCTGTTCCAACGTCGCGAAGGATATTCGTAATCTGCATCGCCAGGCCGAGTTCCATGGCGTGTTGCTTCGCGATGTTCTCCAGCTTCGGGTCACTAAACCCGATCACGTGACACATCATGAGTCCCACACACGATGCAACCCGATAGCAATAAACGCGCAGTTCATCATAGGTCTCATAACGCTGCTGTTCCAGATCCATGCGGCAGCCTGCGATCAGTTCGAGCGGATACTCTGCCGGAATCGAAGCTTGGTCCATCACATGCAGAAACAATCGCAAAATGGGGTTGGATACTTTCCCGCCAGCGAGTCCGAAGCGGAATTCCCCTTCCCACTTGTTCAGCCCTTCTTCGCCATCTCGCCGCGAAGGAGCCTCGTCCACCAGATCATCGGTAGTACGGCAAAACCAATAGACTGCATAAGCGCGATGAGCCAGTTCCTTCGGGAAAAAACTGGTTGCAAAATAGAAGCTTTTGGAGCCTACGGCTGTCGCCTTGGCTGCCTCTGAATAAAGCGCTTCGATGCTGCTCTCATTCCCTAGCGCAGGGGCAGGCGCTGGCATACCAGGTCCTCGACAATTTTGGCCGAACACAACACTCCAGGCACTCCAGCTCCAGGGTGTGTTCCAGCTCCGGCAAAGTATAGATTTTCCACGTCTTCACTTTCATTATGCGGGCGAAACCAGGCACTTTGTGTGAAGATCGGTTCAAAACTGAAGGCCGCACCCGCAAAGCTGTCGAGAGTATTTTCAAAATCCAGCGGAGTGAAGCTTCGTTCGGTTACGAGTTCCTCAAGTAACCCGGGAAGATACTGCTCGTTGAGCCAGTTCATGACGCGGTCGCGGAAGGGCCCGGCCTCTTTTTTCCAGTCGATGCCACTCTGCTGATTGGGCACCGGGATCAGCACATAAAAGCAATCGCAACCCTCGGGTGCCATCGACGGATCCGTAGCCGTGGGGCGGTGCAAATACATTGAAAAGTCCGCTGGCAAAACTTTTCGATTGAAGATATCCGCCAGTAATTCTTTGTAGCGCTCACATAACAAAATCGTGTGGTGCGCCACATTCTCATACTTCTTCTTCGTCCCAAAGTAGATCACAAAAAGTGACATCGAATAACGCATCCCGGCAAGCTTGCGGTCCGTCCAGCGGCGTCGGTGTTCGGGCGTAACCATCTTGCGATAAGTGTTGGCAATATCGGCGTTGGACACCACGATGTCGGCGGCAATCGTTTCCCCGTCAGCCGTCTCAACCCCTTTCACTTTGCCGTCTTCCACAAGGATTTTTCGCACCGCCGTAGACAGCCGCGTTTTTCCACCAAGCTCACCAAAAAGCTTGCCCAGCGCACTCACTAGCGCCCCCGTGCCGCCAAGTGCATAATGTACACCCCACTCACGTTCGAGGTGATGGATGAGCGCATAAATCGATGTTGTACTAAACGGATTTCCACCCACCAGCAGAGGATGAAAACTGAACACCCGCCGCAGTCGGTCATCCTTCACATAGCGTGCTGCAAACTGATACACCGTGAGATGACTCTCCAGACGAATCAGGTCGGGAGCTATCTTCAGCATGTCGGTGAATTTGAGAAAAGGCTTGGCCGACAGTTCCACAAATCCCTTGGCAAAAATCGCCTTTGCCGCCTGAATCATCCGCTGATAACCCTCCACATCGTCCGGGGCCAACATTCTTATTTTCTCTACGGTAGCCGCCTCGTCAGCATTGTATTCAAAGCTGGTCCCGTCGTGAAACTCGATCTTGTAGAACGGGTCAACCGGCACGATCTTTACGTAGTCTTCCCGTCGTTTACCAGCACCCTCAAAAAGCTCATCGATCAAAAAAGGAGCGGTGATCACCGTCGGGCCGGCATCAAAAGTGAATCCATCCTGTCGATACACATACGCACGTCCACCCAATTGGTCGCGTGCCTCTACGATCGTTACGTCATAACCTCGCGTGGCCAAACGAATCGCGGAGCCCAAGCCTCCAAATCCGCTACCGATGACTACGGCTTTGTATTTCGGCCCTTTCAGCGAGGTATTCGACGAGTTCGAGGAGGGGTTCAGCGTTCGCTCCATAGGGTTGGAGACTGGCACGACAGAGCTCATAGGCTTGGTGAAGGGGTTCCGGATTTTCAAATTCGCCGTCAAGGTAATCATCGGTGAGCTGGAAGGCAACGCCGAAGTTCCTGGCAAAACTTCCCAGATCCTCGGGCACTCCAGCTGCATGCGACACGCAGCCCGCTTCGACGGCAAGTTGAAAGAGCGGTACGGTCTTCAGGTCATTCACAGTGGCTCGCATTTCGTGCCGCGCCTCGCCCACAAGCGTTAGGTCCATGCTTTGCCCGCCCACAAGCGAACTACAATCGAGAGTGCTCAAGAGGGCTAGCTGGAATCGACGCAGGCGCAAACATTCCGCATCGCTTGCTGCAGCTTCCATCACGATTCGCGCAGCCAGCGCAACCATCGAAAATGCGCCCAATATTGCCGTTGGTTCGCCAAATTGGAGGTGAGCCGCCAGCCGCCCACGACGAATGGTTTCATTGTCCATGCACGGCAGATCATCGATCATCAACGATGCGCTATGAATTAATTCGACCGCTGCGGCAGCTCGCAGCGTGTGCTCGGTTTCGCACTGCAACATTCTCGCGAGCCTTAAGGCAAGAATTGGGCGTATCCGCTGCGCTTCACCGAGAACAGCATATTCCATCGCCAACGGAACAGGTCCCAGCCTTTGGCCATCTGGCTTTGAGAGCAGTGTGGTGAGAAAAAGTTCCACCCTCTCCCTATCCATTGTCCAACCTGGAAGCAGGCTTCGCCCGGATTTCGTCTCTGTCTGCAGGAGAGCTATTGCCATGAATTGCCTATTTGCTTTGATTCAACCACATGAAAATTGGTTCAGAACATTATTCCTTGTGTGCATGAATCTGGAAATTCTCGGAGACGATTCGTTTCCGCTAGCCACTCTATACAGTCATGGCCTTATTTCGCACCCGCAGCGCCGCTGTCTATGGAATCGACGCCCACCTGATCGACGTTGAAGTCGACATGGCGCAATCCGGCAATTCACGCGACTTCATCACCGTGGGCATGCCCGATACAGCAATTCGCGAAAGCCGCGAGCGCATCAAAAGCGCCCTGATGAATTCCGGCTTTGGTTACCCAACTCGCTCAGTCACGATCAATCTGGCGCCCGCGAACATCCGCAAAGAGGGCGCTGGCTTTGACCTCCCGATGGCCATGGGCATTCTTGGTGCAATGGGAATCTTCAACAAGAGCGAGCAATTTCTGATGGTTGGCGAACTCAGCCTCGACGGTTTGATCCGCCCCGTTCGCGGCGCACTTTCGATGGCGGTCTGCGCTCGTAAAATGGGCATCCCCAACGTCGTGATTCCGGCAGACAACGCGGCCGAAGCCGCAGTCGTCGAGGGTGTAAATGTCTATGGTGTCCGGCATCTCGGCGAGGCGGTCAGTCTCTTCACACAACCAGACCGAATTGCCCCTGCCAGGCCCATCTCAGGCGCAACTGTGTCCACGAGTCAATTTACGAATCTGGATTTTGCCGACGTCCGTGGCCAAACCATTGCCAAGCGCGCCATGGAAGTAGCTGCCGCAGGTGGTCACAACCTGTTGATGATCGGCCCCCCAGGCTCGGGCAAGACGATGCTAGCGAGACGGATCCCCGGAATCTTACCTCCGCTCAATTTCGTTGAGGCTCTCGAAACCACGCAAATCCACAGTGTCGCTGGCGTGCTGGCACAGGGAGAGGGCCTTCTCAAAGCTCGCCCCTTTCGTTCGCCGCATCACACGGTGAGCGACGCGGGACTAATCGGCGGTGGCAGCGGCACGCCGAGGCCGGGCGAAGTAAGTCTCGCCCACAACGGCGTGCTGTTCCTCGATGAGCTACCAGAATTCAATCGCAACGTACTCGAGCTCCTGCGGCAACCTCTCGAAGAGGGCAGCGTCTCGCTTGCCCGCACCAACTTGTCGCTCACCTTTCCAGCAAACTTGATGTTGATGGGTGCGATGAACCCCTGTCCCTGCGGCTACTACGGAGATCGCACCAAAGAATGCCGCTGCACGGGATCGCAAATCCAGCGCTACATCGGCAAGATTTCCGGGCCGCTCCTCGACCGCATCGACATCCATATCGAAGTCCCCGCAGTGGAATACAAAGAACTTCGAGGCCACGGTGACGGTGTCTCCAGCAGCGCCATGCGAGAGCGCGTGGAATCCGCAAGAGCGACTCAAGATCGCCGTGGAGCCCTTAACTCCCGTATCCCTTCCGCTCAACTCCGAAAGTCCTGTCAACTGGATGAGTCAGGAGAGCGAACGCTTGAGATGGCGGTCCGCAAGTTGAGCCTCTCAGCACGCTCTCACGACCGCCTCCTCAAGGTCGCCCGCACCATCGCCGATCTAAGCGGCCAGGAACAAGTCGCCGCCAAACACATCGCCGAAGCCGTTCAATACCGCAGCCTCGATCGCGAATACTGGTCGGCCTGAAGGGATCATAAGAATGACTGTAATCGGGGATAGAATATGCACATGAGCGAAAAGAAAATAATTGCCGTTTTGGGAGCGACTGGCGCTCAGGGCGGTGGTCTCGTGCGTGCAATTTGCGCCGACCCCTCAGGAGCTTTCACGGCCCGGGCCATCACCCGCGACGTGAATTCAGAGAAAGCCAAAGCTCTCGCCGCCCTTGGTGCCGAACTGGTGGCAGCCGATGTAGACGATGCCGGAAGTCTCGAACGCGCCTTTGCCGGTGCATACGGGGCATACTGCGTTACCTTCTTCTGGGGACATTTTTCGCCCGAAAAAGAAGTGGCTCAAGTTACATACATGGCGCAGGCGGCGAAACAGGCAGCATTGCAGCACGTCATCTGGTCCACACTCGAAGACACGCGCATCCTTGTGCCACTCAGTGACGTCCGCATGCCAACCCTGATGGAAAAGTACAAAGTCCCTCACTTTGATGCCAAGGGAGAATCCAACCACCTGTTCACCGATGCTGGCGTTCCTGTAACTTTCCTGTTGACATCTTTCTACTGGGATAACTTCATTTACTTCGGTATGGGCCCCACAAAAGGGCCAGACGGCGTCCTCGGCATTACCCTCCCGATGGGCGATTGCAAGTTACCCGGCATCGCCGCAGAAGACATTGGACGTTGCGCCTACGGCATCTTCAAACAAGGTACCGAGTGGGTCGGCAAGACCGTCGGCATTTCGGGCGAGCACGTTTCAGGCGCTGAAATGGCAGCCACTTTCTCTCGCGTTTTCGCTAAGGAAATTCGCTACAACGCTGTACCGCCATCTGTCTATCGCAGTTTCGGTTTCCCGGGCGCTGAGGACTTGGGCAACATGTTCCAGTACAAACACGACTTCAACGATCAGTTCTGCGCTGCCCGTAGCACTGCCGTGAGTCGTTCGCTCAATCCTGACCTGCAAACTTTTGAAGCCTGGGTCACATCCAACCGCGACCGCATCCCGATTGGGTAGACGAATTCAGCAGCCTCTGCCATAAACCTCTGCCATAAAATGGAAAGGCCGACATGACCAACCTCGACTCACTCCGCAAACAACTCACCAACCTCACCGACGAAGCAATCCTCGAAGTCAACCCCGATGATCTTACTGAGGAAGCTAAGACCATCTACGACGCCGAACTAGCCTCCCGCAATCTCTCCTGGCCTTCTGCAGAGACTACACCAGAAGCCATCGATCATGGCGACTTTCCCGATCCAGCCGCTGGGGAACTCGTCCTGATTGCCCGCTATGAAACTTTCGCCGAAGCCCGCTACGCCGCCACTCTCCTTCGTCAGGAAGAGATCCCCGTCTGGATTGCCGGTGCCACAAAACAGGGCATGACCATGATCGACCCCAACGCTCCCATCGATCTCGTCACTCATGCCGAACACCTGGAGTCCGCACAACTCCTGCTTTCCAGCGAGATTTCTGACGAAGAACTCGCTCTCCTCGCCGAACAAGCCGGCGACCCCGAACAGCAAGCTTAGACCAGCATCGCTTTCCAGCCTTCTTCATCCAGCCCTAGCGCCAACTTGTTCGATCCACGCACCAGAGGCAGGCGTAGCAGTTTCGGCTCTCTTTCTATCCGCTGCATCAGCGTCACATCCGACGCCTTCAGATAAGCCAGACCCGACTCGGCAAACTCTTTCGACTCCCGGTCCAACAATCCCGTCAAGCCACCAAACTTGTCCTGAAACCGCTTGATTTCTCCCGCAGATATAGGCTTCTGCTTCAGATCTACAAAGTGAATTTGAACTCGCCTCTCTTTAAAAAAACGCTCCGCCGCCCGTGTCGCTGCCGAGCCCTTCACTCCAAATATTTGTACGCTGATTGCCATTCAGTCTTCAGGCTAACCTAAAGCCTCAAGGAGCATCCTCGCCCCGAATCAGTCCCGAATGAAAAGCAATGTACTTACTGAGAATTGATGATAAGGAAGTCGATAGTCCTGGGGATGCTTCGATCCATTGTCAGTCTCATTTTGCGTTGCGGCAGTGTTCCTTCGGGGCAAGCTGTGGGTTAGAACAACTCGCTTTCCAATCTTGTAGTGAGGATTGGCGGAATTCCCGAAGCGATATCTTTTGCCGGTTTGGCGTCCGGGTTCATAGGCTTGTATCAGTTCAACGTCGTTGTTCCCGCTGGTGTTTCTGACGATAGGAAGCTGACGATGTCGGTGGCCTTGCAAACGCTCAATCAGAATCTTTGGCTCGCTACGCAGTAGTCCTTGTGTCGCATGCCATAAACTACCTGGTATGATTCGCACCCTGTTGCTGCTCCTCCCTCTCCTCTCTCAAGCTGGCCAACACGACCAGCAAATCGCTGCTGCCATGCAAAAGATGATCGATCAGAACGAGGTTCCCGGTGCCGTCACTGTGATCGTCACACCGAAAGGGATCAGCCACCTCGGCGTGCTTGGCTATGCCAATTCCGGCAAAAGCAAAAGACTTCAAAAGAACTCCATCTTTTGGATAGCCTCCATGACCAAGCCCATCACAGCCGTATCGGTATTGATGCTACAGGACCAAGGCAAACTCTCGATCGACGATCGTCTCGGTAAGTTCCTCCCTGAATTCGCCGCCTCCAATGTCACCCTCAAACACATGCTCACCCACACTTCCGGTATGGGCGAGGCAACGACAGAAGAGCTCAAGAGCGCCAAAACGCTTGCCGACCTGGTGCCCATCTACGCAAAGAAACCAACCTTCTTTGCACCCGGAGCTCAGTGGAAGTATTGCCAGGCCGGGATCAACATGCTCGGACGCGTAGTAGAAGTGGTCTCTGGTCAAAGCCTCGAAGCGTTCATGCAAGATCGAATCTTCCAACCACTTCGAATGAAAGACACAAAATTCTACCTGACCGAAAAACATTTGCCACGATTGGTTACCCCAGTGCGCAATGAGGACGGCAAGTTGGTGGACACAACAGTTTCGATTCTGAATGGCCAGGCGCCTACAGATCGCAATCGCTATCCAGCTGCCAATGGCGGGCTGTTTTCAACGGGACCCGATTATGCCCGTTTCGCGAGGATGCTGCTGCGGGGCGGGGAACTCAACGGCAAACGTTATCTTTCCGAAAAGTCTTTCGCGCTGATGACTTCCAGCCAGACCGGCGCACTTAAGGCCGGCTTCATTCCTGGTCATGCCTGGGGTTTAGGCGTCGGAATCGTTGTCGATCCCCAGGGACAAACTGCAATGTCCAAGCCCGGCACCTTTGGACACGGCGGGGCTTACGGCACCCAGGCCTGGATCGATCCAAAAAGCGGCATCGCTCTGATGCTGATGGTGCAGCGAGCCAACTTCAAAAATTCAGATGATTCCCCGGTTCGTCTTGCTTTCCAGCAGGCCGCGACCGGCACTCGCTAAACACGCAAAAAGGGCCGCTGATCCAGCGGCCCTGCCTCAAACCAAAACAAAAAACTGACGACTAGTCCGGGATCACCAGCACATCACCCGGATGAATTACACTGTGCTCATCCACAAGCTTCCCAGGGTTTCCGGCAATGATCTTCGGGTATTGCGAACCGTTGCCGTAAAAGTGTGCGGCAATCTTCCAAAGGCTGTCGCCGCCCACAACTGTGTAGTGCTTTTCAGGCTGGGGCAGACTAGTGTCGACCCCCAGATTGCAGCTGATCTCGCTCGACCAGTTGTCGCCAACGGCCTTGATCGCATTCCATACATCGTTCTTTACATTTTCATTCGGCGCATTGCCCTCCATATGGAGCTTGTCGCCTTCGAGATGTAGATGCGAAAGCACAACACCCTTTTCCTTGATCAGCGATAGTACCGACTCATATTTGAGTTTCAGGCCTTCGAGAATATCCATTTGAGTGAACCTCCAAAATTCAGATGCCTATTGGCATTTCTATCCTCCTCACTCATTCGTTTCGAATGCGTGAGCATGCTCAAAATCAATTCCACCGAATGCCTGCGTTAAACTTGACAGCAACGGCATGAAGCAATTGGCGCCATCATCGGTTCTCGTAGAGCTCAAGCAGGCACTTGCCCAAGTGTTGCTCGGCAAAGAAGAAGCCGTGCGACTTACTTTGATATGCCTCATCGCCCGTGGGCACCTGTTGATTGAGGACGTCCCCGGTGTCGGCAAGACAACCCTGGCAGAATCGCTCGCCCGCCTTGTAGACGCCAGCTTCCGCCGTCTGCAATGCACTTCCGACTTATTGCCCGGCGACATTACCGGTGTCTCGATCTACCGCCCCCAGTCTCAAGATTTTGAGTTTCGTCCAGGCCCTGTTTTTGCCAATTTCCTTTTGGCCGACGAAATTAACCGCGCTACGCCCAAGACCCAAAGCGCGCTACTAGAGGCCATGAGCGAAGGCCAGGTCTCGGTCGACGGCAAGACCATGCCTCTCCCCGATCCCTTCATGGTGATCGCCACGCAAAACCCTACCGAGCAACAGGGCACCTATCAGTTGCCGGAAAGTCAGCTCGATCGTTTTCTGATGCGCATCGAAATCGGCTATCCCAGCCGCGAACAGGAACGTGCGGTAATGCAGGGCGCAAGCCTCAAACCCCAACAACTCAAGAGCCTCCTTTCTGGCTCTGAACTCAAATCGATCCAGCAGGAGGTGGAGGGTGTTCATGCCGACCCCGATCTTGTCTCCTACCTGCTCTCCCTCGTTGAAATGACGCGCCATCACGAAGGCGTCAGCCTCGGTGTCAGTCCTCGTGGAGGTCAAGCCCTCTATCGAGCCGCCCAAGCCAGTGCCCTCCTCGATGGCCGCAATTTCCTGATCCCCGACGACATCAAACAGCTAGCGGTTCCAGTCTTTTCTCATCGCCTGCGCTTGTCCGCTCAGGCGAGCTTCGGCCATCGTCATTCTGAATCAACACGCCGTGTGATCGAACAAATTATTACAGCCGCAGAAGTCCCCCTTTAACATCCGATTCTTCAAAAGCGCTAA
Source organism: Acidobacteriota bacterium (assembly GCA_025354885.1). Taxonomy (GTDB): domain Bacteria; phylum Acidobacteriota; class Terriglobia; order Bryobacterales; family Bryobacteraceae; genus Bryobacter. Next base: position 1,893 of record JANXLY010000090.1, on the reverse strand, counting down.
GCTAAGTTTCACAAACCTATGGAACGCAAAAAAGCCAGTGACTTTCCCCAAGAGCTTCTGAACCTCTTCGACAAATACGTGCATGGTGACATTGAACGCCGCGACTTCCTCGAAGGCGCAAAGCGCTTCGCCGTCGGTGGCGTAACCGTCGCCGCACTTTACGAGAGTCTGAAGCCCAATTACGCTTGGGCCCAACAGGTCCCCAAGGACGATCCACGCATCAAAGCCGAAGTTCTGAGTATTGATTCCCCCAACGGCAATGGAACCATCAAAGGGCTCTTTGCTCGTCCCGCCAAGATGAGCGGCAAGCTTCCCACCGTCCTCGTGATCCACGAAAATCGCGGTCTCAATCCTTATATTGAAGACGTTGCCCGACGCTTCGCTGCTGCCAACTTCATCGCCTTCGCTCCAGATGGTTTGACCAGCGTCGGCGGCTACCCTGGTGATGACGAAAAAGGCGGAAAGCTCTTCGGCACCGTCGACCGTGCCAAGATGACCGAAGATTTCATCGCCGTCGCCAAGTGGCTCAAATCACACAAAGATGGCAATGGCAAAGTTGGCTCAGTCGGCTTCTGTTTTGGGGGCGGTATCACGAATACACTCGCCGTCCGTCTCGGAGCCGATCTCAACGCGGGTGCGCCCTTCTACGGTGGCCAACCCAAAGCAGAAGACGTCGCCAAAATCAATGCCCCCTTGATGCTTCACTACGCTGGCAACGACGCTCGTGTAAACGCCGGCTGGCCTCCCTACGAAGAAGCCCTCAAGGCGAACAAAGTCGATTACGCCGCCTTCATTTACGAAAACACGCAGCACGGTTTCCATAACGACACCACTCCGCGCTACGACGAAGCTGCCGCCAAATTGGCCTGGCAGCGTACCCTCGACTTCTTCAACAAACACCTGCGCGCTTAAACCCGTTTTGCCGACAATCCCGAACCAACACTTCTCAGCGTGAAGCCGCTCACCACAGCGCCTTCACGCTGAAATGCGATTTTGGCCCATGGTGCCCCTGATGGGAAGAACACCAGCGATCCGCTATGCATCAACATTCTTCTCTCCGGTCCACCGGCTCGCTTGATTCCGAGTTGATTTTTTTGCACATCTACCTCGAAGTAATCGCTCGCTCCACTTCCAAATTCATACCGCCCCAACACGCTATCTCGTTGCTCGGCAGTCACTGGCTGCAAGGGCAGTGGCGTTCCCGCGTCGCCAAGTTCTGTCAAATAACTGGTTACTGCTGCCGCCTTTTCACCGCCTGCCTTGGCATGCGCCAGAAGCGTAATGCCATGCGGACCATACTTGCGTTGCACTCCTGGCATTGCCGTCACCATTGCTTGGACCACATCAAGATGCCCCAGCATAGCCGCCGAATGGATTGTAGGCTCAGCACCACCTGCGAGGAGCAATTCAGCGATATCCCGATTACCGACATGAGATGCCGCACCCAGAGCTGTCTCCCAATCTCCAAAGCCCCAGTCGATACTGGCTCGCACGAGCCCAGGCTTCAGTTCCAAAAGCTCTCGAACGCGTTTGAGATTGGAATGGGATACACCAACCATTTCCCTGACGAGACCAGGATCTTCGAGCGGCAGAAATTCATTGCTCTCCGTCTTGGCTGCGAGAACTTGTAAGGGAATACCCATAAAGAAAATTCCCCGGCGTGAAATTGGATTGGACATGATCCAACCTTAGGGTTTCACCAGCAAAAATGCAATTTCGGCTTATCCTAGGCAGCAACCATTGTGTTCTCAATCCACTGCTGTCCAAATTAGCTCGGAACGGGATTTGGGACCCGCATAATGATTCGGGTTTGGAGCTGTTTTTGCTTGGCCGACAATTGAGGTTCCCCCTGCTGTCCAATATCCATATCTGTAAATAGCGATTTCTGGTTGG